>NZ_JAAGPF010000033.1 GCF_017104645.1 Burkholderia sp. Ac-20379
GTGGGCCGGTGCGTCGAGCGGCGTGCCGAACGCGAAATCGACGCGCAGCAGCCCCACCCCGGCCCGCGCAGCCGCCTGCGGCACCGCCAGCGGCACGAGCCGGTGCGGCGCGATCGCGTCCTCGGCCGGCACGGCGGGAGCCGGCGCAGCGAGCGACGCGGACGGAACGAGCGAAGCAGACGAAGCGGAATCGGAGGCGAAAACCATGACGCGAAACGAGAGGTAAACGGGCGACGAACGGGAGGCCGATCTTACCGGATCGCGCCGGGCGGCAGCGCCGCCTCGGGCACCGGCACCGGCTGGCGCAGCACCTCGCCCGGCGCGCCTGCGGGCAAGGCCCCGTGACGCAGCCAATGCAGCGCAATGGGCCACAGGCTCGATTCGAAACGGCTGTGGAAAAACGCGAAATGACCGATTTCATCGACGCCGATCTGGCGCGGCGCGATGCGCAGATGCGTCACCGGGCTGTTGACGTAGTAGCCGAGCAGCCGCTCGGTGGCGGCGACGGTGCCGAACGGATCGTCGGTCACGCTGATCGCGAGCAGCGGCGCACGGAACCGCGTGAAGCGCTCGACCATCGCGCGCCGTTCCTCGTGCGTCTCGACGATCGGCGCGCGCACGTAGGTATCTTCGAAGCGCGGCCGGCTGCGGCTCCACGACAGCGCGACGCCCTTCGGCACGTCCTCCATCCAGCCGAGCCGGCGCGCGGGCAGATAGCCGAACAGGTGCGCCAGCAGCGGCATCGCCACGTGCCACTTCAGCGTCATGCGCAGCCGCGCGCCGGCCGCGTAATCGCGCCAGTGCGCCGTTTGGGAGCCGACCGTCACCGCACGCCGCACCCGGCCGTTCGACGCGGCCAGCCCGCAGGCGAAGCCGCCCACGCTGTGCGCCACGATGTCGATCGGCTGCCCCGGAAACTGCCCGATCGCATAGTTCAGCACCGCCTCGCTGTCGAGCCGCCCCCAGTCGAGCCAGTTGGCGCGCAGCGCCCGCAGCGAAGCCGGACGCGATTCGCCGATGCCGCGATAGTCGTAGACGAGCGCGTCGCAGCCCTGTGCGAACAGCCAGGCGGCGAACCGGAAGTAATAGCGGCAGCGCACGGCGGTCGCGCACTGCACGATCACCACGGGCCGCTCGGCGTCGGGCGCGCGGTGCCGCCAGGCAAAACCCTTCAGCACGAAGCCGTCGGCGGCCTGCACGGTGAACGGTTCGGGCGGCAGGCTCGGCGGAACGTCGGACATCGCGGTCTCCTCGGCTAACGGGTCGAGGCACTGTGCCACAAGCGTTCCGCCCGCGGCGCGCGGCGCGTGTACTGTCCGGTTCAACCCGGACACGGCCGCACGCGCCGCACCGATGCGTCAGCCCTTGGTGGCTTCCAGCGCGCCGAGCGCGCGCTTGCGCGCCATGTCGTGATCGACGATCGGCTCGGGATAGGTGTGGCCGAGCCGCACCCCGGCCGCCTCCAGCACCATCGGCTTGGCGCGCCACGGCTCGTGGATCGCGTCGGCCGGCAGGCGCGCCAGCTCGGGCACCCAGCGCCGCACGTAAGCGCCGTCCGGATCGAATTTCTTGCCCTGCGTGACAGGATTGAAGATGCGGAAATACGGCGCGGCGTCGGCCCCGCAACCGGCCACCCATTGCCAGTTCGCGGCGTTGTTGGCGATGTCGGCGTCGACCAGCGTGTCCCAGAACCAGCGCTCGCCGGCGCGCCAGTCGATCAGCAGATGCTTGATCAGGAACGAGGCCGTGACCATCCGCACGCGGTTGTGCATGAAGCCCGTGGCCCACAGCTCGCGCATGCCGGCGTCCACCAGCGGATAGCCGGTGCGGCCGCGGCACCAGGCCTCGAAGCCGGCGCTGTCGGTGCGCCACGGCATCGCGTCGAAACGGTCGCGATAGTTGCGGGTCGGCAGTTCGGGGAAGTGGAACAGCAGGCTCGTGTTGAATTCGCGCCAGCCCAGCTCGCTGACGAACTTCTCGATGTCGGCCGCCACCGCCGCCCCGCCCTCGCGCGACGCCGCCATCGCCGCGTGCCAGACCTGCCGCGCCGACAACTGGCCGAAGCGCAGGTACGGCGCGAGCCGGCTCGTGGCCGGCAGATCGGGGCGGTCGCGCTTCTCGCCGTAGCCGCGAATCGTCTTGTCGAGAAAGCGTTCGAGCAGATCGAACGCGGCGTCCTCGGTGGGCGTCCACGCCTCGCGCATGCCGCCCGCCCAATCGGGCTTGGTCGGCAGCAGGCCGAGCGCGTCGATGCCCACGGCGCGGCGCGCGATGGCCCCCGGCAGCGCGTGGAACGCCCATTCGGCCGGCTCCGGCTCCGGCGGCCGCACGTCGCCGCTGCGCAACGCCGCGCGCCAGTACGCCGTGAACACCTGGAACGCGCCGCCGCTGCCGGTCTGCAATTCCCAGGGCTCGCGCAGCAGCGCGCCGTTGAAGCTCTCGACCTCCAGGCCGGCGTCCTTCAGGTCGCGCTTGAGCGCGGCGTCGGTTTCGCGCGCGAGGCCGTCGTAGCGGCGGTTCCAGTAGATCGCGCCGGCGTCGAGCGCGCGCGCCAGTTCGGCGATCGTCTCGCGCTCGTTGCCCTCGAGCACCAGCAGGCTGCCGCCGTGCGCGGCCAGCGACGCGTCGAGCGCGCGCAGCGCGCCATCGAGCCACCAGAGCGCCGCGCCGCCGAGCGGGCGGGTGCCGTCGCGCTCGAACACGTAGACGCAGACGAACGGCCGGCCCGATTCCGCCGCCCGCGCGAGCGCCGGGTTGTCGGTGATGCGCAGGTCGTCGCGAAACCAGACGATCGCGGGTTGAACGGGGGATTCGGCAGACACGGGCAGGCTCCGGCATGAAGTGAATGAACGGGGATCGCGGCGGCCGGTGCGGCATGCTCACGGCGCGCGAACGGATCGGCGCCATTAAACCACGCAGGGGGCCAGAGCAAACGGGCATCGGCGGCCTGGCGCCGCGCGCGGCGGCACCTACCGGCTCGCGGAGCAATTTCCGGGCCGCGTTCGGCGCCGGCCGCCCAGCCCGGCCTCGGCCTGCCGCGCGATTCGTCCGACGAGACGCGCCGGGTTCGCGCCCACCGCCTTCGTTTCAATCGCCCGATGCGCCCCCGCTGCGAGGCCGCGCCGCCGCCGGCCCGGCGTTTGGAGTTCCGCGCCTAGACGCGCGCTTGGCGCGGCGCACGCCGAACCCTTATAAATCAAGCACAACACGAGACCCGCGAGGGCCGGCCGGCGCGCATGCCTGACCGGGTGAAAACAGGAGGGAGACAATGGCTGATCCGCAAACGGCAAGCGTCGGCTGGACCGACCGCAAGCGTTATTGGTGGCTGCTCGGCGCGTTGACGATCACGCTGCCGATGTTCTCGGCGGGCTTCGCGATCGCGACCGGCTGGCCTATCTTCTGGTGGTTCGGGCCGCTGTTCGCGTTCGGCGTGATCCCCGTGCTCGACTGGCTGATCGGCGACGACGTCGACAACCCGCCCGACGCGCAGGTGGCCGTGCTCGAAAACGACCGCTATTACCGGCGCGTCGTGTATCTGGCGACGTTCGTGGTGTACGTGTCGTTCGCCGCGGCGATGTGGGTGCTGCGCCACGTCGCGCTGACCTGGTACGACTACGTGGGCTTCGCGATGTCGCTCGGCGCGGCCACCGGCATCTCGATCAACACCGCGCACGAGCTCGGCCACAAGACCACGCGCCGCGAGCGCTGGCTCGCCAAGATCACGCTCGCGCCAGTGGCCTACGGGCACTTCTTCGTCGAGCACAACCGCGGCCATCACGTGCGCGTCGCCACGCCGAACGATCCGGCCAGCGCGCGCTTCGGCGAATCGTTCTGGGCCTTCCTGCCGCGCACCGTGGCGGGCAGCATCGCGTCGGCCTGGCGGCTCGAACGCGACCGGCTCGCGCGCGACGGGCGCAGCGTGTGGTCGCCGCGCAACGAGGTGCTGCATGCGTGGGCGATGACGGCCGCGCTGTGGGCCGCCGCGATCGTCTATGGCGGGCCGCGCGCGATTCCGTTCCTGCTGATCCAGGCCGCGTACGGCGCGTCGCTGCTCGAGGTGGTGAACTACGTCGAGCACTACGGGCTGGGCCGCCGCCTGTTGCCGAGCGGCCGCTACGAGCGCTGCTCGCCCGAGCACTCGTGGAACAGCAACCACGTGGTGACCAATCTGTTCCTCTACCAGCTTCAGCGCCATGCCGACCATCATGCCAACCCGACGCGCTCCTACCAGGCGCTGCGCCATTTCGATCATTCGCCGCAATTGCCGTCCGGCTACGCGACCATGATCCTGTTCGCCTACCTGCCGCCGCTGTGGTTCCGCGTGATGAACCCGCGCGTCGTCGCGCATTACCGTGGCGACATGCAGCACTCGAACATCAAGCCGTCGATTCGCGCGCGCGTGCTCGCGCGCTACGGCGCCGACGCGCCGGCGGCCTCGGGAGCGACCGGTTGAGCACGACGTCACGCAACGACACTCGCGCGGGCGGCCCGGCCCGTGTCTCGCCCTCGCGCTCGCCCTCACCCTCGCCGCACGGCTCGCCTGCCGAACGCGCGGCGTTCATCCGCCTGCGCGTCAACGCCGCCAGCGACGCCTGGCGCGCCCGCCTGCCCTGGCTCGCGCATCAGGACGCGATCGGCGCGGCGATCATGGCGCTGGCGCTCGCGGTCATGCTGGCCGGCGCGTGGCTCTATCTGCGCGGCGCGATCGCCTGGTACGTGGCGCTGCCGCTCGCGGCGTTCGCCTCGTCGCTGATCCACGAACTCGAGCACGACCTGATCCACACGATGTATTTCCGGCGCCAGCGGCTCGCGTGGCATCTGATGATGGCGCTCTGCTGGCTCGCGCGGCCCGGCACCGTGAGCCCGTGGCTCAGGCAGCGGCTGCATCTGCATCACCATCTGCATTCGGGCGATGAGTCGGATCTCGAGGAAATCGCCATCACCAACGGCGAGCGCTGGGGCCTGCGACGCCTGCTGATGCTCGCCGACGGCATCCTCGCGATCGCGCTGCGGCCGCGCCGGATGCTGCGCGCCTACCGGCGTTACCGGGCCGCGCGCAGCGCGGAGCCGGCGGGCGCGGCGGCTTCGTGGCTGGCCGACGGGCCCGCGTATTTCCCGCTCGGCTATCTCCACTACGCGCTCTGGTACGCGTTCCTGATCGGCCATGCCTGGCTGCTGGCGCAGGCCGTGATCAGCCTGCCCGGCGCGGCGTTTCCCGATGCGTGGCGCCCGGCGCTGCACGTCGTCGATCTGCTCGTGGTGACCTGGGTCGGGCCGCACGTGCTGCGCAGCTTCTGCCTGAACTTCGTCAGTTCGAGCCTGCACTACTTCGGCGACATCGACTCGCGCAACGTGATCGAGCAGACGCAGGTGCTGAACCGTTGGTGGCTCGCGCCGTTCCAGCTGTTCTGCTGCAATTTCGGCTCGACGCACGCGATCCATCACTACGTGGTGCGCGATCCGTTCTATCTGCGGCAACTGACGGCGCGCGCGGCCCACGCCGCGATGCGCGAGGCCGGCGTGCCGTTCAACGATGTCGGCACGTTCCGGCGCGCGAACCGGCGCGGGCCGCCGCGCGCGGCATCGCTCCCGCGGCAGGCATAAAAAACGCGCCCCGCAGGGCGCGTTTTCCGGTGCATCGCGTGATGCGTCAGGCCATCGCTCAGGCCGCCGTGACTTGCACGGCCTTCGTCACGAGGTACGGCTCGAGCGCTTCCGGGCCGCCTTCCGAGCCGTAGCCCGAATCCTTGACGCCGCCGAACGGCATTTCCGGCCAGGGCGTGGCCGGCTGGTTGATCCAGAGCATGCCGACTTCGAGGCGCTGCGTCAGCAGATGCACGTTCTTGAACGCGCTCGTGAACGCATAACCGGCCAGGCCGTACGGCAGGCGGTTCGCCTCGGTGATCGCATCTTCCAGCGAATCGAAACCGCGGATCGCCGCGATCGGGCCGAACGGCTCGTTGTTGAACACATCGGATTCGAGCGAGACGTCGGTCAGCACGGTCGGCGCGAAGAAGTTGCCTTCGCTGCCGATGCGCTCGCCGCCCGTGGCGATCTTCGCGCCCGTCTTGCGCGCGTCGTCCACCACCTTCGCCATCGCCGTCAGACGGCGCGAATTGGCGAGCGGCCCGAGTTGCGTGCCGGCGGCCAGGCCGTCGCCGACCTTCAGGCTTTCGGCGTGCTTGACCAGCGCCTGCGCGAACGCGTCGCGCACGCTGTTGTGGACCAGGAAACGCGTCGGCGAGATGCAGACCTGGCCGGCGTTGCGGAACTTCGCGCCGCCGGCGGCCTTGACGGCCAGTTCCACGTCCGCGTCTTCCGCGACGATCACCGGGGCGTGGCCGCCCAGTTCCATCGTGGCGCGCTTCATGTGCAGACCGGCCAGCGCGGCCAGTTGCTTGCCGACCGGCGTCGAGCCCGTGAACGTGACCTTGCGGATCACCGGGTGCGGGATCAGGTAGTTCGAGATCTCGGCCGGATCGCCGTAGACGAGGCCGACCACGCCGGCCGGCACGCCTGCATCGACGAACGCGCGCAGCAGTTGCGCCGGCGAGGCCGGAGTTTCTTCCGGCGCCTTGACGAGGAACGAGCAGCCCGTGGCCAGCGCGGCGCTCAGCTTGCGCACCACCTGGTTGACCGGGAAGTTCCACGGCGTGAACGCGGCGACCGGGCCGACCGGCTCCTTGACCACCGTCTGCTGCACGTTCAGGTTGCGCGGCGGCACGATGCGGCCGTAGACGCGGCGGCCTTCGTCGGCGAACCATTCGATGATGTCGGCGGCCGACATCACTTCGATCTTCGCTTCGGCGAGCGGCTTGCCCTGTTCCTGCGTCATCAGTTGCGCGATCGCGTCGGCGCGCTCGCGCACCAGTGCGGCGGCCTTGCGCATCACGCCGGCGCGTTCGTACGCCGGCACCTTGCGCCAGGCTTCGAAACCGCGCTGGGCGGCGTCGAGCGCACGGTCGAGATCGGCGATGCCGGCGTGGGCCACCTTGCCGATCACCTTGCCCGTCGCCGGGTTGACCACGTCGATGGTCTTGCCGCTCGCGGCGTCGCACCACTCGCCGTTGATGAGAAGCTGGGTGTCCGAATAATTCGTAGTCGTCATCTGGGTATCCACCTGATCGAGAAAAGGAGCGGCCAATGCGTGATGCATGCGCCGGCGCGCTTGCCGGCGCGGTGTGCGCCGGTTGCGGTTTGCCAACCGGGCGCACGGTGACGGCATGACGGGCCGGACCTGTGTCATGCCGTTGCGGGATGAAGCGGCGGGATAGCGATGCGTGGCCGGGCAGCTTGCACCGGCACAGTGCAGCGCCAATCCGCGCGAAGCCGTAAGCGTACAACGTTCGAAGAAAGTCTGCGTGACACGGAACCGCATGAATCGCGACGAATTCCCACACATGGGCACGCCAGAGCGGGACGTACGGGTATATCGGCGAGACGAACGGCGCAGAGCGCGGCGGCCCGCGATGGCAGACAGAGGATCTGCGCCTCAGGTTCGGGCCGCCTCGCCTTCCGTCGGCGCATCGCGCTCGCGAACACGGCTTTGCGTGCGCCATTGCGCCGGCGTCAGGCCGGTTTGCCGCTTGAAGACGCGCTGGAACGCCGCGTCCGATCGGTAGCCGACGCGCTCGCCGATCTCCGCCACCGCCATGCCGCCCTCGGCCAGCATGCGGCCCGCCATCGTCATGCGGATCTCCGTCAGCAGATCGCTGGCCGAACGGCCGATCGCTTCGTCGAAGTGGCGTGCGAACGTGGCGCGCGACATATGGCAAAGCGCCGCCAGTTCCGGCAACGACCACGGATGCCCGGGCGCGTCGAACATCGCCGACAGCGCCGGTTGCAAGCGCGGCCGCGCGGCCAACGCCAGCAGCCCGCGCGGCGGCTCGCCCGATTCGCTCGCAAAGCGCATCGCCAGCGCGAACAGCGCGCCCGACAGGTGATTGACGAGCGCCATGCTGCCCGGGCCAAGCTCGTTCGCTTCCTCGCGCATCAGCTCGACGAGCCGCGTCAGCCGGTTGCCGGCCGGCGCCTCGCCCGCCGTGCGGATCAGCAGGCGGCCCGGCAGATGATCGCGGATCAACTGGCGCGGCATGGCGGGCAGCAGGAAGCGGCCGCACAGCACGTCGGCCCGGGCGCCGCCGCCGTCGTTCGACACCAGCTCGAAACCCGCGATGAACTGCTTCGCCGACGGGATCGACCGCGCGCCGCTGCCGTCGTGCAGCACGTGCTCCGCGCCCGCCGGCAACATCACGATATCGCCGGCGCGCATTGCCAGCGGCGGGCCGGCGTCGTCCTCGAACACCGCTTCGCCGCTCAGCAGCACGTGATAGTGGATTTCGCGCGCGGTGCCCTCCCCGCTCTCGATACGCCACGGCGCGCCGAAATGACAGCGCGCGTCGAGTTGCCCGCTGACGGGCATCAGATCCAGCAGGCGGCTCAGCAGATCCATCGGGGGTCCGGTTGGGGTGAAGGGGGCTCAGTTCATCACATAAACGGTCACCGCGAGAGAGTGGCGGGACGCTTGGGGAGTCTGCTATACTCTCGCTCTTGCTGGAGAGATGGATGAGTGGTTTAAGTCGCACGCCTGGAAAGCGTGTATAGGTTAATGCCTATCGGGGGTTCGAATCCCCCTCTCTCCGCCAGAATGTAGGAAAAAGCCCCGTAAATTCAAGGATTTACGGGGCTTTTTGTTTTGGGACTATCAAAACAACTATCAAACGCTTGGCTACCCTTGTCTCGCACGTCGATACAGATTGACCACGCTGCGCCGAGCACCCGTGTGCCGCAAGCCCAAGCCCCGTCGAAACAATTCAGGGACTTCGTAAGGAGCAGACTCTCCGAAAACGATGCCATGGCGAATCAGAGCTTGGACCTCCGAATTGTCGAGACCAATCTCAGCTATCTCTTCGTTGCCAAGCGGCGCCGCCACTTGGTCGGCCCGTGCTCTAAATTTGGCAAATGTCGGCGCGAGCTCGGATATTTCTTCTTCCGTTTCTTGAACCTTTGCATCGCTGGTAGGTTCTATCGCACTTCTCAGCGCGCGAGGTACTAGTAACCTTCCAGGATACATCGCGACTTCGTCACCTTGCGGCGTAACAGTTGCAGCGTTGGCCAGCAAGCGGACGAGGTCTCTAGGCACTAATCGGCCACGGAGATCAGAAAGCACAGCGATAATCCACGTCGCAGTGTATGCCTCTCTTGTACGCTTTCCGGGTATATCGTCTGGACCCAACTTTCGCCCCCAAAGGGGCTCCAGACGGCCCGTCTTTTCGGAAAGGCTCAACGCCCCAAATTCAGAAGACCACAAATCAGGTAGAGCGTTGGATTGTGTGGCCAACCACGCTGCCAGTTCAAGTACGTCGTCCTCGGTCCATGTGAGTGCAAATGCTGCATACTCTCTACGATATTGATCGAGGTTTTGCTTGACCGCCGCCTCAACCGTGTCTCTCCGTGAAAAGACTACCGCACCGAGCGGCCGACGCGCTTCGGAACGAAGCTTTTGCGGGAGCGATACCAAAACTGCCCGCATCGCCGTATCTACTCCGGGATCACCTGGCGTTGTGTACAGTTCCTCCAGGCCTTCTATAATTGCGACGACAGTTCGGCCCGAAGCACGAAGATGCTCGATGAACTCGTTCCCTGCGCCCGGTACTCCCGGCTTAAATCCCGCGCTCCAAGCTGCGACGTCCATCCAAATCCCGACCCACGTTTGCTCGCTATGACCCGCTCCGAACTGCTCCTTCAACCACGCGGTGGTTTCGTAAATCTTCACCGGCGTGCCCAGTCCCAGAAGTGAAGCCGCCACGACCCGCGCCTCATCTGCCTCCGCTTGAAACTTCGCACTAGATTGGATCGATGCACACACCGGAACCAAAACTGATGCGATGGCGCCTTGTCGGCCCGAAAGTTCAAAAACAGCTTTGTCCCATTGCCCTTGTGCGATAAAGAACCGAGCTGCAAGGGTTTTCCCGGTTCCCTTCGCCCCCTCACTGACGGCAATCGGCACTTCGGATTGAAAACGTTGGGTCAACGCAGCGAGAGACTGAGTGACCAAAGGCTTCGGAACCTGCCCAACAGCATTTTCTGCCGCAATAAGCTGATCCGCGTAAACCGCGAGTTCGCGACGGGCCGCCTCCGGCGGCGTTGATTCGACTCGCAGCGCGTCTTCACTTTCGCGAGCCAACGCAGGCCCGAGTTCAGTAGAAATCCACTGATCGATGCCAGGTCCAATTATCTTTGCGAAGCCGCTACCTGCAATCTGCTCAATATAGCTATTCCACTCACCCGATAAAACCTGAATATCAGGCAATTCCGGAACTTCGACTTGGAGAAATGGGTCTAGCTCAACCAAATCATCATATATGCCTTGCGATGCGGCTGTCTCCTCAGGCTGATCAGATACCAAGCTCGACAGCAGATCTGAAATGAGCGGTTCAATTAGCCGCTTATCCATACCAGTTTGTTTGAATACGGCCGGTACGCGGTTGATAACTAGCAGTGGTCGCCTGAGATATCCACCAGATCTACGCATTTCCCTCGACAAAAAGCGAATCAAACCTCCAGTGGCCCTTATTGACTGATCTGCCAATGTCGTTACAAGGATAGGAGATACATTGGGGTCCATGGCGAGATTCACACCCAAAGGCACTAGCCCAGCTCTCACATCGACGACTACTCCTCCGCAGCCGAGCTTTGCCGCGATTCGCGACAAAATGTCCGCAAGTGCATAGGGCCGCTCCGGCGTCGCGAGGTGTTCTGGGCGAATTGACGAACTCGCGAGTTCGTCAATTTCGCGCCGTAGCGGAAGAACAAATAGGTCGCCGGGAATCGCGTGATCGCGCAGTCTCTCGGCAACAAATGAGATCGTTTCTGGGCAGTCCGCATCGTCCTCAGAGTGCGCAAGGGTAATCACGTCTTCCAAAGAAATTTTTGGGGTACCGGCGTACGCTTGGAACAGGTAACTGATGCCCGGGGCCTCAAGGTCGGCGTCAACCAACAGAATTGGCTGACTTATTGTCGTGGCCCAGCGTAGTGCGAAAGCGGTTGCCGTTGTGGTACGCCCAGTTCCACCCTTCACGCTCAGTGCAGCGACAACCGGTACAGGTCGAAGCGCCACCTCGAATTGACATGGTTGTGAGAATTCGATCACGCCATCAACGATGCCGAATGACTGGCGGGAAACCATTCCATCATCGGCAACTGCCGTTTCCACAGTCAGTTCGGCTGCGTGTGGTGGACCGTCCAGTTCGAGCCGAAGCGGCTGCCTACGCACTCGTGAGGGAAAAACCTCCTCGAGCCAAGCGGCGACCAGTTCTTCGTCAACCGATGCACGAGTCTCGAGAAGCATACCGAACCAGCCGACTCTCGCGCGAATAATCGACTGCGGAAATCCTAGCGAGTTCGGAACCAACGTTGCGAGGCGTCTCGCAACGTCCATCCATGTCAACGGCGGCTGATGGGTGTTCATGTGTTTTTCGTGCACCACTCAATTAATGAAAACAACCATACACAAAGGGCCTCAGTGTTCCTAACCTTTTCGCCGTAACGCCAAGCCTGATGCAGTACGCTGACGTCGCCGCGGGTTCCCGTTCGTACCAGTTCCACGGCCGGGGGAGTGCCAATGCTTGAACGCGGTATGTTCAATGCGTGGATCAAACCCAAGAGGTTGTGGACGAAGCTCCTCGCCGACGAAGCCAAGCTGCGGGCCTCATCGGCGTAGCGCAAGTTGTTCCGGAACATGTACGCTGACTTTAATCCACATTCCGCCGCATAGAATAAAAGAAGCGCAGCCGAGTCTTGATCGTGTGGCATCTCTCGATGTGCTGACGCCGCCAGTTCTGCGGCCCTCCGTTTTAATGCTAGTGCTGGCGGATTAATCACGGCGTTGTCCAATTCTTGTAGCAGCAAACGCATCCGGCGGCTGCAAGTTTGCCCGCCTCAACCGAGTTCATCGGTGCGCCCGAAACTTTAGCAGGGCCACTTCGGTAAGAGCAACCTCCTCGGCTGGACGCACCTGCATGCCGAAATCGGACTACCTACGCAGCCCGCTCACAACGGGACGTCACGATCGGCAATCAGTCGGCCGATGAACTACTGCGCTGGCGGTATTCGGCAACGCGGCCAGGCAAATAGGACTGCAATCGCTGTTTGCCCGTGGCTCTGATTTCCACGATTGATACTGGCCCGGATGTCGTTTACTCGGCGCATGCCCGCTTAACGGTCGCTGTACCGATGCCGAACTCTTCGGCTGTTTTGCTGATAGTCGCGCCGTGCTCGACCCGCCATGTCTTGATGGCTGCATAGTCATGGGACCGAGCGCGCCCCCTGTATTTTCCTTCCGCCTTGGCGATCGCCACGCCCCGGCGCTGCATCTCTACCCGATTGCGATAGTCCGCTTCGCCCTGTGCCGCCATGAATGCCAGAACGGCGTCCCGCGTCGCTTTTTCGATGGGATCTTTGGCTTTCCCGTCGAACGTCATCCCGTTTAGTGTGCATTCGACACGAACACCGAGGTCCATCAACCGGTGCATGGTCCGGTGTAACTCATCGTAGCGGCGGCTGATCCGGTCAAGCCAGCGCACTATGAGGACGCCGCCGTGCCGTAGATCGTGCTCCGCTTTGCGCCACTGCTCCCGCTCGTCAGGCGCAACGTGATAGCCGCTAACGCCCTCGTCAATAAAAACGTCCTTGTCGAGTACGCCGTGGGCTTTGGCGTCGTCGTACTGGCTCGCCGAGGACTGGCCGTCCGTGGTCGAAATCCGCCCGTAGTAGAGCTTGCGCATGATTTTGTACAGATCATTTGACTATGTGGATCAATTATAACATGGATCAAATTGATGGTTGACTCTATTGATCCACGCTCCGATCCCTGCGACGCTAGCTCGTTGCGGTGTACCCATTTGATCCACGCTTAATCACGCTAATGCTCAGCGTAGAGCGTCCGAGTTCAACAATCGCTTGTGGCAAATGACTTCAGCCGTCAGGCCGGATTCGGTCAGCGTCCGCCGCGTTGCGCTATGGACGTGTCAATCATTCGATCGGTTGCTGTACACCGACTTGAGACATTATGACCTTAGAAAAACTAGAAATGCGCCGCAACTTCAGGCCGGCTGCGTGCACCGCACAATCCGGAACGGGCAAGCGCGAGGCCCTTGCTGTCGACGAATGTGGCCGTCGTTGCACAAATTCAAACGCCGCTGGGGGAGCAGCATTTCAACGGACTGCCGAGAACGATACGATCAGTGCTTCAAACTCTTAGTAATTCGAGAGCAATCGATTGAGAACCAGCCCGTAGTGGCTGAACGAAATATGTGCGCTGTCTCGGGGCCTTATATCTTCTCGATACGATAGTTCTTGGGCCTCCGAGACGAGAATCGTCAATTTCAGCCTCGGCGTATCAGCATGACTGGGTGCGCGCGAAAGGCGCCATCACCATCGAAGCTCGAAAAAACGACTTGATCGTTAACTTTTGGCTTATCTCCGTAGACACTTGAATTGTGAAAAAAAACATCGGCTCCGCCGCAGTTGATGAATCCCCACGCATCGTAGCGGATATCCTTAACTCGACCTCGATATCGCAGCGTTACGGGATAACATAATTCACCGCAGAGCTGGACGAGTTCATCCGCAGTCGGCCGGTTCAACGGGTCTTTCGCCATGCATCGATGGACGAGCGCAATCAGCCTGGTTGAAAGCGGGGAAAATTGCGGGTTTGACGTCACGAATGCAGGAAATACTGGCGGCGCAGCCTCAAGAATCTTTGCGACGACGCGCAAACCGACGCCATACGGTGTCTCTCCGGTCATCAGGTGATACATCATTGCGCCGATGGACCAAATGTCGGCAGGGCGTCCGACGTCCCTGGGTGTGTCTATGGCTTCGGGAGCCATGTAGGGAAGCGCGCCGAGAGCTGTTCTAGAGGTCGTAATCGTCGAACTGCCACCTTCCACGGCCTCGACAATCTCCTCCTCTGCCATCTTCGCAATCCCGAAGTCCGTGACCTTCAACTCCACCACACCGAGACCACCTGTCGACATGATGTTAGTCGGCTTTAGGTCTCGGTGAACGACTCCGGCGTGGTGAGCAGCCGCTACGCCCTTCGCGATATGGTGGAAAATCTTCGCCGCCAGATACGGATCAACGTGCTTCACCTCGCTCAACAGGGCACGGTCGAGGTCAGTTCCTTCGATTAGTTCTTCAATCAGGAACAGCTGTTCGTCGACCTCAAGGTAATCCAATGTTTTAGCGACGTTCGGATGATTTACGCTGGCCGAAAGCACGGCACTTCGCTTGAACCGTTTGCTCGCCGCACTGTTTTTTGGTGTCTTCAAAGCTACGTCGCGGTCAAGGACGCGGTCGTGCGCTCTGTAGACATACTGCATGCCGCCCTCACCCAAGTAACCGATCACCGTGTATCGGGCACCGACGCAGGTTCCATCCTTTAAGGGGCCACTCATAGAACAATCTCCGGCTGAGATAAGTCGAACGTGATGTATTTGCGATCTCGCGACTGCGGTTCTCCAAGCGCCACCACGCATGATCCAGGCAAAATCATGCCTTGTTCGGCATCACGATTGTTAATAGCGACTGCACCAGAAAATTCCATGACTTGAAACGTGAGTCCGTCATAACGGATCCTCAACATCCCAGCTCCCTGCAAGTTCAGGCGCACCTCCCGATTCGTTGAATTGAGGGTAGAAGAGCGATTCTGGAATACTACTACCGCCTGGTGCCTGTCTCTCAACAAATAGCGGGCCAAAACATCGCGCACCTCCGACATGATCGGCCGTTCCTCCGGAATTTCCCTCAAACACAGATTCAGGATCTGAGCGACAGGAAGCGGAATTTCGACGTCAGCAAAAAAATTGATGCCCCCCAGCCGAGGCGGCATAGCCTTTAGCTCCGCGGGCAGGTTTTGTTTCGCAAGGTACAAAGCTGTAACACCGAACGCGTAAACGTCGACTGCTTTTGTGAAGCGCACATCTGCGAACCGATACAACTCTGGAGCTGCAAAATGCGGTGTGCCAACAAAACCTTGGGTCTTTGCATCTTTGCCATCGTCACGTGCCAACCCAAAGTCATAGATCTTAACTATACCCTCGGGGTCGAGGCGCATGTTGTTGGGTTTGATGTCGCGGTGGATTACGTCTATGGCGTGAATGTCAGCGATCCCGGCTGCAACTTGCCAGATGGCGCGCATGTAGAGGTCTGGCGTACCAAATGGCAACTTGATATCGAGAAGGTCCGTCCCGTTGATGAACTCTTGAACGATTCCGACTTCTTTGCCATCGGAAACAATGTCGAAAACCTGCACGACATGTTTCGAACGCATTTTTAGGAGGGCTTTCAGCTCATCAACTATTCGACGTTGATCTTGGGCATTAGCGATAAACTTGATTGCAACTTTACGGTCGAGATGCGTATCGTCGCAAAAAATGACGGACCCCATGCCGCCCGCAGCGTGTCGTCCATCCGCCACGTACCTCTCAGGTAATTTATTCATTTCTTGACAATCACCGGCCAGATGATTTATTCGGAAAATCAATGATCAACTGCGGAGCATTTGGCTTGTCTTCTCCTTTTACCTCCGCACTAGGCGTGCCCGTCCCTCCCATTGCCCCGCTATCTTTCTCCTGCCGCATCGCAGGGGAGGTTTTATTTTTCTGCTTACGAGGTGCTCTCGACTTCTTCGTCGCGACTTTCTCCACCTTCGGAGTCGGTGGCACGATCCGTGAGTTTTCAACAACGACTTTCGGAGGCTGTTTCGCGAAGATCACGCATTGCACGTCGCCAAACGGGTCCCATACTTCGACCGCTAAGTAGGCATCGTCCGCCAAGTCAGAAATCGGCGCCGGTGGTGCTAGCACTAATGCAGCGCTCGCATTGTCGTGTCCTCCGCTCCATTTCGCGAGGTCGACGAGTCGCTTCATTCCTATTGGCGGCTCGGGGGCATGCGACATCACCGCTTCCATTGACTCCTTCGGCAGAAAATGCACTCCGTCTGACGTCAGTAGAAAGCCCGTCGTCCCAAAATCATTCTCTGTTTCGAAGACATGCGGCTCGATTTCCCGGCCTATGCCTACAAACTGTAGAAGCTCGTTGCTTCCGATTCCTTCGCTTTTTCGATTCAGCTGTCCCGCAAGCGTATCGTCGGTCGTCAGTTGTTGGAGGAGTCTCCATCCAAAGCGATAGATGCGACTATCGCCGACGTTCACAGCGAAGATTTTACCGCTTTGGGTTGCAAGAATGGCGCTCAGTGTCGCCCCACCGCCTCCACTAAACCGTTCGTGTACCGTTCGATTGGCGGCGAGCACTGCAGCAAGAAGTCGGGATTCGTAATCCTTGCCGGTCGAGCTCGCGAAATCCGCGAAGAACCTGGCAAGAACCATCGCCGCGCATTGACCGCCGTCGCGCATTCCACCCATTCCGTCTGCGAGCGCTACCAGGACGACACTGCTTGCGTCGCTATCGCGAAAACGCATTGCGCCTACGCGATCCTGGTTTTCTTCGCGAACGAGGCCAATGTCGCTAGCTAGCGCAATCTGTGAGTCCGAAGTGCGTCGCACGCCGGAGTTTGCTGTCTTCCGTGCGAACCAACGTTCGAGGGTTGTATATAGAGAATCTAGCGTCATGCTCTAGGGTTTATTGATCACACGTCTATCCCACAAGAATTCGAGCGCTCTTCAACGCAACGCTGCACACCCCGGGTTCTGCCTTCATTGTGCCACGCGTCTGAAGTTTAGATGAAATGTAGATCGCGAAATTGCAGCACGCATAGCCACTGATAAGACGAGTCCGGCCGGCGAGCGGGCACAAAGAGGCGACGACAATGGTGACATAGCCTCACCGTTCGCCGTCAAATCGGCCACCAGCTGCGTTTTACCGAAGAATGGTCACCGACGTTTAGAACAAACGTCTTCTGGAAAAGGGCACGAAGGACTGCAATGGGTCGACTAAGGTCGGCCGCACTTGGTTGCTTGCGGCCAAAAGCGGCCATCTGGATACTACGGCTAAACGACCGTTGAACTGTAATTAGCGGACGTGCGCGAGGAGAGTCGAAAAGGACTCGTACAAACGCCTAATGCGTCTTGATCCGCGGCCGAAACGCTTTGTGTGAACGCCGCCGATACTCAAAAGCGCACCTCCAGTTTCCGTTCAACGGCGCCGTCCGTGCATGTCCTCACGGACGATGCGAAGGGGCGGCAGGACCTGTGCGTCAGAGGGGGAAAGCCACGGCGCGTGGCGCCGATCCGCTTATGGTGCGCCCAGTAACATGTTGTTGAGCGCCGTCTTGCTGGGGACCTCGCCCTCCTCGACCATCCGCACGAGCACCCGTTGCAGGATGTTGAACGTCTGAACGAGGTGCATGGTGTTGTGCTTCGGTTTCCCGTGCGCCGCGGCGGACCGTTTGTCGTACAGGTCGAAAATCTCGCGTTGGAGAGCCAGCCGCGGTTCACCGGGTGGGTGCACGTACGACGCGATGAGCACCGACACGCGGAACCGCAGTTCCGACGTGGAGGGCGAGAACAGCGCTTCGAGCGCGCCCCACAGCGACACGAGCGTCAGCGCGTGGTGCGGGACAAACGTGGACAGTTCGAACGCTTCCATCGCCAGGCGGAAGTCCGCGTGCGATGCCATGAGCGCGACGGCGTTCGACCAGTATTTGCGCACCCAATCGAGGTGCGCCGCCTCGTTGCCGGGGTTCCCCAGAGCCAGTTCGACGTATTGCTTCGTGGATTCGACGGGCGTGAGACAGATCTCCTGATCCGGCAGCGACGCTACCTCGGAGAGGGAATGCGTCGATTGCACGAGAAAGCGAATAATCGGATTGACGAACAGCCGCAGCACGCTAGTGATAGTGCGAGCGACCTCGTACGGTGTTAGATCCCCTGGTGGCTTATAGCAGCTGGGGATGACCAGTTCCACGTGGACGTCGAATCTGTCGTGACGGGACATCGCCTTCCACGGGCCCGGGTGATGCTTGCCCGGCGCCTCGGGCGGGTTGAACGCCATCGTGTACGAACTCATGAGGTGCGCATACGTGCGACGCAGGACTAAACCTTGCCCGAGGTCGATCTCGTCCTTGCCGGGCGGCAGGTGCAAGCCGGCGATCCCGGCGTAGAACGTCGCGTTCATGCGGGGTAGTCGTCAGGTGTGGATAGAGCCCTTAGCCTCAGGGTCTGAGATGGCTCACGTTGGAAAACACTGAGCCATTAGAGCACGGAATGCGGCCTCGGCTTTTTCCAGCGACCGACGCTGCTGAGCCGCCACGTCGGCAAGCGCCCGGCACTGCTCCTCAAACTTCTTCTGCAAATGCTCGGGCGGCAACGGAATACGAAACGCCTTTAACTCTTTGCTGTTGATGTTCGATTGCCCGACTGCGCCGCGCGCCGTGGCGAAAAGCACCCGCTTCATGTGCGGGGAGTTCATGAACGCCCACACGTAGGTTGGCGAGACCATCGTACGATTCACACGGAGCCGGATAAAATACGACGCAAGGATGGCATCGGTTGATCCGTCCCAAAGACCAGTCTTGCCAACAAGCTCCTTGCTGTTGGTCCGGTTGAACAGGATGTCGCCCTCACGCAGCCCAAACCGCTCGACCTCTTCGGCCTCCAACTCGACGTATTTCAAATCGTTCAGGTCCAGATCGCCCGCATAGGTCACGTTCCCCATTCGGATCATCGGCAACCCAACCGCGTCACTGGACGCTTTCGCACTGCTGCCGTAGTCCGCCGATGCAAGGATGTCGCCAAATGTGGACATCGGCCAGTCCATCGGATTGGTTCCGGGGTCGCCGAAGATCCCCGCGAAGGTGGCAGGCAGAAGATCTGCCACAACGCGCTGCGCATCTTTACGCAGTTTGATAATGCCGTCCGCTCGGGACAGCAGATCGACTATCTCGCGCTGCTTGGCGTCGGAGCGCATCGGAACCGGAAGGCCCTCCAGGAAACCAGATCGCAAACTGTGGACGGTTGCTCCCTTCTTCACACCTTGCTGGATGGTGTGCGCCGCGCGTGCACGCAAGAACCAGTACACATAGTCCGGATCCACTTTGCTGGCGTCCGGCGTCAAGGCTTTGATGTCTTGGTTGAACGCGAGCGGGCGCGCCGTCTGTGCGACGGGTAGGGTATGCGCAAGGATGCCGGAGCGCACAACCACCAGAATCGTCTTCGCTGGAACGAGGCTTGTCGCGGAGTTTTCGACCGCTTCGGCCGATATGTGGTCCGTGGCGTCCTGGATCAGGCTGCTTTTCATATCCTTGGGCGATACCCAAGGAATGTCGCCCCGCCAGAACGCGGCATTGGCCTTGCTCGGCGTACCGCCATGCCGGATCGCGCACAGGTCTCTTAACTGCTGAGTGGTCATTGAACGAACTCCACCCACGCCGTGCTCAACGCCTGCACTTCCCCGGCGATCTCATTTTCGAGCGCCGCCAGTTCGTCGAGCAGTTCTTTCGGGTCTCGATGCTCGACCGCAGCGTTGCTCAGCGGACGGTACTGCCCGGCGGAAAGCTTGAACTCGTTGGCGCGCAGCGTGGCCACGTCAGCGAACCACCATTTTTCCTGCCATTCGTCCTCGGCGGTTCGGCCTTGCCAAGCGGTCAGTTTCGTCTCACGCTCGTAGAACACGTTCGCTAGGTCGGGCAAGTCGTCGGCCTCAATGGGGACGTCATGGTTCGCGTCCATCTTGTAGCCATCATTGTCCGCGTGCAGGAACAGCACGTTCTCCGTGCGCCCGCCCTTCCTGAAGAACAGCACCGAAGTTTTTACGCCAGAGTACGGCTGGAACACTCCGCCTGGTAACGAAAGGACCGCATCGACTCGGTTGTTCTCGACCAGTTGGCGCCGGAGTTCCTTGTGAGCACCGGTAGAGCCAAACAGAACGCCTTCCGGGATGATGACACCGCACCTTCCACCGTCGCGCAGACTGTCGATCATGTATTTCAAGAAGAGCAGCTCGGTCGCAGTGCTGCTGCCAACCTTCACATCCTCCACCACTCGGTCCTTGTCCACGCGACCGGCGAACGGCGGGTTAGCGAGGATTACATGAAAACCATCGACCGGCAGACCCAACGCTTCCTTATGCTCGCGTTCGATGGTCGTCGTCAGGACGTTACGCAGGCGGACCCGAACGTTCGGCAACCCGCGCAAGATGAGGTTCATCGTCGCTAGGTGAACCATCTTTGGATCGACGTCATTCCCGTAAAAGGTTGCGTTCTGTAACGCCGTGTTTTGTGCGACTGACAGCCGGTCACCCGCGCCGCGCCGTTGCTGCTTGCCGTCCATCTCGACCAACTCGATTGCACTGGGGGAGGAGTTCGCTACACGGATGTGGTTGTAGGCGGCAACAAGGAATCCGGCGGTGCCCGCAGCAGGGTCGTAGATGGTTTCCCCGATCTTCGGGTCTATCATTTCCGTGATAAACCGGATCACGTGCCGGGGCGTGCGGAACTGACCAAGTTCGCCAGCCTGTTTGATTTGCCGCAGGACATGTTCGAAGAGGTCGCCTTTCGTGTCAGCGTCCGCCGCATCCAGCCTTAGACCGTCCACGAGGTTGATCACCTGCGTGAGCACGGTCGGGTCCGTGATGTTCAGACGCGCCCCGTCCATGAAGTTGTGCGCCGCGTTTTCGCCCATTGCGGAGAAGAACGGAAACACTTCATCGCGCAGGAAGCGCACGAGCGATTCGCCCGACATGGCTTTCGCCCACACCGACCATTTGAAACGGTCACGCGGGATCGTGTCTTTGCCAGCATCGGCGTTGAGCGGGTTCTTCACGTTCCACTCGCCAGCGAACAGGCTCGGATACGGGCGCTTGAGCACCCGGGCCTTCATGGTGTTCTCGGCGTCAATGCCTTCGATGAGGTAGAAGAAAAACAGGAACGACAGTTGTTCTGCGTTTGACACCGGGTCCGGATAACCGCCGCCGAACAGGTAATCTCGAATCTGGTCAATCGACCGCCGCATGTTCGGAGTTAATGGCATAGGTCCTACCTTGCGTATTGATGAAGTTAGTGCGCAACCGGCTGGTCGCTTGGCGCGTCAGGAGCGCCTGAATCGTCGACAGGGAAAAGCGCAGCGTTCAGCGAGCCAATGATGTTTTGGACTGCTTCGCTCGATCCGAAGACACGCTCAGCTTCGCGCAGGCCGCCCATTTGCGAAAAGGTATGGAAATAGGCGAAATGCTCTGCGAACAACTCCGTGAGGTCGTCGGCGTTTGCGCGGATCTGCGCACCGAGGATGCGCAGCCAACGGTCCTGTTCTGCCGAAACGGTCTGCTGCAAACGCCATGCTTCGAAGCGAGCGCCCAATTCTTCGGCTCGCTGCTGCGAGGCGTCTGGGAACTGCATATTCCCGTCCTCGTCCATCGTGATCCACTCACGCGTGGACGGGTCGATGTGATCGTCCACATCTAGTGACAGCAGTCGCGTCGGTTCGTACTTCTTCGTTTGTGGCGTCTTGGACACGACGATGCCGCCCTCACCCACTGCGTCCTCGTCACCGTGGTACGCCACCACACCCACGAAGTCGAACATAGTGAAAACGGGCTTGTTCTTCGCCTTTCGTGTGCCGCGACCGCGCATCTGCTGATAGAGGATAGCGGAGCGCGTGAAGCGCGCGAATACGAGGTTCACGACGTCCGGACAGTCGAAACCCGTATCCAGCATGTTGACCGACACCAGGATCTGCGGAAACTGCTCTTTCTTGAACCGTTTGATCTTCGCCATTGCGTCGATCGTGTCGTCCGGCCCTGCGCCCGACACCACGTAATCGGCATAACGGACATCCGGCGACGGCTTTTTGTCCGCGAACTCGGCGTCGAAGAGGTTCGCCAGCGTCTCGGCGTGCTTCTTGTTGACCGCGAAGACGATGGTCTTTCCGATCAGCGGCATCCGGAGTACGCCCTTCTGGTCCGTGAAACCGTTTTTGAGCACGTCGCGGAACTCGCGGACGATGGCACGGTTACGCTCGGGGATGGTGAACCGACGCTCAAGAGCGGCCGGGTCGATCATGATGGGGTCGCGGCTCGCAAACAGTTGCTCGAACTCAGCGGAGGTCTCGTCGTCCATCGCGGACCAGTCGATATCGTTGCGATGAACCTCGAATCCGCCTTCTGCAGCTGTCTTCACGGTTTTTGCTGCGTAGACCTGATATGGGACGAGCCAGCCATCCTGAATGGCGTCTTTCAGTTTGTACGAGAAGTTCGGTTTATCGACCTCAAAGAACCGAAGCGTGTCGCGCACGAACTGATGGTCTTCCTCATCGGCCTGTGCGTCGTCGAGGTTGGCGACGCAGGGCGTGGCGGTCAGGCCAATCTGCACACCGTCGAAGTATTTGAGAACGCCAGACCACTGCCCGTAAATACTGCGGTGACACTCGTCGGAAATGACCAGATCGAAGTAGCCAGACGAATACTCGGTATAAACGTTGATCATGCTCTGCAACGTCGTCACCGTGATTCGCTTCTCGTCCTGGAAGCGGCGCCCCGCGCGCAGCACGTACGCGGGATAGTCCGGCAGGTTTTCAGCGAAGGCGTCTTCGGTTTGCTTCGCCAGTGGGATGCGGTCCACCAGGAAAAGCACGCGAGTGATGGCGTTGGCTTCGAACAGCCGCTTGATGAGTGCCGCCGCCGTACGCGTCTTGCCGGTGCCCGTCGCCATTTCGACGAGCAACTTGCGCCGGCCCTGCTGCATTTCCTCGCAGAGCTTGTCGATACACTTGGCCTGGTAGTCCCGCTCCACGATCTTCTGGTCGATCGGTACGGACAACAGGTCCTTGCGGACGGTCAGGCTCGCGAAGCGGCGTTCGAGATCGTCTTGCCTGAAAAATGTCTTCACCGGATGCGGAAAGGCTTGCTTTTGCCACTCCCAAAAGAGCACTTCGGCGCCGTTTGCCAGAAAAATGTAAGGTACTTTCAGGTGCTCTGCGTAGCGCTTCGCCTGCGCCGCAGCGTCTGCTGGGTTCGTCGTGAAGCGCTTGGCTTCGACGACAGCCAGCGAACGCCCATGCCGGTCGCATAGAACGTAGTCGGCACGTGTGCCGTCCAGCATCACCACCTCGTACCGCACCTGCGTCGGGTCGGTGGTCTTCCATCCCTGATCCGCCAGCAGGGCGTCGATCAGCACCCGGGAGAACGCTTCGTTTGTAGCCATGTCCTTGAGCCGTTGGGACTTTTGTTTATTTTAAGGGTGCGCGTAACAATGCGGAGGGATTTTACCCCGCCGGCGGTCCGCCAGCGTAAATCGTCGGAAAATCCGGGACTGGTGTGCGAGTTGCGAGGGGGTAGTTTGCCGACTCTGCAGCCACTGACGCTGTGATGCAGTCCGAGATAGGCCAGCGCGTCGCGGCCGACACCGCGAAGTGGCACCGGTTAGTTGAACTGCCGCAGCGGCTGCAATTAAGCTAAGAACAGCCATTGGATGCTTGAGGTTCGAATGTGGAGACGGGTCGATAGCGGCCCCTCCATCTGGCGGCTCGCCGGAACTGCCGATCACCAAGGGCGGCGGCGCTGCGACGTCCTAACCGGCAAGCGTATGTACTTTGGCGAAGCGTCCACGGGTGCCGAACGACGTGGCCAGTGATATCTATTCACTACGCTCACATCGCTGGCGGCCTTCAAGTTGATGTTTGAGTCAAAGTGGGCCTAGACTGGATAAAAAGTAAGGCTGGTCGCTGCCTCACGGTGGCTTCGGACTACAGAACAACCTATCTGGCCTTTTTTGCTCAAAAAATGAGCAAAATCCCGGTTTTTTCGGACCACCCTGGGCCGACAGCAGTATGTCGCGTCGCACCAATATTTACAATTTCATTTCAATCGAAAATCCCGGGGCATAGTGTCGCCGTGCGGCCACTCGCGACCCAAACCCTAGACCCGGTCAGTCGGAGCCCATGACGGGCCGTAAAATTGGCCCCATGGGCATCTCCGCTCCCAATCAGTCGGACTGGGAGAGGGCCAAATCTCAAATAAAGTAAAAATTGCCGATTACATGACGATCAATCCTACCCTTTTATTGCTCTTGAGAGGAATGTGATACATTTCTCCCGTAGATGAGCCGTTTTTGAGTGTTTTTGTCATTTTTTGGCAAAAATCTCGCGTTTTGCCTCTCTGCCTCGTGATTACCTGCACGTCTTTCAGCTCTGCCTGGGCGTCGCATCTTCAACGGCTCCCGCGACCTACTTCCCGCACCTAACTTTCCTGAAACGCTCTTGTATCGCCTCGCGTTTCAGTCTTTCCACCCTTGAGCTTGCTTCCGAACATAAGTTCGGTGCCTTTGCACGCTCAAATTATTCCGGATACCTAACTATGAACACGTTTCATTGTGGTCCTCTGTTCCCTCTCGGATTGATTGTCGCTACGCCCGGGGCGCTCGATCTTCTTGATCGAACCGGCACAAACGCCGATGAGCTACTTCGACGACACGGCAAAGGAGATTGGGGAGTGGTCTGCACAGTCGACGCTCGGTCGAACGATCTCGCTGTTACGAATCAGACCCGTCCGCTGTCAGTGTACGAACTTGGAAACATTCGCGAACGGCTATGGATCATCACCGAAGCAGATCGCCGATCAACGACTCTTTTGTTGCCGTCCGAATACTGACGCGATGGAGTTCACAGTACAAAAACTCCATCCGGCTCTTCAGTGCGGCCAACGCCTCATGCTAGCCGGCTCGAATACTCCAGCGTTCAGTTTTCAAGGCTCTTGGGACGGTGGCTGTGCCCTGCACGCAGCAGCAATGGCACTCGCAATGCTTGGGTGCCTATCTGATCCACTGCGTATGTCGTCGCGTCGTCGCAGCCCTGAAGCGGACTTCTGGCGTCGCGCACAGCGGTTTTATCTCTCAGGCGTGTCACTTGATGAACTGCAGACATTGATTCGAGAACTATACTGGGGACTACATCCGACCAACTTCGAAGGATCGCATGCCGAAGTTCTTCGATTCTGCGAGCAGGAGGTGTCGCGTACTCGGCCAGTAATCCTGACTTTTCGGCAGCCATGTCAGACCGCACTGCATGCGGCACTTGCTGTCGGACTCGAAGGACGGAAAACCGGCCGGATTTTTATCGTACACACGTTGCTAGTGATCGACTCAGCGGAAGCAGAGCCCGTACTCGCGGCCTACAACGCACGGTTGACGCACACAACAAATGCTCGAATCAGATCGAGTGAGCACGCACAGTACGTCACCGGATTCGATAAGCGAAAAGTCGCACTCGCTGGTGCTATGTCGATCCGACACAGGAAGCAGTCGTAGCGAAAGTCGCAGATCTGTAGCCGATTTCTCGCGGCTGCGTGACGTTACTGCCAAAGATCACGTTTCTTTTCTAGTCGATCGCGCTGTAGCCCTCTGGGGCTTTCTACCTTGCGAAGTTTCCAGAAGCGCAAGAGCCTCGTCGACAAGGCGCTCGAGAATTTGCTGTTGCGCTGGAGTCAAGGACGAGAGCTTTGCCTGAATCCTCGATGCACGGTCATGTGAACCGACGCCAGCATTGCGAAGCAGGTCTGCGAGCGGACACTCAAGGCTCTCCGCGATACCTGAGAGACGTTCCAGGCTGGGGATCAGCGTCCCACGCTCGATCCGGGAAAGAGACGACTGCTCTATTTGGATCAGTTCGGACAGCTTTTCCTGGGTCATATCGAGGGCCTTCCGGCGAGCCGCGATGGCTCCGCCGATAGACCGTGCCAGCTGTTCTACGTTGCTCAAGCCTGAAACCCTCCCCGATTGACGAGGCAGTGTCGATTCTCACTGCCCTCCAAGAGAAGGTCCTAATAACGAATATTATTCTCCATGGAGAATATAATGACGTGCCGCGCGTCAGCGCCGTCGCGGCTTACATGGAATCTGTCCACACAGTCGGTCACGTTTGTTGGCGCGCACTAACACAAGGGCAGCTTGTTTCGCCGAAGCACTCTCAACCATCCAAAGGGTTACGCAGCTATGAAGTTCTTGTACGTTTCCGCCATCGTTTGCGCTGGAGCATTCGCAGTGTCTACCGCACATGCGCAGATGAACCAAGTTTTCGGAGCGATGCACTCGGCTCAATACGCAGTCACATCGGTGAAAAATCTGATGCCGCAGCAGGACACTGCCCAGCAGCAGGCGCAGCAAGCTCAACAGCAACGGGTCGACTATCTGAAACAGCACCCGCCGTGCAACGCCAACTGTCCGCTTGACGCTGCTGACAAGCAAAAATATGAGGCTATGCAGCGGCGCGATCAGCAGGAGGGACAGCAGCAGCTCGACGCCGCTCAGAGGATGATCGGAATTTGCCCCGACCTGGCCAACCCGAAGTACAACAGAGCTGAGCAATTTATCCGATGCCGGAACAAGGGACTGTCTGAAGAGCAGGAGATGACCTATGTCGGCGGATTTCCGCTGCTTGCCCAAGCCTATCTTTCCTCGATGGTTCAGGATGTCTTCGAAGACGACGTGACCGATCCACGGAGAGGGAAAGAAATCACCGACTACTACCTGAGCTGTCTGGATCGTGGAGTGCCTTGCAGTCGGCGAAAGTGGTAAATATCCGCGAGTGGCCGCCTGCCCACGGCAATCGTGGGAGGCGGATAACAAGCGCGGCGAAAAAATGTACCTACTGACGATCTAGCACCGGCGCATTCGGCAGCACCGGATATCTTGGGCGCTGCATTGAGCGTACTTCTCTCAGTCCCAACGCGATTTGCGTCGCGTGGCGGCGGTGCCTACACGAGCGTATGCCTGCGGACACTGCTGAACCCACTTCGGTATGCTCAAACGATTGCTGATGGCGAGCAATTCCACCATCGGCAGCGGCTCGATCGCAGGCACGTCGCGTTCGATATCGATGCCGCATGCGTCAATGATCGCTTTGCGATGCGACGCCAGTGTGGCTCGGCTAAACAGTGCTTTCAAATCGCGGCCCATCGACCACAATTCGAGCGTGCGGCGATGTATGCGATTGGTGACCGACGCTGTCGAATCACGCAGTACGCTCATCGGCTTATGACGCTCCAGCCGGAGCGCAGCAAGCTCGCGATCGTAGACTTCATTCGCTGTAAGCGCAGTCCAAGCCGAGCCGCGATTGAGGCCATGCTGTTTCAGATACTCTTTTTCGAGCTGGAGCTCGACGCGCACGCTGCTTTTCGCCGTGGTCGTGAGCAAGTTCCACACATCATCAGCCTGATCCCCATGCACGGCTGCTAGAACAGGAAACGCATGCGTTCGTTTGTCTTCCATCTCCTGGCATTTGTCGTAGATCAGCCAGGCACCATAACTTGACACGGCGTTGAAGCGAACCCCTGTGCCCTGGAGCAATGCGGCGGGACGATAACGCTCGATAGCCATGTTGCGAATCATGTGCCGCCGAATATCGGAAACGGTGACGTTCTCAGGCAAGCGGTAACGATGCGTGATGTCGACGGCCAGGACATTGAAGTTGCCTGCTAACCATGCGGCAACATCGTCATCGATGTAGGCCACAGCCAGATGGTCGAGTACTCGCACGATGATCTCTGGTGCGAGCGCGCGAAGATTGTTCGTTCCGAATACATTGTGCCCCTGCATAACTTTCAACGGGTTGCATATGATGCTAACCGCGGTGCCGTGTCGCAACGACGTCGCTTTTATCTTTGCTCCGTTAGGCGCGAGGCGAACCGTAGCAGTGAAGCAGGTAACTTTCTGCTTGTGGTCCTTCGATATCTTGATCCGCTTGTTTCCGAATGCGCGGTGCCGATGCGCTATTTCAATATGGAGTAAGTCGAGCATTGTGTGCCTGTGAAGGTAAGTGCATGTTGAGCTGCTTCGCAGCGATGGGCTGCACTTGGCCTTTACAACTTTCGAAAAACGGCACTTTGTCCAAAAAAACGAACGGGAAAGGGGGGGTGTGAGGGCGGGAGAATTACTAGACATAGTAGATTAGTATGCGGATCGCGCCGCCGACCGGAAGTGCTGCTCGGCATCCCAGGTTTCTCTAATTTTCTGCCTGCAGGATGAAATCTACGTAGAAATGTAGATTTCACCCTGCTGCCAACCGCTAGTACGCACGCTGACTACTCTGTGTAGATGGCTGCCTTCTTGAACGTGTACAACGACGGACGCTCGGTTTCCGATTCCGGAATAAAGTACTGCTGCGTCGGCCGATTTTTTGAACCGGGCAACAACCAACCGGCGTTGATGAGTGCGCCGTGAAACGCTATACGACCGTGCTTCTGTCTCAGTGTGGCAAGCGCGCCCGGAAAGATCAGAAAGACCTCGGAGCCGTCCCGCTGCGTATAGGTGAAGCCAGTTTTCGTGTCGCGCTCGGGATTGATGTAGTCCGCCAAGGAGGGCAATTTGTTGCGATGCGCCTGGAGGAAGTAACGCACGTCGTCAAGGATAGCCTCATCGGGCGTCGACTGCCGTTGCTGGTACTGCGCATGCCATTTGCGAAAGCAGTCACGCAACGCGTCGATGATCTGCTTTCCCGTTATCGGGAAAACGGCGGCCAAGCGAGCGACGATACCCGCGCGATACATCAGCGAGAAATTGTCGAGAACGCGAGCACATACCCCATCTGCCCTATCGAACGCGATACCGTTGGTAAGGTACTCCTTGACGCCATTTTCGCGTTCCCTGTGCTTCGCTTTCACCGTGTGAATGTTTTCGGCGAGATATTTCACGAACGGTGCCCACGCAATGCCATGGGTCGCCTGCAGCATGCGGCCGAGCTTTTCCGCGAACGCTGCTCCGTCGCTTTCGCCGTGCAGATTTGCAAACGCGCCGTGCAAGTAGTCGGTGTTCAGTGCGGTAAAACGTGCGACCTGGCCAAGTTTGGCCGAACGACCTCCCTGTTCAATGCGGTCCACTACGCTCTCCTCGCCAGCGGTGAGTGATACGGATGAGATGCGCGTGACCGGAGTGAGGCTGCCGTCCGGAGATGCACGAAGTTTCCCGGAGCCGTTCGTCAAGCGATAGGCGGCATTTGCCATGACTTCGGGCGAAGCCAGTCCGATCTCATCGAGCACCAGTGGCATGTGCAAGTGTTGTGCCGCCAGTGCCTCGAGACCGTTGGCCGTGCCGATCAAATTTGCTGGATTCGACGGGGAGTCGAAGAGCGCAAGCGCGAGTCGGAGCGCAGTCGTTTTGCCAGTGCTGGAGCGGCCTACGAACGAGATACCGAAGGCGTCGTGGCTAAAGGGATGAAGTAGCGCCGAAGCGAAGGCCGCGCACAGTGCGACGATGAGCAGCGGGTTGCCGGCACACAGGTTGACGATCTCGGTCCACTGCGCAAGCGTCCCGGCTTGTGGACGACCGGACGTCAGAGGCTCGCTACCCGTCACGAGGAGCATGCGGTCCCCTGCGCAGTACGCCTTGCCACCGAACACATACGCCTGTGTGCCGCAGAGCATCTGCCAGCCGTCGCAGGTCGTCCTGACAAAGTTCGGATGCGGTGGACGAGAGGAAAGGTAATCGCCGATCCGACGGGCGGCATTGTGAACCCGCTCGATTGTCATTCCCCGCGTGATGAGATGGCGCGTCAGCTCATTGGGAGAATAGACCAACTCGCACGGCACTTCGACGCGCTTGCTAGTATCGTTCAGCGTCCATACGTCGACCGCGTGAGCAGGCCTGCCTCCATCGGCGTCGATCACCATGCCCACCGACTTGATCCCGGAGGAGATGCGTTGATAGCTGCCATCGGTCCATTCGTACAAGCCGGGTTCGCCATCTTTGAATCGATCCGGCGAATTCTCCGTCTCCACACTAGGGCTTTGACGGGCAGCGTTTTCAACGGGCGAGCGGCGCTTTCGCCGGCTGTTGGCGTGAGTCGCTCCCCGGCGCACCCAGCCCTCGCCATCGTCGCCGCAGATGCGCTTTTTAGAAGAAGTAGAGGCCATTTACTCGCCCTCCACAGACGCCAGAAATTTTTCGATCGCAGAAAGACGCCAGCCCCGGATGCGTGTCGTAAGACGCAACGGCGCCGGGAACGCTCCTTCTTTGACCATTTGCAGGAGCTTCGTCCGTCCGATGGGGACGATTTCAAGAACTTCGGCTAAACGGAGAACGCGATCAATCGGAGGCTTGCAGCCAACTACGTTGTCAGTCTTCGCAGAGAGCGAAGCAGATGTCCCGAATGCAGCTGCAACTTCAACCGGGAACGACTGCATCGAAGCCATTTCGGGCTCGCGAGCGGGTGCTCGGCGACCAGGCACTACAGAGTTTTTGAGGTGATGGGCCATCAATCAACCTAAATAAAGGGTTCATTGGAAGGTCGTGGCGCATCAAGGCAGGAGGGGCTTTAGGGGGCGAGCAGCGTCCTCCGGCGCATTGATGGCGCACGGACTAGACGGCTGTACCTTTTTATATTCTGGAACCCGGAGACCTACGTTCACGTAATGCTCGACTGAATCGACGCATCACCGAACTCTTCGGGAACAGTGCCTGAACGAATAATACCAGTTCCTCTCAACTTTGCTCAGTTGTCGACTGCATCGAAATGCATCGCGTGTGTAAGGCTAGCTAGGCGTCTGGAGAGAGTGTCGTCGCGGTGAAATCTGCCCAGTCCTGCATCAACGCAGCGCGTTTCAAAAACAAGTCGCCGCGTGCGTATGCCGCTTCCGCCTTGTCCTTGATTCCGTGCGCGAGCGCCGCTTCGCACACTTCGCGTGGGTAGTGCGTAGTCTCCCCCGCCCAGTCGCGGAAAGTTGACCGGAAGCCGTGGACCGTTATGTCTTTGCGCTTCATACGCTCTAGCAGTTGCAGCATCGCCATGTTGGAAAGGGGCTTTTGATATCGTGCACCCGGAAAAACGTAGTCGCCCTGCTTCACGTTCTCCTGTGCTTTGATCAACTCAATTGCCCGTGCCGACAGCGGCACGCGATGCTCCTTGCGCATCTTCATGCGCTCCGCAGGGATGATCCAGACGCCTTCGTCCAACTTGAATTCTGGCCATCTAGCGCCAATGACTTCGTTCGTCCTAGTCGCGCTCAAGATCAGAAGCTCAAGGGCGCGTGCTGCTGTACCTTCTTCAACTCGAAGAAGTTTCATGAATTCTGTCAGGTCGGCGTAGGGCAGCGCCGGGTGGTGCTTCACTTTTTGGACGCGTGCGCGCTTCGGCAACAATGTATCCAGATGCCCTTTCAGCCGTGCTGGATTGTCCCCTGTGCGGTAGCCACGCACGGTAGCCCAATCCAGCACGGACTCAATGCGCCCGCGAACACGGGAGGCGGTTTCAGTTTTCGTCGTCCAGATCGGATCGAGGACTTTCATGACCAGCGCGGTATCGATACTGGAGACGGGCAGGACATCGAACACGGGCACGGCGTAGGTTGCCAGAGTGTTTGCCCACTGGTCGGCGTGCTTCGCATTCTTCCATCCTGCGCGGTGAGCCTCAATATACTTGTCTGCGCATTGCTTGAAGGTAATGTCGTTCGCCTTCGCGACGCGTTGCTTTGCTCGCTCGGCGTCGCGAGCATCGATCGGGTCGATGCCATCCAGCAAAAGACGTCGGCAATCGAGGGCGCGCGTTCGAGCTTCGGCGAGACTGATCGTGTGTAAAGGACCAAGCCCCATCCCCCTCGCCTTGCCGCTACGCATGTAACGGAAAAGCCACGACTTCACCCCTGCTGATGTGACTTGCAGATACAAACCGCCACCATCAGCGTAGAGCCCTGGCTTGGTCGTCTTGGTGACCGTCAGTTGACTAAGTTTGTTTGCGGCTCTCGGCATGGCTCGACTATCAATTTGACTATCAAATGTGAGTGTGATTATAACGAAGTTCGTCGTCGATCAAGTGAACCCTAACGAACAACCTCTGGAGCAAAAACCAAGATAGCAAAGGGATTACGAGGATTCAGACGAATTTTGATGAACTCAGACGTCCCGTAAGTAGACGGACCCTCTCTCCGCCAGAATTCAGTTGCTACACCAAGCCCCGCAAAATCGACGATTTGCGGGGCTTTTTGTTTTCAGCTCCAGCTCGACTCGACGCTGCAACGGAAAAGCCCAATACCTCGTGTATCGTCCCAACGTCGCCAACCGATTCGGCGCTGACGATGCTGTCCACGCGCCCGCCGCCCGATCATGCCTCGTCGTCGATCCGCCGCCAGCACTTGGCTCAAGCTGTTCAGCACGTTCTCGAAGCTGGCGACGCACAAGCCGAAACGGCGCGCCGCCGCCCAATCATCAAGTCCGGCGTCAAAGTCCGTGCCGAAGCCCGCCCCTGCCGCGCCACGCAAGCGGGCCGCCGCCAAACCGGCCACCAACCCGGCCACGAAATCGGCCCAGCCCTCGGGCACGCAACGTGCCGCCCGCTCGCGCCCGTCGCTGTCGACGCGCGGCACCTGGATCCGCTCGTTCCACTCGGCCCCGCCCGCGCCCGGCCAACTCGTCAATCACCTGACCTACCTGCTGTATCAACCGCCCGGCGCGGCGCGCGACGGCCCGCTCGTCGTGATGCTGCACGGCTGCAAGCAGACCGCCGAAGCGTTCGCGATCGGCACCCGGATCGACCGCCTCGCCGACAAGCACGGCTTCTCCGTCCTGCTGCCGGAACAATCGACCGGCCGGCATCCGCATCGCTGCTGGAACTGGTTCGACCCGCCCGTGCCGGCGCCCGGCTCGGATGCGGACGCGGTCGCCTCGCTGGTGCGCGCGACGATCGAGCGGCACGGCTTCGATCCGGCGCGCATCTATCTCGCCGGCATGTCGGCCGGCGCGGGGCTGGCCGCGCAACTGGCGTTGCACGAGCCGCGGTTGTTCGCGGCGCTCGGCCTGCATTCCGGCGCGGTGGCCGGGGCCGCGCAGTCGTCGATCAACGCGCTGCACGTCATGCAGCGCGGCAGCCGCGACGATCCGGTCGCCCTGATCGACGCAACCGTGGCGGTCGATCGTCATCCAGGCATGCCGGTGCTGATCGTGCACGGCGAACTCGACGGCGTGGTGGCGAAGGTCAACGCCGATCAGGCGGCGCGTCAGTGGCTGCGGGTCAACGGCATGCTCGACGCGAACGGCGACGAAACGAGCGGCACGCGCGTGCTGGCGGAACACGGCGACCGGCTGATCGCGGATTACCGCCGCCGCGGCCGCACGATCGTGCGGGTGTGCGTGGTACGCGGGCTCGGCCACGCCTGGAGCGGCGGCGACGAACGCCTGCCGTTCAACGCGGCGCGCGGGCCGGATGCGAGCGCGTTGATGTGGACGTTTTTCCGCACGCGCCGGCGCGAACGCTGAACGCGGATGCCTGGGCGCGGGTTGACCGGCGCCGAACGGCGCGACCTCGGCGCAGCCCCGTCACGGATGCCGGATGTAATCGACCAGCGCCTCGGTATACGCGTCCGGGCGTTTGTCGAGCAAGCTCACGCCGATCGCGGCGGCAAAACCGGCCGGCACGCCGAATACGCCGGAACTGATCGGCTCGATGCCGAACCAGGTCGGCCCGGCGAATCCGGTCAATTGCGTGAAGAACGGATAGGTCGACAGGATGTACCAGATGCACACGCCCAACCCCGTCACCATGCCGGCCACCGCGCCGCGCGTGGTGGTGCGCTTCCAGAACACGGCGAGCACGAGCACCGGAAAGAAACTCGACGCGGCCAGCGAAAACGCCGCGCCCACCAGAAACAGGATCTTGCCGGTATTGAGCGAGGCCACGTACGACGCGAACAGCGCGACGCCGAGCAGCAGCACCTTCGAGATCGTCACGCGCCGCTGCGCGGACGCGTCGGGCGTGACCATGTGGTAGTAGACGTCGTGCGACAACGTGTTGGCGATCGTCAGCAGCAGGCCGTCGGCGGTCGACAGCGCCGCGGCCAGCGCGCCGGCCGCCATCAGCCCCGACATCACGTACGGCAGCCCCGAAATCTCGGGCGCGGCCAGCACCACGATGTCGGGCTGCATCTGGATGTCGGACCAGTGCACGATGCCGTCGCGGATCACGTCCACCACGCCGATCAGATCGGGCTCGAAGTGCTGCCATTGCGTGACCCAGGCCGGCATCTCGGCGAACGGCTGCCCGACCAGATGCGCGAGGATCTCGAACTTGATCAGCACCGCGAGCACCGGCACGGTCAGGTAGAACAGCGCGATGAAGAACAGCGTCCAGCCGACCGAGCGGCGCGCCGAGGCCACCGAGGTGGTGGTGTTGTAGCGCGTCAGGATGTGCGGCAGGCTGGCCGTGCCGAGCGAGAGGCACAGCAGCAGCGCGAGGAAGTTGCGCTTGCGCGGGCGCTGCTCCTCGTCGGTGGCCGACGGGAACGGCGCGTGCATCGGCAGCGGCACGGCCGCGCGCGCGAGCAGGTCGTCGCGGGCCTGCTCCCACACCACGCGCGCCGCCGCCGGATCGCGCGGGAATTCGGCCAGTTCGCGCTCGCGCCGGTTGATCTCGCGCAGCGGCCCGTTGCGCCGGCGCAGCGCCGCCAGCTCGTCCACCAGTTGCGCGCGCGCCTCGCCGTACGAGGCCGGCAATCGGTCGAGCCGCCCCTGCAGCGCGGCCGCGCGCTGCCGGAACGCGTCGCGCACGGCCTGCTCGTCGGCCGAATCGCGCACTTCGGCCTCCAGCGCCTCCACCTTCGTCATGAGCTTGCCGTAGTTCGCCTGCGGCAGCGGCCCGAGGCCGTTCTTCATCGCGATCAGCGACACCGGAATCAGGAACGCGGCGATCAGGATCACGTACTGCGCCACCTGGGTCCAGGTCACGGCGCGCATGCCGCCCAGGAACGAGCACACGAGAATGCCGGCCAGCCCGCAGAAGATCCCGATCGCGAAATCGACGCCGATGAAGCGCGTGGCGATCAGCCCGATCCCCTGAATTTGCGCGACCAGATAGACGAACGAGCAGAGGATCGCCGCGCCGGCCGCCAGCGCGCGCACCAGCGTGCTCGAATAGCGGGTGCCGAGGAAATCGGGAATCGTGTAGCGCGCGAGCTTGCGCACGTAGGGCGCGAGCAGGAACGCCACCAGGCAGAAGCCGCCGGTCCAGCCCATCAGGTAGGCGAGCGCGTCGTAGCCGGTGGCGTAGAGCGAGCCGGCCAGCCCGATGAACGAGGCGGCGGACAGCCAATCGGCCGCGGTCGCCATGCCGTTGAACGCCGACGGCACGCGCCGCCCGGCCACGTAGTACTCGACCAGATCGGAGGTGCGCGACAGCAGGCCGATCACGGCATACACGGCGATCGGCACGAACAGGAACACGTAGCCGATCCACACGCCCGGCCCGGTCGAGCGCTCGATGCGCCAGAGCAGCAGCACGAACGCGAGGAAGCCGACGGTGTAGAGCGCGTAGGCGCGGATCAGGCGGTGGGTCAGCATGGGCGGCCCGGCGTGCCGGTGGGCGAATCGTGCGCATCGTTCGTTCTGTCCGATTGCGCCGGCTCGGGCTCGCCGCCCTGCCCGGCGTCGAACGCCGCATAGTCGCGCCGCAGCGTGCGGTCGGCGCGCTGCATCAGCAACACGTACACGGCGATCAGCAGCAGATAGATCAGAATCGCGCCCTGCGCCCCGAGATAGAACGGCAGGCTGAAGCCGGCGAAGCGCAGCCCGGCCAGCGCCGGCGCGAAGAACGGCACGACGAACGACACGCCAAAGCCGATCGCCATCAGCACCGCGATCAAGATCAGGTTGAAGCGCCAGTAGCGCGCATGCGCGCGCGCGAGCCGCGCCGGCACCGGCGGCGGCTCGGTGCGATGCGAGGCGGTCGACGAAGGCGTCGAGGAGCGGGACGAGGGCGGGCGCGAGGCAGCGGACATCCGCTTATCTAACAAAAAAGCCCCGGCGCGGGCAATCGGGATTGAATCGGGATTGCCGCGCCGGGGCGCATGCCGGCTGTGCATCCAGCCGGCGATTCGGAGAGCCGGCCGGGTGAAGGGCCAGCCTGCCGCTCAGCGCACCTCGCCCAACTGGTCGAGGATCGCCGGATTCTCGAGCGTGGAGGTGTCCTGCGTGATCGGCTCGCCCTTGGCGAGCGAGCGCAGCAGGCGGCGCATGATCTTGCCCGAGCGGGTTTTCGGCAGGTTGTCGCCGAAGCGGATGTCCTTCGGCTTCGCGATCGGGCCGATTTCCTTGCCGACCCAGTCGCGCAGCGCCTTGGCGATCTGCTGCGCTTCCTCGCCTTCCGGCCGCGCGCGCTTGAGCACCACGAACGCCACCACGGCCTCGCCGGTGGTGTCGTCCGGACGGCCCACCACGGCCGCCTCCGCCACCAATTCGTGCGACACCAGCGCCGATTCGATCTCCATCGTGCCGAGCCGGTGGCCCGACACGTTCAGCACGTCGTCGATGCGGCCCATGATCGTGAAGTAGGCGCTGTCCTTGTCGCGCACCGTGCCGTCGCCGGCCAGGTACAGCGTGCCGCCCAGCTCCTCGGGGAAGTAGCTCTTCTTGAAGCGCTCCGGGTCGCCCCAGATGGTGCGCGCCATCGACGGCCACGGCCGCTTCACGACCAGGATGCCGCCCTGCCCGTTCGGCACGTCCTGGCCCGTTTCGTCGACCACCGCCGCGGCGATGCCCGGCAGCGGCAGCGTGCACGAACCCGGCACGGTGGGCGTCGCGCCCGGCAGCGGCGTGATCATGTGGCCGCCCGTTTCGGTCTGCCACCACGTATCGACGATCGGGCAGCGCTCGTTGCCGACGTGCTTGTGATACCAGATCCACGCTTCCGGGTTGATCGGCTCGCCCACCGTGCCGATGATGCGCAGGCTCGACAAATCGTAGGCCTTCGGATGCACGGCCGCGTCGGCCTCGGCCGCCTTGATCAGCGAGCGGATTGCGGTGGGCGCCGTGTAGAAGATCGTGACCTTGTGATCGGCGATCATCTTCCAGAAGCGGCCCGCGTTCGGGTAGGTCGGCACGCCCTCGAACACCACCTGCGTCGCGCCGGTCGCCAGCGGGCCGTACGTGATGTAGGTGTGGCCCGTGATCCAGCCGATGTCGGCCGTGCACCAGAACACGTCGTCCGGCGTCCAGTCGAACGTCCACTTCATGGTTTGCGCGGCCCACAGCAGATAGCCGCCCGTGCTGTGCTGCACGCCCTTCGGCTTGCCGGTGGACCCCGACGTGTAGAGGATGAACAGCGGATGCTCGGCGCTGACCCATTCCGGCTCGCACACGTCCGGCTGGTTCGCGACCAGCTCGTGCATCCACAGGTCGCGGCTGTCGTCCCAAGCGACCTTGCCGCCCGTGCGGCGATAGACGATCACGCTCTTGACCGCCTCGCAGCCGCCCATCGCGAGCGCTTCGTCGGCGATGCTCTTGAGCGGCAGCGTCTTGCCGCCGCGCAGTTGTTCGTCGGCCGTGATCAGCGCGCTGGCGCCGATGTCCACCAGGCGCTCGTTCAGCGATTTCGACGAGAACCCGCCGAACACCACCGAATGCGTCGCGCCGATCCGCGCGCAGGCCTGCATCGCGACGATGCCTTCGATCGACATCGGGATATAGATGACGACGCGGTCGCCCTTGCCGATGCCGCGCTGCTTGAGCGCGTTGGCGAAGCGCACGACGCGGCCGAGCAGATCGGCGTAGGTGACGCGCGTGACGGTGCCGTCGTCGGCCTCGAACACGATCGCGACGCGTTCGCCGCGGCCGGCCGCGACGTGGCGGTCGAGACAGTTGTAGGAGGCGTTCAGTTCGCCGTCCTCGAACCACTTGTAGAACGGCGCATTCGATTCGTCGAGCACGGTCGCGAATGGCTTGTGCCAATCGAGCGTCTCGCGGGCAAGACGCGCCCAGAAACCTTCGTAATCGCGGCCGGCTTCGTCGACCAGGGCCTGATACGCGGCCATGCCGGAAATGGTGGCCGCCTGTTCGACAGCGGCGGGTGGAGCAAACTGACGGCGTTCGTGCAGAACCGATTCAATCGCAGACATCGACAACCCCTTGATCAAGGTGAAACTCACTGCATGACGGCGCACTTGGATGCGCCGCTTCCACGGCGCGCGGTGCGCCGTGCCTCCTGAACTGCAGGCGCCGCCGGTCGGGGCCGGGCGGCGCACGTACTGCTGGTGTCTGATTGATACTTGTGTTGGTGCGCGTGTTTCCGGCTTGGCGCGGCCTCGGGAATGTTGCAACGCCGCATCGCGCGACGCCGCACCGCTCCCGCGGACGCATCGACACGATAAGCTCTCGAACTTACCCATCTCTTACGCGCGCCCGCCTGGACGGCCCGCGCGGGCCGTTACAATCCTAACTGAACTCAACGCCCGGACTCCAGTTTGAATCGCTACGCCTTCATCCTCATCCTGTCGATGCTGCTGGTCGGCAGCAACGTCGGCATCGGCAAGACCATCGTGGTGGCCGTGCCTGTCGTGATCCTCGCCACGCTGCGCTTCGTGATCGCCAACGCGGTGCTCTGGCCGCTGTGGAAGCCGTCGAAGATGCGCGCCGTGCGCCGCGAAGAATGGCTGAACCTGTTCCTGCAGGCGTTCTTCGGCACGTTCATGTTCACGCTGCTGATGCTGATGGGCGTGCAGCGCACCAGCGCCGTGGCCGCCGGCGTGATCACCAGCACGATCCCGGCCGTGGTGGCGCTGTTCGCCTGGCTGTTCCTGCGCGAACGGCCGAACCGGCGCGCGCTGCTGTCGATCGCGCTGGCGATCGTCGGCGTGGTGGCGATCAACCTCGCCCAGGGCGGCCATGCCGCGGCCAGCGCGCCGGGTCACGCAAGCTCGCTCGCCGGCAACCTGCTGATCCTCGGCGCGGTCTGCTGCGAATCGTTCTACGTGATCCTGTCGCGCCGCCTGACCGAAACGCTGCGCCCGCTCGACATCTGCGCCTACACGCACCTGCTCGGCATGCTGATGATGCTGCCGCTCGGCCTGACCGCCCTGCCGCATTTCGATTACGCGGCCGTGCCGGCGGGCACCTGGGCGCTCGTCGTCTGGTATGCGCTGTCGGCCAGCATCTTCTCGTTCTGCCTGTGGATGATCGGCATCCGCCATGTGCCGGGCAGCCTGGCCGGCGTGTTCAGCGCCGTGCTGCCGATCTCGGCGGCGATCTACGGCATCGCGTTTCTCGGCGAGCGCCCGACGCTCGCGCACGGCTTCGCTCTCGCCTGCGTCGTGACCGGCATCCTGCTCGCGAGCCTGAAGCCGCGCCGCACGCCGAACGCCGCGTCGTAAGCGGCCTGGCGGCGCGCCGATGCATCGCCGAAGCATGGCCGGCGCCACCGTCGGCCGCGCGCCGCGCCGCCACCG
>NZ_JAAGPF010000368.1 GCF_017104645.1 Burkholderia sp. Ac-20379
CGCGTTCACGCGCCCGAGCCTGGCCGGCGTGAGTGCCGCCGCCGCGGCGGGGCTCGGCGTGACGGTGCGCACGCGTTACGGGTTGCCGGCTTCGGTGCGGCCGCTCGAGGCGGCCGCGCAGGGCTTGCCGGATTTGCCGCCGGTGCCGCTGGTGCTGTTGCGGCGCGCCGAATCGCGCACGCCGACCGCCGACGCGTTGATGCGGATCGTTCGGCACGCGGTGAGCGGCGCGGCGGTTTCGGATGCGGCGGAGGCGGCGGATTCGGCAGAGGCTACCGGGCATTCGCTTGCGGCTTGAGCCTTGGGGCGGATGCGCCGCTTCGTCCGGCGGGTGTCGCAGGCCGGGGCAGGCGGTGCGCGGCTGCCACTGCCGAGCGCCGACTGCCAAGCGCCCAGAGCCCAGAGCCGAGAGCCGAGAGCCGAGAGCCGAGAGCCAGCCACCGCGTCCTTCTCCCCCTCACACCCCCTTCAACGCCACCTCCACCGCCCCAATCACCCCCCGCATCCGCGCCCGCAGCGCCTCGCTCGCCGGCACGAACGGCAACCGCAATCCATCCTCACAGCGCGCCTGCGCCGCCAACGCGGCCTTCACCGGCGCCGGGTTCGGCTCCTCGAACAGCACCCGCACCAATGGCTGCAGCGCCACCGCGATCCGCCGCGCGCCGGCCCAGTCGCCCTGCTGCACGCACCGGTAAGCCCGCACGTGCCACTCGGGCAACAGATGCGCCGAGCTCGCGATCGCGCCGTGCGCGCCCACGCAGAGCGCCGCGAAGTTCTGGTTGTCGTCACCGGAGAACACGCGCAGCGGCGTTTCGTGGGCGAGCCGCATCATCCGGTCGATCGAGCCGCCGCATTCCTTGATGCCCGCGATACGCGCATCCTCGGCCAGCGCCTTCAGCGTATCGAGCTCGACGTTCACGCCGGTGCGGTACGGGATGTTGTAGACGAGCACGGGCAGATCGGCGGCCTGCACGATGGCTTCGAAGTGCCGGCGAATGCCGTCCTGGGTCGGCCGCACGTAGGTGGGCGGCGTGACGAGCAGGCCGTCGGGCGCGAGCTCGGCCAGCTCGCGGGCGCGCGCGACCGCGCCCTGCGTCGCGCTGTGCGACAGGCCGAGCACGATCGGCACGCCCGGCGCGGCGGTGCGCAGCGTCGCGAACACGGCGGCCTGTTCGGCGGCGTCGAGCAAGGCGCCCTCGCCGGTGGTCGCGCAGGCCACGAAGCCGGCGATGCCGGCCTCGGCGTAATGCCTCGCGAGCCGCGCGAGCGCGGCGTGATCGACGGCCTCGCCTGCGAGCGACGTGAACGGTGTGACGATCGGCAGCCAGATGCCGGAAAAATCGATGGACATGCAAACCTCGGTGGGAACGTGGTGAAGGAAACGTTCCGCCGGCGGGCGCCGGACCGGGGTGATGAGGCGGGCGCGAGGCCCGAGTGGATTCCCGTCCGGCTGTTCGCCTGACGGGACGCGACTCCCCGTCAGTCGAGAAGTCGTTTTTTCAGTTTCAGCACGGCCGCGCGTGCGACCACGGCCGCGTCGAACGAGCGGGCGAGGCGAACAAAGCGCGGGAACGAAGGCATCGCGAACGACGACATGAACGTGAACCGTGAAGAAACGAGCAGGCATCTTAGCATCGGCCCACGCGCGCTGACCAGCGCCGGGCAGCGCAAATCGGCCCGCACCCGCCAAATGACTTTTGGTTGTGACCTAAGGACGAACGAGTCTTAGGGCGCGCGTGCCGGGCTGGCTACAATCGCCGCTTACCAATGGCTGACAGACCACACAGGGGATAGCACTCGATGAATCAGACGCAAGGGATCGGCCGCTGGCTGACGATCGCGGGGACGGCGGCGATGCTTGTCGCGACGGTGGCGGCCGCGCCGGCCGCGCACGCGGACACCGCGCTGCTGAACGTGTCGTACGACGTGACGCGCGAGCTCTACAAGGACATCGACGCCGGCTTCATCGCCGCGTGGAAGCAGAAGACGGGCGAGACGGTGTCGATCCGCCAATCGCATGGCGCGTCGAGCGCGCAGGCGCTGTCGGTGCTGCAGGGCCTGCAGGCCGACGTGGTGACGATGAACCAGCCGAACGACATCGACCTGCTGGCCGATCGCGGCCAACTGCTGCCGAAGGATTGGCGCAAGCGCTTGCCCGACAGCAGCTCGCCGTATTCGACCACCATGGTGTTCCTCGTGCGTCACGGCAACCCGAAGCAGATCCACGACTGGAGCGACCTGGCCAAGCCCGGCGTGCAGGTCGTGATCGCGAACCCGAAAACCTCCGGCAACGGCCGCTACGCGTACCTGGCCGCCTGGGGCTACCAGAAGCTCAAGGGCGCGAGCGACGCGCAGGCGATCGATTTCGAGAAGGCGATCTTCCGCAACGTGCCGGTGCTCGATTCGGGCGGCCGCGGCGCGACCACCACGTTCACGCAGCGCGGCATCGGCGACGTGCTCGTCACGTTCGAGAATGAAGTGGCGCTGATGGATGCGGGCGCGAACGGCGAGCAGTTCGACGCCGTCTACCCGTCGGCCAGCATCCTGGCCGAGCCGCCGGTGGCGATCGTCGACAAGGTGGTGGACAAGAAGGGCACGCGCAAGGTCGCGCAGGCCTACCTCGATTACCTGTATTCGCCGGCCGGGCAGGAGATCATCGCGAAACATCACCTGCGCCCGCGCGACGCGGCCGTGCTCAAGCAGCACGCGGCCGAGTTCAAGTCGCTCAAGACGTTCAGCGTCGAGCAGATCTTCGGCAGCTGGGACAACGTCCAGAAGGTGCACTTCGCCGACGGCGGCACGTTCGACCAGATCATCGTCGACCGGAAGTAAGCGCGGCATCGAAGCAGCCAGACGCAAGGACAAGGCGGGAGCGCGCAGGCGCTGCCGCCTTTTTCATTGGTGCAGCGCAATAACCCCGGATGCACAAATCTTGCGAGAAATTTCACTCGATATCGGCCGAAAACCTCGGTGAATTTTCTCGGATCGGCCGATCGGTCAGGGGATCAGGAAAAACATTTCTCGCGGGCGGGCAAAAAATAGCGAAAAAACCGCCGCGCTCCGGGCACGCCGAACCGGCGCGCCGGCGCCGACATCCGGAGACACCCCCATGACCGCCCGCCCGCCGCTCGACGGCACACCCGCTCTCGCCGATTACCGGCTTGCCGACAACCTCACCGCCACCCGCGGCCGCGTGTTCCTCACCGGCACCCAGGCGCTGGTGCGCCTGATGCTGATGCAGCGCCAGTGCGACACCGCGCGCGGCATCGAGTCGGCCGGATTCGTGAGCGGCTATCGCGGCTCGCCGCTCGGCCTGGTCGATCAGCAGATGTGGAAGGCGCAGGCGCTGCTCGACGCGGCGCGCGTGCGCTTCCTGCCGGCCATCAACGAGGAACTGGGCGGCACGGCCGTGCTCGGCACGCAGCGCGTCGAGGCCGACGCCGAGCGCACCGTCGAGGGCGTGTACGCGATGTGGTACGGCAAGGGCCCCGGCGTCGATCGCGCCGGCGACGCGCTCAAGCACGGCAACGCCTACGGCGCGTCGCCGCACGGCGGCGTGCTGGTGGTGGCGGGCGACGATCACGGCTGCGTGTCGTCGTCGATGCCGCATCAGAGCGACTTCGCGATGATGGGCTGGCAGATGCCGGTGCTCAATCCGTCGAACATCGCCGACATGCTCGAATTCGGCCTGTACGGCTGGGCGCTGTCGCGCTTCTCGGGCGCGTGGGTGGGCTTCAAGGCGATCTCGGAGACGGTCGAATCGGGCTCGACCGTCGATCTCGACGCGCTCGTCACGCACTGGCCCGAGCCGCCGCCGTTCGCGGCGCCGGCAGGCGGCCTGCACAACCGCTGGCCCGACCTGCCGAGCCTGACGATCGAGGCGCGGCTCGCGGCCAAGCTCGACGCGGTGCGCCACTTCGCGCGCGCGAACAGCATCGACCGCTGGATCGCGCCGAGCCCGCACGCGAGCGTCGGCATCGTGACCTGCGGCAAGGCGCATCTGGACCTGATGGAAGCGCTGCGGCGGCTCGACCTGAGCGCGGCCGACCTCGACGCCGCCGGCGTGCGGATCTACAAGGTCGGGCTGTCGTTTCCGCTCGAAACCACGCGGCTCGAGCGCTTCGTCGAGGGCCTCGACGAGGTGCTCGTGATCGAGGAGAAGGGGCCGGTGATCGAGCAGCAGATCAAGGCGCATCTATACAACCGCACGTCGGGCGCGCGGCCGCGCGTGATCGGCAAGCACGACGCCGGCGGCGCGCCGCTGCTGTCCGCGCTCGGCGAGCTGCGCCCGTCGCGCGTGCTGCCGGTGTTCGCCGACTGGCTGGCCCGGCACCGCCCGGCGCTCGACCGGCGCGCGCGCGTGGTCGATCTGATCGCGCCGGCGATCCTGTCGAACGCGGCCGATGCGGTGAAGCGCACGCCGTATTTCTGCTCGGGCTGCCCGCACAACACCTCGACGCGCGTGCCGGAAGGCTCGGTCGCGCAGGCCGGCATCGGCTGCCATTTCATGGCGTCGTGGATGGAGCGCGACACCACCGGCCTGATCCAGATGGGCGGCGAGGGCGTGGACTGGGCCGCGCACGCGATGTTCACGCGCACCCGCCACGTGTTCCAGAACCTCGGCGACGGCACCTACTTTCATTCCGGGCTGCTGGCGATCCGGCAGGCGGTGGCGGCGCGCGCCACGATCACCTACAAGATCCTCTACAACGACGCGGTGGCGATGACGGGCGGGCAGCCGGTGGACGGCAGCCTGTCGGTGCCGCAGATCGCGCGGCAGGTGGAGGCCGAGGGCGTGTCGCGCTTCGTGGTGGTGTCCGACGAACCGGAAAAATACGACGGCCTGCGCGCTGCGTTCCCGCGCGGCACGAGCTTCCATCATCGCGACGAACTCGACGCCGTGCAGCGCGAACTGCGCGACACCGACGGCGTGACGGTGCTGATCTACGACCAGACCTGCGCGGCCGAGAAGCGCCGCCGCCGCAAGAAGGGCGAGTATCCCGACCCGGCCCGGCGCGCGTTCATCAACGAACAGGTGTGCGAAGGCTGCGGCGATTGCGGCGTGCAGTCGAACTGCCTGTCGGTGGAGGCGGTGGAGACGCCGCTCGGCCGCAAGCGCCGCATCGATCAGTCGTCGTGCAACAAGGATTATTCGTGCGTGAACGGCTTCTGCCCGAGCTTCGTGACGGTCGAGGGCGCGGCGCTGAAGCGGGCGGCCGGCATCGCGTTCGACGAGGCCGCGCTGGCCGCGTGCGTGGCGGCGCTGCCGCTGCCGCTGCCCGCCGCACGGCTCGAGGCCGCGCCGTACGACATGTTGGTGACGGGCGTGGGCGGCACCGGCGTGGTGACGGTGGGCGCGCTGATCAGCATGGCCGCGCATCTGGAGGGCCGCAGCGCGTCGGTGCTCGATTTCATGGGCTTCGCGCAGAAGGGCGGCGCGGTGCTGTCGTACGTGCGGATCGCCGCGCGCGACGCGTGGCTGAACCAGGTGCGCATCGACACGCAGCAGGCCGACGTGCTGCTCGCCTGCGACATGGTGGTGGGCGCGAGCGCCGAGGCGTTGCAGACGGTGCGTCACGATCGCACGCGCATCGTCGTCAACACGCATCCGATCCCGAACGCCGCGTTCGTGCGCGATCCCGACGCGAGCCTGCATACGGGCGCGCTGCTCGACAAGATGCATCACGCGGCCGGCGATGGGCGCGTGTCCGCATGCGACGCGCAGGCGCTGGCCGTCCGGTTCCTCGGCGATTCGATCGGCGCGAACATCCTGATGCTCGGCTTCGCGTGGCAGCACGGGCTGGTGCCGGTGTCGCTGGCGGCGCTGATGCGCGCGCTCGAGCTGAACGGCGTGGCGGTCGCGGCGAACCGGCTGGCGTTCTCGATCGGGCGCATGGCGGCCGGCGATCCGGACGGGCTCGAGGCGTTGTGGCAGGCGCGTCATCCGGTGAAGGCCGCCGCCGCGCCGCGCACGCTCGACGAACTGGTGGCGGACCGTGCCGCGCGGCTCGACGCCTACGGCGGGCGGCGCGTGGCGGCGCGCTATCGCACGCTGGTGGACGCCGCGCGCGCCACTGGCGACGCGCACATCGCCGAAGCCGTGGCGACCGCGTTCTACCGGCTGCTGGCCGTGAAGGACGAATACGAGGTGGCGCGGCTCTACAGCGACGGCAGCTTCCGCGCCGCGCTCGGCGAGCAGTTCGACGGCGTGGCCGGGCGCGATTACCGGATCCATTTCCATCTGGCGCCGCCCGCCACGGCGAAGGCGGCGCACGGCGAGCGCCCGAAGAAGCAGCGTTTCGGCGGCTGGATGTGGCCCGTGCTCGGCCTGCTGGCGCGTTGCCGCGGCCTGCGCGGCACGCCGTTCGATCCGTTCGGGCGCACCGCCGAGCGCCGCATGGAGCGCGCGCTGGCCGACGATTACGCCGT
>NZ_JAAGPF010000369.1 GCF_017104645.1 Burkholderia sp. Ac-20379
AGCATGAAAAAAAAAAGGGTGGGTAAGGTGTTGGCGGCGAATGCTATGTGCAATGTACATAAGCACAAGTAATGACTAACTTGTTGCGATGGAGTTGTTGAAGACCAGACCATCGTTGACTATGTAGCTTGTGTATACGACACGTAGTCGCTGTTATGTGCAGTGTACCTACAGTGCTCACCAGAGCCGCGTCAACGCATGAGTATCCTGAATGTGTAGTATCGTGAATGAGTCACATT
>NZ_JAAGPF010000370.1 GCF_017104645.1 Burkholderia sp. Ac-20379
CCGGCAGCGCGTCGAAGGCCACCAACGCGCAGGTCGCGCACTGGCGCGACGCGCAGCGCCCGGCGTTCCGCATCGATCCGCTCGCCGTCGCGAACGGCGAGGCGGTGGCCGAGGCCGCGCTCGCCTTCGCCGATCGGCACCTGCCCGAACCGGTGCTGATCTACGCAACGGCCACGCCCGACGAAGTGAAAGCAGTGCAACGACAACTCGGCGTGGAGGCGGCCGGCGCGCTGGTCGAGCGCACGCTGGCCGACATCGCGCGCGGCTTGCAGGCGCGCGGCGTACGCCGCTTCGTGGTGGCGGGCGGCGAAACCTCGGGCGCGGTGGTGCAGGCGCTCGACGTGCGCGCGCTGCAGATCGGCGCGCAGATCGATCCGGGCGTACCGGCCACGGCCACCCTCGACGGCCAGTTCGCGCTGGCGTTGAAGTCGGGCAATTTCGGCGCCGTCGATTTCTTCGACAAGGCCCTCAAGCAACTGGAGCAGCTCGGATGAGCCAAGAAAGCACCCTGCGCGACACCATCTGCGACGTCGGCGCGAGCCTGTTCGCGCGCGGCCACGCCGTCGGCACCGCCGGCAACATCAGCGCGCGGCTCGACGACGGCTGGCTGATCACGCCCACCGACGCGTGCCTCGGCCGGCTCGATCCGGCCCGCATCGCCAAGGTCGACCTGAGCGGCCACCAGGTGTCGGGCGACAAGGCGTCGAAAACGCTGGCCCTGCATCGCGGCATCTACGATCGCAATCCCGAATCGCGCGGCGTGGTGCACACGCACTCCACGCACCTGGTGGCGCTGACGCTCGCGGGCGTATGGCAGAACGAGGACGTGCTGCCGCCGATCACGCCGTATTACGTGATGAAGGTCGGCCATATTCCGCTGATCCGCTACCGCCGCCCCGGCGATCCGGCCGTGGCCGCCGAAGTGGCCGAGCTGGCGGCGCGCGTGCGCGGCGTGCTGCTCGAACGGCTCGGGCCGGTGGTGTGGGCGCCGTCGGTCGAACAGGCGTCCGCCGTGCTGGAGGAGCTGGAGGAAACGGCGCGGCTCTGGCTGATGACGAACCCGAAGCCCGCGCCGCTCGATGCGGCCGCGCTCGACGACCTGCGCAGCACCTTCGGCGCGCGCTGGTAACACCGGCGCAACGGCGGCCAGCGGATCCCGCGGGCCGCCGCGCCACCCAACGACGCGCGATCCGAATCGCGCGCGACAGACACCATACGGAGACGACACCATGACACCGCATCCCGCCGCGCCGGCCGCCGCCCAGGCCAGCCCCACCGAGCTCGACACCACCTATAAAAAGGTCTTCTGGCGCATCATGCCGTTCCTGATGCTCTGCTACGTGGTGGCCTATCTCGACCGCGTCAACGTCGGCTTCGCGAAGCTGCAGATGTCGCAGGATCTCGCGTTCAGCGAGACGGTGTTCGGCCTCGGCGCGGGCATCTTCTTCGTCGGCTATTTTTTGTTCGAACTGCCAAGCAACCTGCTGATGCACAAAATCGGCGCGAAGATCTGGATCGCGCGGATCATGATCACCTGGGGCCTGCTGTCGGCGCTGTTCGCGTTCGTCAAGACGCCCACCCAGTTCTACGTGCTGCGCTTCCTGCTCGGCCTGGCCGAGGCCGGCTTCTATCCGGGCGTGATCCTGTACCTGACCTACTGGTTCCCGTCACACCGGCGCGCCAAGGTGATCGCGGTGTTCATGTCGGCGATTCCCGTCTCGGGCATCTTCGGCAATCCGCTGTCGGGCTGGATCATGGGCCGCTTCCACGGCGGCTCGGGCTTCCACGGCTGGCAATGGATGTTCATGCTCGAAGCCGTGCCGGCCGTGCTGGTGGGGATCGCGACGATCTTCTATCTCGACAACGGCATCGACAAGGCCAAGTGGCTCGACGCGCGCGAAAAGAAGCTGCTGCAGGACGACATCGCCGCGCAGCCGCACCTGCAATCGAAGGAAAAGCATTCGCTGCGCCAGGTGTTCGCCGACAAGCGCATGTGGTGGATGTCGCTGATCTACTTCAGCTTCGTGACGGGCCAGTACGGCCTGACGTTCTGGATGCCCACGCTGGTGAAATCCACCGGCATTCAGGATAACTTCACGATCGGCCTGCTGTCGGCCATCCCGTTCCTGGTGGCGATCGTCGTCATGAACCTGTTCGGCTACAGCTCGGACAAGCGCCGCGAGCGCCGCTGGCACCTGATCGTGCCGGCCACCATGGGCGCGATCGGCTTCGCCGTGGCCGCGCTGTTCCCGCACAATACCGCCGTGTCGATCGTGTTCCTGTCGATCGCGGCCGGCGGCGTGCTGACCTGCGCGCCGCTGTTCTGGTCGCTGCCCACCGCGTTCATGGCGGGCAGCGCCGCCGCCGCCGGGATCGCCATCATCAACTCGGTCGGCAACCTCGCGGGCTTCGCCAGCCCCTACCTGATCGGCTATCTGCGCGACGCCACGCACAGCACGGCGTCCGGCATGTATATGCTGGCCGGCATGCTGGTGATCGGCGCGCTTGCCGTCTGGCTGACGCCCGCGAAACTCGTGAACCGCTGATTTCGCCGATTCTTCGCCGCCGCGCGGTGTCGCTCCCGCGACGCGCGCGGCGCCGCTTCCCTCCCTTTTGACGGAACCGCCGCCATGCCACGCTTCGCCGCGAATCTTTCGATGATGTACACCGAGCACCCGTTCCTCGAGCGCTTCGCCGCCGCCGCGCGCGACGGGTTCAAGGCCGTCGAATACCTGTTTCCCTACGAGTTCGACGCCGCCGAGCTGAAGGCGCGCCTGGCCGACGCCGGCCTCGTGCAGGCGCTGTTCAACGCGCCGCCGGGCGACTGGGCCGCCGGCGAACGCGGGTTCGCCGCGCTGCCGGGCCGCGAGGAGGAATTCCGCCGCGCCGTGGGCACTGCGCTCGACTACACCCGCACCATCGGCAACGACAAGCTGCACGTGATGGCCGGCCTGGTGCCCGCCGGCGCCGACCGCGCGCGCCACCGCGACACGTACGTGCGCAATCTGGCCTACGCGGCGGAAGCCGCGCGCGCCGCCGGCCTGCTGGTGGTGATCGAGCCGATCAATACGCGCGACATGCCCGGCTATTTCCTGAACCGCCAGGACGACGCGCAGGCGATCTGCCGCGAAGTGGGCGCGCCGAACCTGCGCGTGCAGTTCGACTGCTATCACTGCCAGATCGTCGAGGGCGACGTGACGATGACGCTGCGCCGCGATTTCGCGGGCGTCGGCCATATCCAGATCGCCGGCGTGCCCGACCGCCACGAGCCGGACCTCGGCGAGCTGAACTATCCCTACCTGTTCGAGCAGATCGACGCGCTCGGCTACGACGGCTGGATCGGCTGCGAATACCGCCCGAAGGCCGGCACGTCCGACGGCCTCGGCTGGCTGCGCCCGTACCTGTAAGCGCGCCGCTCCCCTCGACCCCTCGACGAGACACCACCATGAAAGTCCTGATCACCGGCGGCGCCGGCTTCCTCGGCAAGCGCCTCGCCACCCAACTGCTGGCCCGCGGCGAACTGGCCGGCCCGAACGGCGCGCGCGAGCGCATCGACGAACTGCTGCTGCTCGACGTGGTCGAGGCGGCCGGCTTCGACGACCCGCGCGTGACGACGCTGGTCGGCGACATCGCCGATCGCGCCGTGCTCGAGCGCGCGATCGACACGCAAACGGGCGCGATCTTCCATCTGGCCGCAATCGTCAGCGGCCAGGCCGAAGCCGATTTCGAACTCGGCATGCGCATCAACCTGGACGCCTCGCGCACGCTGCTCGACGTGTGCCGCGCGCTCGGCCACGCACCGCGCGTGGTGTTCACGAGCTCGGTGGCCGTATACGGCGGCGCGCTGCCCGACGTGGTGCTCGACGACACGGCGCTGAATCCGCAATCGTCGTACGGCGCGCAGAAGGCGATCGCCGAGCTGCTGCTGTGCGACTACGCGCGGCGCGGCTTCGTCGACGGCCGCGTGCTGCGCCTGCCGACCATCAGCGTGCGCCCGGGCCGCCCGAACGCGGCCGCCTCGTCGTTCGCCAGCGGCATCATCCGCGAGCCGCTGAACGGCGAGGACGCCGTGTGCCCGGTGCCGCTCGACACGCGCCTCTGGCTGCTGTCGCCGCGCCGCGCCGTGGAAGCGCTGGTGGCCGGCTGCGAGCTCGACGGCGCGGCGCTCGGCAAGCGCCGCGTGATCAACCTGCCCGGCATATCGGTCAGCGTGGGCGAGATGATCGACGCGCTGCGCGAGGTGGCGGGCGACGCGCCGGTCGCGAAGATCCGCCACGAGATCGACCCGCGCGTGGTGGCGATCGTGGGCAGCTGGCCGGGCCGCTGGGACACCACGCGCGCCGAATCGCTCGGCCTCGCGGGCGACACAGCGTTCGCCGACGTGATTCGCGCCTATCTCGAGGACGATCGCGGCTGAAGCCGCGCAAGCCGCCTGAAAGGACGCCCGGGGCGGCGAGCGGTTAGGATAGCGGGACCATCGAACGCAGCGGCGGGCAAGCCCCGGTGGCTCCCGCCGCGCTCTTCCCGGGCTTCCATCATGCAAACTCATCGTCCCCGTATCGCGGTCGTGGGCGGCGGCGTCATCGGCCTCGCCATCGCGCGATCGCTGGCCCTGCTGGGCGCGGGCGTGACCGTCTTCGAGCAGAAACGCCTCGGCAGCGGCACCAGCAGCACCAGCTTCGCCTGGATCAACTCCAACGGCAAAAGCCCCGCCAGCTATCACGCGCTGAACTGCGCCGGCATCGCGGAACATGCGACGCTGCAGCAGCAATGCCGCACCGAGGCGCGCTGGTTCGACGCCTGCGGCACGTTCGAGTGGGCCGGCGACGCCACCCAGCAGCAACAGCTCCGCGATCGCGCCGCCAAGCTGCAGGCGCTCGGCTATCCGGCCGTGGAAGTCTCGCCCGCGTTCGTGCGCGCGCGCATCCCCGAACTGAAACTGGACGACGCGCAGGCGCCCGTCTGGCATTTCCCGTCCGAAGGGCTGATCGCGCCGTCGATCCTGATGGCGCATCTGTGGGCCGACGCGCGCGCGGCCGGCGCGCTGGCGCACGAACACACGGAAGTCCGCGCGATCGACGAACGCGACGACGGCGTGACGCTGGCGCTGGAATCGGGCGAGCGCTGGACGGGCGACCACTGCGTGCTGGCCACCGGCCGCTGGACGACGAAGCTGGCCGCCACGTTCGGCGTGGGCCTGGCGATGGTGGACGCCGAACGCAAGGACCGGATCGCCTGCGGCTTCCTCGCCTCGACCGATCCGCAACTGGTGCAGTTGCACAGCAACCTGATCGGCCCCGATCTGAACGTGCGCCCCGACGGCGGCGGCCGGCTGCTGCTGCAGGCCACCGATCTCGACGATCAGGCCGATCCGGCCAATCCGCCCGCGCTCGACAGCGACATCGCCCGCGAACTGCTGCACCGCCTGCACGGCTGGTTCGGCAACACCGGCGGCGCACGCATCGAGCGGATCGTGGTGGGCCAGCGCTCGCGGCCGGCCGACGGGCTGCCGGCGATCGGCTTCGTCACGCCGAAGCGGCGCGCCTACGTGGCGGCCACCCACAGCGGCATGACGCTCGGCCCGCTGCTCGGGCGGCTGATCGCCGACGAGCTGATCACGGAACGCCGCGACGCGCTGCTCGCCGATTTCGCGCCGGATCGCCTGATCGGCCGCGACGCCAGCGAATTCTCGCCGATCGCGACGATCCGTTTTCCAGCGGAGCAGTAACGCGGCGTTGGGGCAAGGCTGGCTCGCCCCGGCATGCCAACACCGAGTGTGTTGCCGCGTTGTGTATCCCTTGCCGGGGCCGCGCTTCGGCATGCCGCCGCGCCGCTCGCCGCTCGCCGAAGCCGGCCTTCAGCGCGCCAGGCCCAGCATCGCCGGCGAGGCCCCGCCGCTCAGCGCGCCCCAGCCCCCTTCATCTGCGCATCGAAGCGTTCGCGCGCGACGCGATCCGCCGCGCTCGCGCGCGCCTGCGCATCGCTCCAGCCGCCGCCCAGCGCCTGGAACAGCGCCACCTGCGCGCGCGACACGCCGGCCTGCGCCGACACGCGCTGCGCCCGCACGCCGACCAGCGAGCGCTGCGCATCGAGCAGGTTCAGATAGGCCACCGCGCCGTGCCGGTAGAGCCGCTCGGTTTCGGCCAGCAGCGCGACATCGGTTTTCTCGGTGTCGGCCAGCGCGGCGTCGTATTCGAGCGCGTGCGCGTAGGCATCGAGCGCCGTATCGGTTTCCTTCACCGCCACCAGCACCGTCGCGTCGTAATGCGACAGCGCCGCGCGCGCGGCCGCCTGCTGGCCGCGCGCCTGCGCGAGCGCCACCTCGACGTTCGGGAAATTCCATTGCAGCAGCGGCCCGAGCTGCCAGGTGCGCCCGCTCGCCTGGAACGCGCCGGCCACGGTGGCGCCC
>NZ_JAAGPF010000371.1 GCF_017104645.1 Burkholderia sp. Ac-20379
GAAAAAAAAAAACAAAACTAAATCTCGGGCAATCACAACATTAACCACACTCTATGCAAACCAGACCTCCAAGCCAAACCGCCTATCTAACCTAACTACACTGTATTATCACACGTCCACGTTGTGGTACCATCGTCTCGTACACTCTGCGATCGTATCACTGTTAGTTTGTGCATACTTTGTTGTAGCAGCTGAGACGTGTTTCTGAGCTCGCTACATACGAATCAGTTTGTCGGCAC
>NZ_JAAGPF010000372.1 GCF_017104645.1 Burkholderia sp. Ac-20379
CAGCCGCGGCTGGCGCCGAACAGCCAGCGCAACCAGCGCCCCGCCTTGGCGGTCAGCGGCCGGCGCCGTGGCGTGTCCGCCACGCGCTGGCGCGCCTCGACCTCGTCGCGCGTCAGCATCCGCTCGGTGCGCGCATCGGCGCGCCGCGCCGCCACGCACAGCGCCACGACGAAGAGGATCGCGCCGATTTCCAGAACGGTAATGCCGATGACGATCAAGAGGTGCATGGCGGTCGAAGGCTCGGGAATGCCGGGAACGCGGGACACGCTGTGCCCGCGCCGCAAGTTTGCCACAGCCGGCGGGTCGTGCAGCGATCGCCGCGCCACGGTTCGCCCGCGTACATCGCCGCTGTCGGATCGCCGCTACACTCGGCCCGGCCTGCTCAAGCCAGTTCGTACCCCGAATGGATCCGCCCATGCCCCTGCTCCGCTACGTGACGAATTTCGGCGACCCTTACCTGACGGTGCCGCTGGCCGTGCTGATCCTGCTGTGGCTCGCCATGATGCGATCCTGGCGCGCCACGCTGTTCTGGGCCGGCGGCATGACGCTCGCCGCCTCGGCGGTGGCGGCCAGCCGCGTGGCGCATGTGGTCTGGGGCGCGGAGATCGAGGCGCTGAACTTCACGGTGGTGAGCGGGCACGCGATGCTCGCCGGCGCCGTGTATCCCACCGTGTTCTCGCTATGCGACGACCGCACGCGCAGGACGGCGCTGATCGGCCCGTACGCAGGCGGCCTGCTGCTGGCCACGGCGATCGGCGTGTCGCGGATCCTGCTCGGCTATCACTCGACGGCCGAGGTCGTGTGCGGCCTGGCGGCGGGCATGGCGGTGGCCACGCTGACCTGCTTCCAGTTCACGTTCGCGCACACGCTGTTCGGCAAGCCCGGCGGCTTCACGCTGCACGACCCCGCATGGTTCGCCGCCGCGGCGCTCGCGGCCGTCGTCATGTATCACGGCAAGGTCGCGCCGGTATCGGCGCGAATCGATCGCGATGCCGCCGGTCTTTCGCAATGGAGCAAAGCGCAGCTTGAAAGAATGCGGCAATAATGACGGGCGGCACAACCGAGCAGAATCGCGGAAAACCCAATCAGCTTTGGCATGAATTACCGAATCGCGAGAAGCGTGCCGTCGGCGCGACAGAATGCTTTATAAAAATTACCGTCTTTACATCTTGAATTGTATTTATCTGATTCTTCCGAAGAACGAATAATCGGATCTTTTTACCTCGACCCACATCGCAAACGTTTTACCTTGAATTAATCACTCCCATTTACCCGGCGCTCGTCCTGTCAGGTAACAAAATAAAATCATAGGTGCATTAGATTTATATTTCATCGAAAGGATCGCGCTCCATTCCCGCGGACGCGGGTAGCTGAGCCCGGGGCAATGGCCGCTGGCTTTTGGTGCCGGAGCACATGCGCTAGAGCACCGCCTCGATCTTGTGAGCAAAAACCAACGTGCCGCGACGCGAGCACGCAAATTCAGTCGATTCGGCGCACAATCCAATCGCCCCGCAGCGCACTGGCGATCAAAAATTGATAATTAACCGGATTCAGGTATAAAACCGAGGAAATGCTCCGAGACAAACGGCAAGAAATCGTCACACAAAAACAAGGGGCATCATTATATGTTTAGTTTCCCGAAATGAAAATCGGGAAATTCCCGCTTGGTGCAAGTGCTAAATAGTCTTACAGTCCTCCCTGCTGCGTTTGAATTTAGTGAACAATTGCGTCGACAACTTCACTTGATGGTTAAGTCAGCTTTCTGACTTGCGTCACACCACACCGCTCAACGCAGCATCGCGATGCCAGTCGCTTACATCCAGGTCAGTGTCTGACAGGGCTACCATCGCGCGCCGTTTCATGACGTTCGAATGAACCGGTTATGCCCGATGCACCTGATTTGTCCGAAAAAATAATCGTGCGGGATACGGCGAGTGAAATGCACGGCGATTGCCGTGCATTTCACTCGCTCCGACCCGCGCTCCGTGATCGGTATTGCAACACTCGCCACGCGCGATACCGAACAGAAGCGATCAATTTTGGGAATCATTGTGACCGTGCCCTTGAACTCGATATTCGACCGACACATGGCTGAACTCGTGAAGCGTCGCAGACGTTGGACGAAGCAAAGAAAACGGGAAATCGTGGCCGAAAGCTTCGATCCCGGCACCTCGCTGCAGGCGGTGGCGGCGCGGCACGACATCAATCCCAGTCAGTTGTCGCATTGGCGAAAGCTGTTCCGGGAGCAGCTTGCCTCGCCATCGCGCATCGACGACGAAGCCAGGCTGGATGCCGGCCAACCCGACTGATCGCGCCGGCATCGGCCACGTGCCTCGTCACGAACCCGCGTAGATACCGGCAGCCGGGGCCGGAGACGGCCCTCACGGCCGTTCGAACAGCAGTCGACATCGGATGCATCGGCCGACGGGGGGCACACCGCCGCGAAGCACGACAGCATCCGCCAGCGCTTCATCCTGCGAACCGGGGCGCGGTTATTTAACGAGGGCAACATGCAAGAATCCCATTATGTGATTTCCCCGATCTTTCGGACTGCGACGCCTTTGCCGAGCAGCGCGCAGGCGCACGAACCGGCCACCGCGCCCGCCACCCGCCCGTGCCTGTATCTGTCGCGCCAGCCCGACGCCACGCTGGTGGCCTACCTCAAGGAACAGCACTGGGATGTGCGCTGCGCAAGCTCGGCGGCCGACGCCAAGCGCGTCGAGAACGCGGGCGCCGCGCAGGCCGGCATCATCGATCTCGACAGCTTCAAGGCGCGCGAGCTGGCCGCGCTCGAGCCGGTGCTGCGCCAGAAGCAAACCGGCTGGATCGCCCTGGTGGATCCGGCCCGCCTCGCCGAGCCGGACATTCGCCAGCTGATTCATCAGTACTGCTTCGACTATGTGAAGCGCCCGCTCACGCGCACCATGGTCGATTACCTGGTCAGCCACGCCTACGGCATGATGACGCTCTGCGACAGCGAGCCCGCGGCCGAAGCCGAGGCCGGCGGCGGCGCGATGGTCGGCACCTGCGAGGCGATGCAACGCCTGTTCCGTACGGTGCGCAAGGTGGCGAACACGGACGCCACAGTGTTCGTATCCGGCGAATCCGGCACCGGCAAGGAACTGACGGCGATCGCGATTCACAAGCAATCCTCGCGGCGCAAGGCGCCGTTCATCGCGATCAATTGCGGCGCGATTCCGCATCACCTGTTGCAGTCCGAACTGTTCGGCTACGAGCGCGGCGCGTTCACCGGCGCCAACAAGCAGAAGATCGGACGCGTCGAGGCGGCGCACGGCGGCACGCTGTTTCTCGACGAAATCGGCGACATGCCGCTCGAGAGCCAGGCCAGCCTGCTGCGCTTTCTGCAGGAAGGCCGGATCGAGCGGCTCGGCGGCCACGAATCGATTCCGATCGACGTGCGGATCATCTCGGCCACCCACGTCGATCTCGAGGCCGCGATTCGCGCCGGCCAGTTCCGCGAGGACCTGTTCCACCGCCTCTGCGTGCTGCGCATCGACGAGCCGCCGCTGCGCGCGCGCGGCAAGGACATCGAACTGCTCGCGCAATACATGCTGCAGAAGCACGCGAGCGACGGGGCACGCAAGATTCGCGGTTTCACCGGCTGTGCGATCGCAGCCATGTACAGCTATGGATGGCCGGGCAACGTGCGCGAGCTGATCAACCGGATCCGCCGCGCGATCGTGATGGCGGACGGGCGGCTGATCTCCGCGGCCGATCTCGGCCTCGACCAGTTCACCGCGCAGCCCCCCACCACGCTCGCCGAAGCCCGCGAGCGCGCCGAGAAGCTCGCCATCGAAGCCGCCCTGCTCAAGCACCGCCGCCGCCACTTCGAGGTGGCCGCCGAGCTCGGCGTGTCGCGCGCCACGCTGTATCGTCTGCTGAACAGCTACGGCCTGTAACCCCCGCGGGCCGGTTCGCGCAAGCCGGGGCGGCACCGCCCCGGCGTGTCTTTGTCAGGCCAGCCGGCCGTAGTTGTCCTCGAACCGCACGATGTCGTCCTCGCCCAGATAGGTGCCCGATTGCACCTCGATGATCTCGAGCGGCGTCTTGCCCGGGTTCGCCAGGCGGTGCACGGTGCCGAGCGGGATATAGGTCGATTCGTTCTCCGAAAGCAGGAACGTGTCCTCGCCGCGCGTCACCTCGGCCGTGCCGCGCACGACGATCCAGTGCTCGGCGCGGTGATGATGCATCTGCAGCGAGAGCTTCTCGCCCGGCGTCACCACGATGCGCTTGACCTGGAACCGCTCGCCCGAGTCGATCGAATCGTAATAGCCCCACGGGCGATGCACCTTGCGATGGTTGTCCGCCTCCGGGCCGCGCTCGGCGCGGATCCGCGACACCACCGCCTTGATCTGCTGCGCGTTCTGGCGGTCGGCCACCAGGATCGCGTCGGCCGTCTCGACCACCACCACGTCGCGCAGCCCGACGCACGCGATCAGCCTGCCCTGCGAGTGCGCGAACGTGTTCGCGGTGTCCTCGAACATCACGCGCCCCTGGCCGACGTTGCCGGCGGCGTCGCGCGGCAGGATTTCCCAGATCGCATCCCACGATCCGACGTCGGACCACGGCGCATCCATCGGCACCACCACGCCGGCGATGTTGCCGCATTCGGCGAGCCGCTCCATCACGGCGTAGTCGATCGAATCGTCAGGACAGCCATCGAACGCCTGTTTCTGCAGACGGATGAATATGTCGTCGGCCGTGCTGCCGCGGTGCGCCTCGCGGCAGGCCGCAAGAATATCGGCGCGCACCGTGCCGATCGCCTCGAGCCACACCGAGGCGCGCACCACGAACACGCCGGCATTCCACAGATACTCGCCGGAATGCACGTATTGCTCGGCCAGCTCGCGGCGCGGCTTCTCGACGAAACGGTCGATCACGAAGCCGCCGTGCTGGCCGATCGGCACGCCGGAGCGGATATAGCCGTAGCCCGGCTCGACGCGGCGCGGCACCACGCCGATGGTGGCGATCGCGCCGTCCGCCGCGTAGCGCGCGGCCCGCAACACGGCGGCCTGGAACGCGGCCGCGTCCGGCACCGCATGGTCCGCCGGCATCACCACCAGGATCGCGTCGTCGCCGCCGGCCATGCTGACCAGCGCGGCGGTGGTCAGCGCCGGCGCGGTATTGCGCGCGCACGGCTCCAGCACGATGCGCGCCGGCTTGCTGCACGAGCGCAACTGTTCGGCGCTGATGTAGCGATGCGGTTCGCCGCACACCAGCAGCAGTTCCTGCGCCGTCGGCCAGCTCGCCTGCAAGCCGTCGAGCCGGCGTGCGGTGGACATCAGCAGGGAATCCTCGCCCAGCAGTTTCAGCAGTTGCTTCGGATACTGTTCGCGCGACAGCGGCCACAGCCGCGTGCCCGAGCCGCCTGCCAGGATCACGTGCTGAATCGGCAGGCTGGCGGCGGCCGCACGGGCGGCTTGCGCAGCTTGGGGTGCAAGGGGAGTGCTCATCGATGGGCTCCAGTCTCACGAGGGATTCGCGCAATCCCGGGGCGCCGGTTCGATGCGGGGGCGCCGGGGCGAGCTTGCGCGGCAAACGCCAACGTAAGAGCTTGCTGCACTGCACACCGTACGGTCGCGAACACACGCGGCGCCCGGTATGTCGTGCGCCTCAAGGCCTGCGCGGCCGGCCGGCCCCGTCAACGTGCGGCAACGCACCGAACGCCCCGCACCCGCATTGCATGCTGCCTGTACGAGGAATGGCGTGACGGGTAAGGCGATCAGGAATGCCGAAGGCGCGACGATATCGTCGGAACGGGGGAAGACGCATTCGACAGCGGAAAGGGGCTCCGCCAGGCTCACCGTGAAGGATCCTCGAATGACGAATGACGAGAGCATTCTCCAATTTGACCAATATTAGACCGCGATCAATCTATGGAACCGATCATTTTCAATGGGCACGCCGGATGGCTGCATGAAGCCGACGGCGACTGCGGGGTTGTGCTGTGCAATCCCTTGGGGCACGAAGCGATGTGGTTGCATCAGGCGATGCGTCAACTGGCCGACTGTCTGGCCTCGAGAGGGGTGACGGTGTTGCGCTTCGATTATCTGGGCACGGGCGACTCGGCCGACAACGGCGCGTGGGTTCGCCCCATCGATTGGGTGTCCGAAGTGGTGGACGCCGTGGGCTGGCTGAAGGCTGCCACGCCGGTCACGCGCGTGTCGCTGGCGGGGTTCCGCTTCGGCGCGATGATCGCCGCGCTCGCGGCGCGGCAGGTCGAGGTCGATTCGCTCGCGCTGTTCGCGCCGGTGGTGTCGGCCCGGCTGTTTCTGCGCGAGATGAATTTCCTCCATCAAACCTGGCGCCGCAAGGCCGGCCTCGCCGACGACGCGGCGCCGCCGCCCGACGGCACGCGCGAGATCTTCGGCCACCTGTTCTGCGCCGACGGGCTCGACGCGCTGGCCGAATTCGATCTCGCCGGCGGGCCGCGCCCGCCGGCCGGCCGCGTGCTGATCGCGCACAGCGGACAGAACGACGGCAGCGACAAGCTCGCCGAACGGCTCGGCGCGCAAGGCGTGCCGGTCGACTCGATCGAATTCGTCGACTATGCGCAGACGCTCTGCCCGCCGTGGATGACCGAGGCGCCGGCGGTGATGCTCAACGCGGCCGCCGATTGGCTGTCGCGGCACGACGGCAGCGCCGCCGCGCCCGCCATCGGATCGCCGCGCGCCGG
>NZ_JAAGPF010000373.1 GCF_017104645.1 Burkholderia sp. Ac-20379
CGATCGCGCGCGGCGCGCTCGGCGAAGGGCTGACCGCGCCGGCCGCTTCGGCCGGTTCCACGCTGGCCGCGCTGACCGCCGGCGCGCCGTTCGAGCTGTACCAGCTCGGCGCGCCCGGTGCGGAGCCGCAGCTCGCCTCGATCACCCCGCAGGCCGATCCCGATGCGATTCCGGGCACCACGCCGCTGCCGTTCGACACGTTCGCGCGGCGCGCGCGCGAAGCCCGCTTCGACCTCTGCCAGTTCGATTTCGAAAACATGCCGTGGCGCTTCGACCGCGCCACGATCTCGCGCCTGAAGCTGCCGGCCGCGCTGGCCGTGGTCACGCTCGCGATCGCCGTGATCGGCATCAATATCCACTGGTGGCGGCTCGCGCACGAGCGCGACGCGCTGTCCGCGCAGATCACCGAAACGCTGCTGACGGCGTTCCCGAAAACCACCGTGGTGCTCGATCCGCCCGCGCAGATGACGCGCCAGATCGATCAATTGCGCGTGGCGGCGGGCGAGCTGTCGCCGAACGATTTCCTGGCGCTGGCCAGCGGCGTGGCGCGTTCGCTCGGGCCGTTGCCGGCCAACGGCATCGCGTCGCTCGATTATCACGATCGCCGGCTCGACGTCGGCTTCAAGCCCGAGGTCAAGGTCGACCTCGATTTCGGCACGCGCCTCGCGCGTAACGGCCTGACGGGCGAGATCGACAGCAGCACGGGCAAATGGACCATCCGGAGCGGATCATGAAGGCGGAGTTGACCGAAACCCTGACCCAGTTCTGGGACGAGCGCAGCTCGCGCGAAAAGATGCTGCTCGGCTGGGGCGGCGCGCTGTTCGCCGTCTACCTGCTCTATTCGCTGCTGTGGGCGCCGGCGCAGGACAACAGCGCGCGCATTTCGCGGGCGCTGCCGGCGATGCGCCTGCAACTCGCGCAGATGACCGAGCAGGCCAACGAGGCGCGTTCGCTCGCCGCCGCCGCGCAGGGCGTCGCGCCCACCGGAATGGCGCTGCGCGATGCGCTGAACGGCTCGCTGACCGACCACGGCATCACCGCCGCGCAGGTGCAGGTGGTGGGCAACGGCGTGCAGGTGCAGTTGAAGAACGTGGCGTTCCCGATCTGGACGCAATGGGCCGACGACGTGCGCAAGCAGTTCAAGGTGCAGGTCGGCGAGGCGCATGCCACCGCCCTGAAGGAAGACGGCCAGGTGGATCTGACCGTCGTGATGCAACCGTCGAGCGCGAACAAGTGAACCCCATGGAAGCACGCAACACCGCAGGCGGCACGATGCCGGGAGCCGTACGCCGATGAGCCTGTGGATGCGAATTCGCGCGGCGCTGCCGTGGTGTCTGACCGGCGCGCTGGCGATCGGCGTGGTGATCGTCGTGCTGCTGCCCGCCGCGTGGGTCACGCCGCAGTTCTCGCGCGCGACCGGCGGGCACGTCAATCTGGTCGATCCCGACGGCTCGTTGTGGCACGGCTCGGCCACGTTGCTGCTGGCGCCGGGCAGCGACCGCAGCGCTTCGACGCTGCTGCCGGGCCGGATCGAATGGCGTACCGCGTTCTGGCCGCTGTTCACGGGCCGCGTGCAGATGCAGATGCGTCAGACCCAGGCGATGCCCGATCCCGTCACCGTCAACGCCACGCTGCGCGGCGCGACGGTATCGGCCGGCGCGATGGCCGTGCCGGCCTCGCTGCTGGCCGGGCTCGGCACGCCGTTCAACACGCTCGACCTGCAAGGCGACGTGCGGATCGGCTGGAGCGACTGGCGGCTGTTCGGCCGCGACGTGTTCGGGCAGCTCACCGTGACGATGCACGACGTCAGCTCGCGGATCTCGATCGTCAAGCCGCTCGGCTCGTATCGCGCCGTCTGGCAGGCGCAGGGCGCGAATTCCACGCTCGATCTGTCCACGCTGAACGGGCCGCTGACGCTGGAGGGGCACGGCACGTTCGCGGGCGCCACGTCGGTGTTCAACGGCACGGCCGAGGCCGACGAAGCGCACCGCGAGAATCTGGCGGGGCTGCTGAACCTGCTCGGCAAGCCGATCGGCCCGGGCAAGGTCACGCTGACGTTTTGAGCAGGATGATGCGCCCGGCGGTGCAAGGCCGCGGGGCGCCATGACAGGCAGGAACACGGCGCGGCGGTGAGCGGGCCGCCGCGCCCGGTCTCACCGGGCCGCAAGCCGCAAGCCGCAAGCGGGGCGCTCAGCCCTTGGCTGCGGCCGCCGACGAGGCAGCCACCGGCGCCGAAGCCGGTTGAGGCGCGGCCACGCCGCCCGTCTCGCGATCCATCTGCGAGACATTCCATCCGCCGCCGAGCGATTTCACGAGATTCACCGACGACACCATCCGGTTGCCCGCCAGCGCGACGAGCTTCTGCTCGGCCGTGAACGCCGTGGTTTGCGCCGTCAGCACGCTCAGGAACGCCACGGTGCCGGCCTTGTACTGGTTCGTGACGATGTCGAGCGCATGCTGCGCCGATTCCACCGCCTGACGCTGCACGACGATCTCGTTGGCGAGGATGCGCTGCGACGCGAGGTTGTCCTCCACGTCCTGGAACGCCGTGAGCACGGCCGCGCGGTATTCGGCGACGGTCTGGTCGTAGCTGGCGCGCGCGGCGTCGGTTTGCGCGGCGCGCAGGCCCGCGTCGAACAGCGTGGCGGCCAGTTGCGGGCCGACCGTCCACACGCGCGACGGCAGCGAGAACAGCTGCGACCAGGCCGAGCTCTGCACGCCGCCGGTGGCCGACAGCGTGAGCGTCGGGAAGAACGCGGCGATGGCCACGCCGATCTGCTCGTTGGCGGCGGCCGCGCGGCGTTCGGCGGCGGCCACGTCGGGCCGGCGCTCGAGGATCGCCGACGGCACCACGGCCGGGGTGGCCGGCGGCTCGGCCGTCAGCGGCATCGAGGCCAGCGCGAAGCTGGAGGCCGGCACGCCGATCAGCGTGGCGATCGCGTGCTCGTACTGCGCGCGCGCGATGCCGTTGTCGATCGCGGCGGCCTGCGCCGATTGCAGCTGGGTTTGCGCCTGGATCACGTCCGAGCGCGCGGCCACGCCCTGCGCGTACTGGTTCTGCGTGAGTTGCAGCGAGCGCTGGTAGGCGGCGACGGTGTCGTCGAGCAGCTTCTGCGCGGCGTCCGTCTCGCGCAGCTGGAAGTAGGTTTGCGCGAGCGTGCCCTGCGCCGACAGCCGCGCATTGGCCAGATCGGCCGCGGCGGCCTGCTGGCCGGCCTTCTGCGAACTGACGGTGCGGCTGACCTTGCCCCACAGGTCGGGCTCCCACGACGCGTCGAGCCCGGCGCTGTACGCGGTGTTGTAGCTGCGGCCGGTGGTGAAGCCCTGCGTGGTGCCGCCCGGGCTCGACGAGCGGGTGCCGCCGAACGTGGCGCCGAGCGTCGGGAAGTAGGCCGCGCGCGCCTGCGCGACCAGCGCGCGGGCCTGCCGGTAGGCCGCGGCGTATTGCGCGATCGACTGGTTGGCGGCGTCGAGCTTGGTCATCAGGTCGTCGAGCTGCGGATCCCGATAGACGCTCCACCACGCGCCGCGATCGGTGCGGTCGTCCGGTTGCGCGACCTTCCAGCCGTCCGGCGCTTCCTTGTATGCGGCCGGGATCGACACGTCGGGGCGATGGTAATCGGGGCCGACCGCGCATCCGGCGACGAGCGCCGCGACGGCGGCGGACACGGCGATGCGCAGCGCATGACGTGACCGCGAGGGGAAAACTGGCTGCATGGACTGGATTCCTGTCTGGGCGCCGCCCGCACGCGGGCCGGCGAACGATGCGGCTACCGGCGCGACGGCGGCCGGCCTGGCCGGAATGGTAACTGACGAATGCGGCAAAACGAACCGGGAAGCCGTAAGGGTAAAGGCTGGGCGCGTGCGCAGGTGTTACCGGGAGGGGGAGCGTGGTTACAGGCGATTACGGCGCAGAAAGGTGGCGCGGGGCGGAATGGGTGGAAGGGCTCGAACCGGCCGGCGGGCGGTCAGCGCGTCAAGGGACGGCGTGCGGCGGCGGTGTGACGACCGTCAGCAGACGTTGCCATGACGACGGCTCGTCGGCCGCCGCCTTGCCGTCGCGCGCGCGCTGGCGCCGTTGCTCGAACCAGGCGAACCCGAGCGCCGCCAGCGAGCCGCCCGGCAGCACCAGCATCGCCACCATCAACGCGAGCTTCCAGCCGCGCGGCGAGCGGGCGAGCAACGGACGGGCGTAACGGCGCAGGGCGCTGGCGATCTGGATCGGGAACGGCATGACGAACTTCCTCGGCGAATGGCTCAAAGGGGTTCAGGCAAGAGTGGGCTGGGTGCTCGCGGATGTCTGAAACGGGAGAATGATTGCCTGAAATAATATTGACCATGCAAGCAATTTTCAAGATACTGGGCGAGGCTTTATCCCGGAAACAACACATTTCGCCTGCGCGATGACTCCCCTCTACGATCCCCGCAGCATCGAGCTGGAAACGAGCGTCGGCTTCTACCTGACGCGCGCGCGGCAGGCGTTCGTCGAACGGATGGACCACGCGCTCGCGCCGCTCGGGCTGACCGCGCAGCAGATCGGCGTGATGCTGATGCTGGCGCGCGGCGAGGCGGGCACGCCGCTCGAACTGTCGCGGCGGCTCTGCTACGACAGCGGCTCGATGACGCGCATGCTCGACCGGCTCGAAAAGAAAGGGCTGCTGGAGCGCCAGCGCAGCGCGGCGGACCGCCGCGTGATCGAGCTGGCGCTGACCGAGCGCGGCGCGGCCGCCGCCGGGGCGCTGCCGGGCCTCGTGGCCGGCGAATTGAACGCCCAATTGGCGGGTTTCTCGGCCGACGAAGTGCGCACCATGACCTCGCTGCTGCAGCGCTTCATCGCCAATACGCCGGACGCGTCGCCTGCCGTCGCGGCGGCGGCAGCGGCCGTATCGGACGCGCCGGCCGCGGCCTGAGCCTCGCACCAGCCGCGGCAAGCACCGTAATTCCGCGCTTTTCCAGCGGATTCATCCTTGCCACGGCAGCAATCGACATGACATCGACCTCGCGCCGTTGCACCGGCGCTTATTGGCGCCTATTGGCGTTTATCGCCGCCCGCTGTCCTGCCCCCAGATCCGCAGGCTGTCGAACGCCAGATCGCCGTCCGGATCGGCCGGGCCGACTTCGCGCGCGACGTCGAGCCAGGCGCGCGCCGCATGCGACAGGTATCCGCGCTTGAGCCAGCCCACCGCGATCGACCACTGGATTTCCGGCTCGACGATCGGCCGGCAACTGAACTGGGCCGGATCGAGCCGGCGGCAATACGGCTCGGGCAGCAGCGCGATGCCGACGCCGGCTTGCACCAGCGCCGCCATGAAATCCCAGTGGCCGCTGCGGCTGACGATCGACGGCGTGAAGCCGGCCTGCGCGCAGGCGTCGAGCACGGCCTGATGCAGCGCCAGCGCCTCGGCATAGAACACGAACGGCTCGCCGGCCAGATCGGCCAGCGGCACCGCGTCCTCGCGATCCCAGCGCGCGCCGCGCCGCGCGACCAGCCAGAGCGGCGCGCGCACCATGCGCAGCACGTCGAACACGGCCGGATCGACCGGCTCCAGCACCCCGCCCAGTTCGAGTTCGCCGGCCGCGAGCGCCGTCTCGATGGTGCGCGCGCCCTGCTCGTACAGCTTCAGCTCGATGTTCGGGTAGCGCTGGCGGAACGCGGCGATGGCCGGCGTGAACGCGGCGCCGCCAAGCGGCGGAATGCCGATGGTCAGCTCGCCGCGGCCCAGCTCGGCCAGATCGTCGAGTTCGGCCTGCAACTGCGCCTGCGCCGCGAGCACGTCCTGGCCACGCTGGTAGACGATGCGTCCGGCGTCGGTCAGCGTCATCTGGCGGCTGTCGCGCAACAGCAGCGGCGAGCCGATCTCGTCCTCGAGCGCCTTGACCATCTTGCTGATGGTGGGCTGGGTCACGAACATCTGCTCGGCCGCCGCCGTGAAGCTTTGCTGGCGGACCACCTCGACGAAATAACGCAGCGCACGCAGTTCCATCGCGCCTCCGGGGAGCGTAGGGGTTCCCGGCCGGCGAATTCCGATCCGGAATGGTTTTGATAGGAACAAGTCATTTTATTTATGGCAGCGCCAATCCTATACTCGCGCCATCGCATCGAGCAAGCCGCACCCCGAGATCATGTCCAAGTTCACGCCCGCCACCGCTTCGCCCGCGCCTGCCGCCGCGCCAGGCACGGTGGACGCCGCGCGTCCCGCGCTGGCCGGGGCGCTGCGGCGCGGGCTGCGGATCGCCTGGCAGGCCGGCGCGCTGGCCGCGCTCTGGGCCGTGCTCGATCAACTGGTGCGGGCGTTTTCGCTGCCGATTCCGGCCGGCATTCTCGGCATGGCCGCGCTGCTCGCGCTGCTGCTGTCGGGCCGCCTTGCGCCGGCCACGGTGAAGGACGGCGCGACCTGGCTGCTCACCGACATGCTGCTGTTCTTCATCCCGGCGACCGTCGCGGCCGTGCAGTACGGCGGGCTGTTCCGCGCGAACGGCTGGCAGCTCGCGCTGCTGCTGGTGGTCGGCACGGCATTCGTGATGTGCGTGGTGGCGCTGGCGGTCGAGCAGGCCGCGCGCCTCGAACGGCGGCTC
>NZ_JAAGPF010000374.1 GCF_017104645.1 Burkholderia sp. Ac-20379
TTCTTGCAAGCTATTGATACGCCGTGACAGCTTTCTGAGTTGCGTCATCACTGTGACAATCAAATCAGCCCACTAGCTAGAACAATGTGCATTACTGTTAGTTCTTTGTGCACTTGACATGTCATATACCATCAATATTACTTATGAACTTTTTTTCTATTCTATTATCTATTGATTATTTTCTATTTTTGTTAAGGTCAAAAAACGTGTTATTTTTTTTTTTTTTTTTTTTTTTTT
>NZ_JAAGPF010000375.1 GCF_017104645.1 Burkholderia sp. Ac-20379
TACGCCGCCGCGAGCCACACGGCCGGCCGCGCCGCGCGGCGTTTCGCGAACGGCAGCACCACGCCGGGCAACGACGCATCGGGCAGCGAATCGGGCAGCGAATCGGGCAGCGAATCGGGCGACGCATCGGATGCCGGGCCGGACGCCGAATCGGACAGCGCTGCAGGCCCGGCTTCCGGCGCCCGTTCCTGGCGTGTCGGCCGATCCGATGCGGGCCGCGCGTCTTGCCGCGCCGGCTGCGGCTGAACCGCCTGCGCCGCGCTCGCCATCGCCTCGATCCGCAGACGCAGCGCATCGGGCAGCGGCGGCAGCGATTGCGCCGCGAACGCCTGCCGATACGGCAGGCGCGAGGCGCGCAGCCGCGCCACCTCGTCGCGGAGCGCCGACGATTCGGCCAGCGCCTGCTCGACCGACGCCGCGGCGGCTGGGCTCAGCTCGCCGTCGGCATACGCGATCAATGTGCTGTCGTCGGGTTTCATCTGGCGCAAATGGTGTGGCAAGCGGCCTGGCCGCGGCTCGTCGTTAGCAGATCGCTATGATACGCATAGTTCCCGCCTATCGACGCTTGGCGCCCCGGGCGTGCGATCAGGCACGCGGAGCAGGCGCGGCCACCTCGGCCGAGCCGATCGTGGCCGGCGCCGGGCCGTCGTAGAGCTGCTTGCCGAGCCCTTCGAGATCGACGTCGCCGGGCGCGGCGATCAGCGCATAACCCAGCTCGCCGCGTCGCCACGCCACCACCGACATGCCGTCCACCTGCTGGCTCGACGGCGCCGCATCGCCCTTCGCGACGCGCAGCACGCACAACGCCACCGGCTTGCCCTGCTTCGGCAGATAGACGATCTGCACGAGCGGCTTGTCGTGGAAGCGCAGCCGCTGCACGCGCTTGAAGGTCAGGCCCTCGCTGCTCAGATCGGGAATCCGCACCGGCAGATGATCGGCGCTCTGAATGTCGGCCACCGTGGCGGCCGTCGCGGCCGCGTCGGGTTGCAGCGACGCGATCGTGTCGCGCACGTAAAGCTGCTGATAGCCGGCCGCGGCGCGAATCCAGGGCGCCATGCCGCCCTGGCTCGCCACCGTGGCAAGCCCCGCGCTCTCGCGCAGCGTCGGCAGGAACTGCAGCGCCAGCCCGCAGCAGAACGCGCCCGCCACGAACGCGACGGCCAGCTTCGGCCACGTGAACGCGGCCGGCTTCGGCGCGCGCGGGCGCAGGCGGTGCACGTTCGGCCCGAGCGATGCTTCGGGTTCCTCAGTGCCGGCCGGTGCGGCGGCAGCCGATGCAGCGGCCTCCGCCTCGCGATGCCGGCGGATCATCGCTTCCACGTTGCGCGTCAGCGATTCGGGCACGGGCGGCAGCGACTGCTGCCCGAACGCCTCGCCGTACGGCAGTTGCGACGCGCGCAGCAAGGCCACGCGCGCCGACAGTTCCTCGGATGCGCCGATCGCCTGTTCGATCTGCGCGGTGTCTTGCGGCGACAGTTCGCCGTCAACATAAGCCAGCAGGCTGGCGTCGTCGGTCTTCATCGCGCGGCTCGTTTTGGGGGAGAAGCGGCCGCGTCGTCGCGCGGTCCGAACTGGGCGCCGATGGTCTGCCGCGCGCGCGACAGCCGGCTCATGACGGTGCCGATCGGCACCTCGAGCACATCGGCAGCCTCCGCATAGCTGAGGCCCTCGACGGCCACCAGCAGCATCACGATCCGCTGCGCTTCCGGCAGGCGCTCCACGGCGGCGATGACTTCGCCGCTCAGAAGCAGATCTTCGGGATTGCGCGCGTCGGGATCGGCGACCGTTTCGAGGAAATTGTCGTCCCATTCCATGCTGGAGCGGCTGCGCACGTTGCGCGCGCGCAGCTCGTTGATCCAGGTGGAGTGAACGATCGAGAACATCCAGCTCAGCGGCGCGGTGCCGGGCTGCAGTTGGTGAGCGCGTTCGAGGCCGCGCACGCAGGCACGCTGGAGCACATCCTCCGCGTCGTGCTGGTTGCCGCACAGGCGCAGCGAGAAGGCCCAGAGCCGCGGCAACATGCCAGGCAGCAGATTGGGCAGACTCTCGACATCTGCTGTTGACATGATGGCTAACTGAAAGCGAGGTTGCCGGCTGGCGCACCGGACGGAATCCGGCTGCGGGCGAGCCGAGGGAAAAGGCTCGCGGATTGTACCTCGGCCGATTCCCGCTTGCGAAGGCTGACGCGCGGCGGAAAATCGTCCGAACTCCTGAAGGATTTCAAACCGAAAGCCGCGCGTTTCGGGGCCAGGGCGCGGAGGCGTTGCGGCCGGGGGCAACACTCGGCGTCAGAGCGCTTCCCCCGCCGCCAGCACCGCCCGGATCGCCGTGTCGAACGGCGTGCGCCGACCGATGCCGAGCGCCGCCAGCCGCGACGCGTCGAGATGGCAATCGTACGGGCGCGGCGTCGCATCGCGCGGCTCGGTCACGGCCGTCAGGCGCGGCGCGATGCCGAGCGCGGCGGCGATGCGCACGGCGATCTCGTGCTTGGTCATCGGCTCGTCGCCGGACCACTGGCACAGCCCCGTCACCGTCTGCCCGGCCGCGTGGCGCTCGGCCAGTTGCGCGATCGCGAACGCGACGTCGGGCGTGGCGGTGGGATAGCGGATCGCCCAGGCGTCCATGTCGACCGGCGCGGCGCCCGGCCGCGACGACGCGACGATCGCCGGCACCAGGCTCGTCACGGCCGAATCGGCCCAGCTCAGCGCCGGGCCGAACAGCAGCGGCAGACGCAGCACGCAGGCGCGCGGCGAGGCGGCCAGCAGCGCCGTCTCGCCGTCGGCCTTGCTGCGGCCGTAGGCGTTGAGCGGCGCGGGCGCGTCGGTTTCTCGGTATGGCGCGGCGCGGCCGTCGAACACGTAATCGGTGGACATCGCGAGCGTCCATGCGCTGCCGGCCTCGGCGCGCGCGGCGATGTCGGCCGGGGCCGTCACGTTGATGGCGCGCGCCGCCTCGGGCTGGCGCTCGCACACGTCGGGCCGCCGCTCGGCCGCGCAGACGATCACTGCGTCGGGCCGCTGCGCGGCGAAGAAGCGGTCGAGCGCGCGCGGGTCGAGCACGTCGAGCGGCGCGAGCGCCTCGGGGGCCAGCCCGGCCAGGCGCGCGGCGGCTTGCGCGGTGGCGCTGCCCGGATCGCGGACGGTGGCGACGAGCCGCCATTCGCGGCGCGGCGCGAGCGCGGCGGCCACGGCGCGGCCCAGCAGGCCCGATGCGCCGATCAGAGCGAGTTTCATCCGGCGTTCTCCTGAGATTCCCGGCAAGCGGGCGGGCCACCATTGTGCCGGTAGCGGCGGCGAGCCGGGCGCGGGGAGCGCTGGCCTAGCGGCACGCGTGGCCTCCGCCCTCCACCGTCGCCATCGCCGAACCGCTACCGCCCTGCGCCGCACGACATCTCGCCCCGAACGCCGCTGCGCCACAGGCGCGCCTCATGCGACGGCCGCCACCGGGACACTCACCGCCAACGCGCCGCACTCTCCCGCCACCGGCCCGCCCCGCTGCAACGACCGCAACGATTCCGCCCCCGCCCGCCGCCCCTTCCCCGCCATCTCCCAGGCGACTTTTGAGCGGGGCCAGACCACAACAAGGCAAAATACGGGTTTTTCGAGACTGCACCGGTCTCGTCCCGTCCCTGCCGGCAGCCTGGGCCGGCGCGCCCCACGCGCGCGCCGCCCGCCTGCCCACCGGAGTTGCATGACATGCCTGAATCGAATCTGTCCTTCGCTGGCCGCCTGTCGGTGGCCATCGGATCGTTCTTCGCCATCCTCGGCAACGGCAAGCTCGCCGCCGAGGTGCGCGACCTGCGCAACGGCGTCGCGCCCGCAGCCGCGCCCGTCGCGCAAAAAGCGCCCGAACCCGTCGCGGCCAAGCCGGCTCCGGCCCCCGCGCCGCAACCGCCCGCGCCCGTGATCCAGGCCGCCAGCCCCGACGCCGCGCTGCAACTGCTCGGCCTGCTGCAGAAGAACGCGCGCCTCGTCGATTTCGTCGAGGAAGACATCGCCGCCTACGCGGACGCCGAGATCGGTGCGGCCGCGCGCCTCGTGCACGAAGGCTGCCGCGCGACGCTGCGCGAGCACTTCACGATCCGCCCGGTGCGCAGCGAAGCCGAAGGCGCGCGCGTGACGCTCGCGGCCGGCTTCGACGCCACCGCGAACCGCGTGACCGGCAACGTGGTCGGCGCCGCGCCGTTCACGGGCACGCTGAGCCATCGCGGCTGGCGCGCCGAGGCCGTCAAGCTGCCGAAGCTGGTCGAATCGCACGACGTGACGGTGATCGCGCCGGCGGAGGTGGAGCTGTGAGCGATCCGCGTTACTCGATCGGCATCGATCTCGGCACCACCCACTGCGCGCTGTCCTACGTCGATCTGGCCGCCAGCGACGGCGACGCCGCCGCGCAGCAGGTGCTGCCGGTCGCCCAGCTGAGCTCGCCCGGCGCGGTCGACACGCCGGCGCTGCTGCCCTCGTTCCTGTACCTGCCGCATCCGGGCGAACTGGCCGCGGGCGACCTGACGCTGCCGTGGACGGCCACGCGCGATTACGCGGTCGGCGAAATGGCCCGCAGCCGCGGCGCGGGCACGCCGATCCGGCTCGTGTCGAGCGCCAAGAGCTGGCTCTGCCACCCCGGCGTGGATCGCCGCGCCGCGATCCTGCCGAACGACGCGCCGCCCGAAGTGGAGCGCGTCTCGCCGCTGGAAGCGTCGGTGCGCTACTTGACCCACCTGCGCGAAGCCTGGAACCACGCGCACCCCGACGCGCCGTTCGCCGAGCAGGACGTGACGGTGACGATCCCCGCCTCGTTCGATCCGGCCGCGCGCGAACTGACGGCCGAGGCCGCGCAGGCCGCCGGCTACAGCCGCATGACGCTGCTGGAAGAGCCGCAGGCCGCGCTCTACAGCTGGATCCAGAAGAGCGGCGGCGGCTGGCGCAAGGACGTCAAGGTCGGCGACATCATCCTCGTGGTGGACGTGGGCGGCGGCACCACCGATCTCTCGCTGATCGCGGTGGTCGAGCGCGAAGGCAATCTCGAACTGCACCGCGTGGCGGTGGGCGAGCACATCCTGCTCGGCGGCGACAACATGGATCTGGCGCTCGCGCACGTGGTCGCGCGCAAGCTCGCCGCGCAGGGCACGCAGGCCGATCCGTGGCAACTGCGCGCGCTGACCTACGCATGCCGCGGCGCCAAGGAAACGCTGCTGACCGACCGCAGCGTCGAGACGGTGCCGCTGGTGGTGCCGAGCCGCGGCTCGAAGCTGATCGGCGGCTCGATCCGCACCGAGCTGACGCGCGCCGAACTCACGCAGATCCTGCTCGAAGGCTTCTTCCCGCAGGTGGATTCCGCCGCCCGCCCGGTGGTGCGCACGCGCGCCGGCCTGACGCAACTGGGCCTGCCCTACGCGCAGGACGCCGGCATCACGCGCCATCTGGCCGCGTTCCTCGGCAAGCAGGTCGGCGCGCTGGCCGAACTCGAAGGCCAGCCGTTCGCGGCCAACCCGGCCGCCGGCTTCCTGCATCCCACCGCCGTGCTGTTCAACGGCGGCGTGTTCAAGTCCGACCTGCTGACCGAGCGGATCCTGTCGATCCTGAACGGCTGGCTCGCGGCCGAAGGCGCGGCCCCGGCCCGCCTGCTCGGCGGCGCGGATCTCGATCTCGCGGTGGCGCGCGGCGCGGCCTATTACGGCTACGTCAAGCGCGGCCGCGGCGTGCGGATTCGCGGCGGCACGGCGCGCGCCTATTACGTGGCGATCGAATCGGCGATGCCGGCGATCCCCGGCATGGAGCCGCCCATCTCGGCGCTGTGCGTCGCGCCGTTCGGCATGGAAGAGGGCTCGGACGCCGCGCTGCCCGAACAGGAATTCGGCCTGGTGGTGGGCGAGCCGGTGCACTTCCGCTTCTTCGGCTCGTCGGTGCGGCGTCAGGATCAGGTCGGCACGATGCTCGATTACTGGTCGGCCGACGAACTGCAGGAGCTCGAGGCGATCCAGGCCACGCTGCCGGCCGACGGCCGCACGCCCGGCGAGATCGTGGCCGTGAAGCTGCATGCGCGCGTGACCGAGGCCGGCACGCTCGAACTCGAAGCCGTGCCGCGCGGCAGCGGCGAACGCTGGAAGGTGGAGTTCGACGTGCGCGGCGGCGCGAACGCCTGATGACGCGATACGTCGTCGGGATCGACCTCGGCACCAGCAATACCGTCGTCGCCTACGTCGAGGCGGGCGGCGCGCACATCCGCGTGTTCGAGGTCGAGCAACTGGTGGGGCCGGGCGAAGTGGGGGCCGCGCCGCTGCTGCCCTCGTCGCGCTATCACCCGGCGGCCGGCGAACTGGCCGCCGGCGCGCTGGCGCTGCCCTGGGGCGGCACG
>NZ_JAAGPF010000376.1 GCF_017104645.1 Burkholderia sp. Ac-20379
TCTGCAGCATCCGGTAGGCCGCCTCGGCCAGCCAGGTCTTGCAGGTCTTCTCGCTGCCGCGCGGCGCGCGGATCACGCGCGTCGGGTCGAGACGCGGATCGATGTGCTTCGGATGATTCATGACGGCCCCAGGAAGGAAAGGAGGAATGGAGCGAGTCTATCCGGCCAATGTTGTCTAGACAACTCGTTTTCAATAAAAAATATCGTATCCCGTCATCACTCGGTGTTTATCCCGATACGGCATCCGATCCTTTAAAACAGGTATGAAATGAAGACGCGCGGCATCGCCGCGCCCAGCAGCGCGGCGCGATCCTGTCTAGTCAATTCGAAGGGAAAAGCAGAGGCGCGCCGCGAACGGGCGCGCGCGATCGACCGCCGGCGCTCAGACGCTGCCGGCCAGATGAAACCGCGAGGCGGGATGCCAGAGCTGCACCGAGGTGGCGACCGATTCGCCCACCCACGTGCGCCGCCACATCATCAGGCACGGCTCGCCGATCTCCATCGCCAGATGGCGGCGCACCGGCGCGTCGGGCTTCTGCGCATAGATGCGGAAATCGGCGCGCTGGATCGGCGCGAGCTGCACCATGTAGTGGTTCGGCGTTTCGGCCGTGAAATCCTGCTCCAGATAGTGCGGGAACACCTGCGGGTTCACGTAGCGATCCTCGTACTGGATCGGCTCGCCTTCCTCGTAGTGCACGATCAGCGAATGAAACACCGGCCCCTTGGCCAGATTGAGCGCCGCCAATGCTTCGGGATCCTGGCTGATTTCGAGCGCGAGCACCTTGGCCGTGTGACGGTGGCCGCGCGCGACGATTTCGTCGGCGATGTTGCGGATGTCGAGCACGGTGGATTCGATGTCGCGCGGCGCGACGAACGTGCCCGAGCCCTGCACGCGCTTGAGCACGCGGTCGGCCGTCAGTTCGCGCAGCGCGCGCGACACGGTCATGCGCGCCACGCCGAACTCCTTCACGAGTTCGGTTTCGGACGGGATCATGTCGCCCGGCTTCCAGGTGCCGTTCTCGATATGGCCGATCACGTAGCGCTTGATCTGCTCGTAGGCGGGTGCCAGCTTGCGCGCGGCCTGGGGCTGCGCGGCGTCGTCCACTGCGTTGGTAGTCATCGTTATTCTCGACTTCTTTCGTGAAGGGCTGCGGCCAGCCCTGCCCCGCGTTCCTCAGCCGCCGATCGCGGCCGGCAGCACGTCGTTGGCCGAGGCCACCGGGCCGCCCGCCACCGACGGCGCGGCATCGGGCATCAGCGTGCCGTCCACCGGCCGGATCTTGACGGGATCGGGCAGCGGCGGCGGCGCATCGTGCGCGATCAGCCCGAAGGCCAGCGCGATGTCGTCGGCCAGCGGCCGGTCGTCGCGATAGGTGGCCACGTCGTGGCGAATCCGCTGGTAGAGCGTATCCGTGTACGCCGCGCGCGGCGCGTCGACGGGCTGCAGGTCGTAGGCCTGCGCGGCCGCGAGCAATTCTATCCCAAGTATCCGGCAGCTATTTTCGATCACCAGCAGCGCCTTCAGCGCGGCCGGCGTCGCATGGCACAGGTGATCCTCCTGCAGGCCCGACGTGACGCCGCCGTCGAGGCTGGCCGGCGCGGCTTCGCGGCGGTTCTGCGCGACCAGCGATGCTGCGGTGTACTGAGCGATCATGAAACCCGAGCGCGTGCCGCCCGCATGCGCGAGGAACGCCGGCAGCCCGCTGACGAGCGGATTGACGAGCCGGTCGATGCGCCGCTCGGCCATCGCCGCCACCTGCGCGACGGCCACCGCCAGGCTGTCCATCGCCAGCGCGATCGACGCGCCCACCGCATGCGCCTGCGAATAGACGCGCGGCGCATCGGGCGTGCCCGTCACGATCGGATTGTCGGTGGTGGATGCCAGCTCGCGATCGACCACCTCGCCGGTGGCCGCCAGCACGTCGCGCGCCGCGCCGTGCACGTGCGGAATCGTGCGCAGGCTCAGCGGATCCTGCGTGCGCCGGCCGAGCGCGGCGGCCAGCAGGCCGCTGCCGTCGAGCGCCGCGCGCATGCGCTCGCCCACGCGCGCGAGGCCCGGCGACACCCGGAACGCCAGCGAATCGGCGTCGAACGCGGCCATCTGGCCGCCGAGGTTCTCGAAGCTCATGGCCGAGACCGCATCGGCCCAGTCGAGCAGCCGCCCGGCGCGTTGCAGCGCGAGCGCGGCCAGCCCGGTCACGCACGGCGTGCCGTTGATGAGGCTCAGGCCTTCCTTCGCTTCGAGCGACAGCGGCGCGAAGCCGAGCCGGTGCAGCGCGTCCGCACCCGTAAGCCGCTCGCCGCGCCAGTGCGCGTGGCCTGCACCGACGCACACCAGCGCGATATGCGCCATGTGGCTCAGGTAGCCGACCGAGCCGTTCGCCGGCACTTCGGGCAGGCAATCGGCGTCGAGCAGCGCCACGAGCCGCTCGACCACCTCAAGCCGCACGCCCGAGTGGCCATGCGAGAAATTGTTGATCGCGGCGGCCATGATCGCGCGCGTCTCCTCGCGCCCGAGCGGTGCGCCCACGCCCACTGCGTGGCTCATCAGGATGTTGTGCGACAGATCGTGCTGATCGGCCGGCGACACCACCACGTCGCACAGCGCGCCCACGCCCGTGTTCACGCCGTAGGCGCGAATGCCGCGCGCGACGATCTGCTCGACCAGCCGGCGGGCGGCCGCGATGCGCTCGCGCGCGGCCTCGGAAAGATGCAGCGGTTCGCCGGCTGCGACGGCGGCGATGTCGCGCCAGTCGAGCGGGCGGTCGGTACGGAGGATGGCCATGATCGTGCTTGCCTGCGGATCGTGCGTTGAAGACGGTGCGGCACCGGGCCGGAACGCGGCCCGGTTGGTTCAGTTCGTGTTGCGATCTTCGTGACCGGACACGAAACGGCGGAAGCAATCGGATTTGTGCTCGCCGAACACTTCATCGGGCGTGCCGTCCGAATCCACCTGCCCTTGATGCAGGAACATCACGCGGTTCGACACATGGCGCGCGAAGCCCATCTCGTGCGTGACCACCAGCATCGTGCGGCCCTCGTCGGCCAGCGCGCGCATCACGCGCAGCACCTCGCCCACCAGTTCGGGATCGAGCGCGGAGGTGGGCTCGTCGAACAGCATGACCTTCGGATGCATGGCCAGCGCGCGCGCGATCGCCACGCGCTGCTGCTGGCCGCCCGACAGATGCGCCGGATAGTGGCCGCGCCGCTCGCCCAGCCCGACCTTGGCCAGCAGCGCCTCGGCCTCCTCCACCGCTTCGGCGCGGCTGCGCTTGAGCACGCGCATCGGCCCTTCGATCACGTTTTCGAGCACCGTCATGTGCGACCAGAGGTTGAAGTTCTGGAACACCATGCCGAGCTGCGAGCGCACGCGATCCACCTGGCGCGGATCGCCGGGCTGCAGCGTGCCGTCGCGGCGGCGCTTCATCTTCAGTTCCTCGCCGGCCAGCGTGACCGAGCCGTCGTCGGGAATCTCGAGCAGGTTCAGGCAGCGCAGGAACGTGCTCTTGCCCGAGCCGCTCGCGCCGAGGATCGAGATCACGTCGCCTTCGTGCGCGTCGAGCGAGATGCCCTTGAGCACATGGTGCGCGCCGAACGATTTGTGGATGTTGCGGGCGGACAGCGCGACAGGGTTGGCGGATTGCATGCGGTTCTCCAGAGTGAGGCTGCCGGTCACGGCGCGGCGCGGCGGGTTTCGAGCGAGGCGGCGGCGCGCGTGGCCACCACCGGTGCGGCGCGCAGGTGGCGCGACAGCCGCGTTTCGAGCAGGCCGAGCACGCGCACCACGACGAAATTCAGGAACAGGTAGATCAGCGCCGCGCAAATGAACACTTCCGTGGTGCGGTAGGTCTGCTGAATGATTTGCTGCGCCACGCCCGTCACTTCCCAGACGGTCACGAGGCTCGCCAGTGCGGTCGACTTGACGAGCAGCACGGCCTCGGTGGAATACGCGGGCAGGCACTGGCGCAGCGCGATCGGGCCGATGATCCGGCGCAGCAGCGCGAAGCCCGACAGGCCGATCGCGTGGCCGGCCTCGATCTGGCCCACCGGCACGGCCATCAGCCCGCCGCGGATGATCTCGGCCGTGTAGCCGGCCGTGCACAGCGCGAGCGACAGCACCGCGCACACGTACGGCTCGCGCAGCACCGGCCACAGGAAGCTTTCGCGGATCACTCCGAATTCGCCGAGGCCGTAATAGACGAGGAACATCTGGATCAGCAGCGGCGAGCCGCGAAATACCAGGATGTAGCCGCGCGCGAAGCGGTTCGGCAGCCAGTGCGGCGACACGCGCAGCGTGACGATCACGAGCGACAGCAAGCCGCCGAGCACCAGCGACAGGAAGAACAGGCCCAGCGTGGTGGGCACGGCGGCGATCAACTGCCGCAACGTGTCGAGCAGGAACGGGAAATCGATATGCATGGTGGAAAGCCCCGCGTCAGTTGCGTGCGAAGTTGCGCTTGAACGAGCGGCCGACATGCGCCTCGGCCTTGCCGAAGATGCGGTTCGACACGCCCGTCATCGCCAGGTACAGCACGCCGCCCGCCACGAAGAACAGGAAGTATTCGTGCGTCGAGCCGGCCGCCACCTGGGTGGCGCGCAGCAGCTCGGCCAGGCCGGTGACGGAAATCAATGCGGAATCCTTGAGACTGAGCTGCCAGACATTGCCGAGGCCCGGCAACGCGAAGCGCAGCACCTGCGGGATCAGGATGCGACGCGCGGCGGTCAGGCGCGGCATGCCGATCGCGCGCGCGGCTTCGAGCTCGCCGCGCGAGACGGCCAGCACGGCGGCGCGATAGACCTCGGCCTGATAGGCGCCCGAGATCATGCCCACCGCCACCGCGCCGATCGCGAACGGCGGCACGCCGACGAAGCCGTCGGCGCCGAACCACTGGCCGATGGTGGTGACGAGCGAGGAGCCGCCGAAATAGAACAGGTAGATCACGAGCAGTTCCGGCACGCCGCGGAACACCGTGGTGTAGCAGTCGCCGAGCACGCGCAGCGCGCGAAAGCGCGACAGCTTGGCGGCGGCCACGAGGCCGCCGAACACCGAACCGATCAGCAGCGCGGAGATCGTGAGCACGACCGTCATCAGCGCGCCGAGCAGCAGCACGCTGCCCCAGCCTTCCGATCCGAAACCGAGCATGGTGATGATAGACATGACGCCCCCAGGCAAATCCGGCTACAGGTGTAACGGGTCAAACAACAGGTCGAAACGACCGACGAAACAAGCGAAGAAACGACAGCGGCGCCGTGGAGGACACGGCGCCGCGCACAACGCCGCGCTTACGGCGTGACGTCGGTCTTGAACCACTTCATCGACAGGCTCTTGATCGTGCCGTCGGCCTTGGCCGCCGCGATCGCCGCGTCGAACTTGGCCTTCAGGTCGGTATCCGTCTTGCGGAACGCAAGGCCTTCGCCCGGGCCCCAGATCGGGCCGGCGATCACCGGGCCGGCCGGCAGCACCTGCGACTTGCCGGCGTTCGCCGTGTAGTAGGTGATGTCGTCGAACGAGGCGTCGATGCGGCCGTTGGCCAGATCGAGATCGCGCTCGGGCGCGCTCTTGTAGACGCGCACCGAGGCCACATCCTTGAAGTTGTTGTTGACGAAGGCCGTGTAGATCGTGCCCGATTGCAGGCCGATGGTCTTGCCCTTGAGTGCCTTGCGCAGCGCGTCGATGGCGGGCGCGTTGCTGCGGGCGTCGTTGTCGAGGCGCAGCGCGGCGGTGTTCGGCGCCGATTTCGGCAGCAGCTTCGGATCGGAGGTGGCGAACGTGGCCGGCGTGGCCGCGTACGGCTGCGACAGCGCGAGGATCTTCTCGCGGTCGGGCGTGATCGAGATCGCATCCATCAGGACATCGAACTTGCCGGCCTGCAGGCCCGGAATCATGCCGTCCCAATCCTGCGTGACCAGGTTGCACTTGAGCTGCGCATGCGCGCACAGCTTCGCGACCAGCTCCGGCTCGAAGCCGCCCAGCTTGCCGCCGGGCAGCGTGAGGTTCCACGGCGCATAGCTGCCGTCGAGCGCGATCGTGACCGTCTTCCAGTCTTTCGCCTGCGCGGCGCCGGTCATCATCGCGGATCCCAACACCGCGCCGATCAGCAGCGAAACGAGACGGCTGTGCTTACTCTTCATGTCGACATTCCCCATAGGTTCGGAACTACCTGCCAAGCTAACGAGCGATCTTGTATAGACAAGAATGAGTCAACAAAAACACGTTGGCAAGCAATTTCGCCAAAAGAAACGGCGACCTAGGGGATACCCTGAAGCCTTTATTCCATATAGGTTTCAGACGAATCGGCATGCGCAATCGTGGTGCGCGATTGCGACTTCGCGGGGCATCGGTGTTTATCGGCATCAAGTTAACTAGTCAACTTGCGCAGGCGAAAACCGGTCACGACAGCCCGCGCGCGATCACGCGCCCGGCGAACGCCTCGACCACGCCCGGCAAGGTGCGGCCGCGCCGCTTGACCAGCGCCACGGGCCGCACGAACGCCGGATCGTCGATCGGCCGCGCCACCAGCTCCGGCTCGGCCAGCACCTCGCGCGCCGAGGCCGGCAGGATCGTCAGGCCCAGCCCGCCGCGCACCATCGCCACCGCCGTCATCATGTAGGTGGGCTCGCAGGCGATCTCGGGCGCGAGCCCGGC
>NZ_JAAGPF010000377.1 GCF_017104645.1 Burkholderia sp. Ac-20379
TCAGCGTGGCGCGCTTGCCCGTCACGAGCCCTTCGCCCGAGAAGCCGAGCGTGAGCCCCTTGCGCACGATGTGGTCGAAATAGGCCTTCAGCACGGCCGGCACGTTGTAGTTGTAGACGGGCGTGCCGATCGCGATGTGGTCGGCCGCGAGCAGTTCGGCCACCAATTCGTCCGACAGCGCGAGCTCGGCCTGCATCGCGGGCGTTTGATGCCCGGCCGGCGTGAAGTAGGCGGCGAGCCAGGGCTGCGTGACGAACGGCGGCGGATTCTGCACCAGGTCGCGCTCGACGACGCGGCCCTCGGGATGGCGCTGCCGCCAGTGTTCGACGAACGCGCGCGTCAGGCCGCGCGACAGGGATTGGCCGCCGCGCGGGCTGGATTCGACGACGAGCAGGGTAGGCATGGCTGGGCTCCGGTGGCAGATGCGTGGATGAACATGCCCGCACTATAGGAAGCGACAACCATCTCGGGAAGTGATTAAATTCCGATAGTTTCTGTCATGAATGGAGATGGATCGTGATCGGCAATCTCACCCTGGATCAGTTGCGCGTGCTCGTCGCGATCAGCGACGCCGGCAGCTTTTCGGCGGCCGGCCGGGCGCTCGGCCGCGTGCAGTCGGCGATCAGCCAGGCGATCGCCACGCTCGAGGAGACGCAGGGCGTGGCGTTGTTCGACCGCTCGAGCCGGCGTCCGGCGCTCACGCCGGTCGGGCGCGTGCTGGTCGAGCAGGCGCGCGCGGTGCTGGCCGGCGCGGATCGCTTCGCCGCGATCGCCGCCGGCACGCGCGCGGGCCTGGAGCCGGTGCTGACGGTGGCGATCGATCCGCTGGTGCCGACCGCGCCGCTGATCGACAGCCTGCGCGCGTTGCGCGAGGCGTTTCCCGATCTGCCGGTGTCGTTCTCGACCGAGGGCGTGGGCGGCGCCGAGCGGCGCCTGCGCGAGAACGCGGCGGCGCTGGCGGTGTGTCTGCTGCTGCCCGCGGTGCCGGACGATCTGATGGCCTGGCCGTTGATGCGCCTGGAACTGGTGCCGGTGGTGGCGGCCGGGCACCCGCTCGCGCGCCTCGGGCGGCCGCTGGCGCGGGCCGATCTCGAAGCGGAGGTGCAACTGGTGCTGTCCGATGCGCACGGCGAGCAGGGGCCGAGCCACGGCGTGATCGGCAGCCGCGTCTGGCGCTTCGTCGACCTCGGGCGCCGGCTCGACTTCCTGCTGGCCGGCTTCGGCTGGTGCAAGATGCCGCCGTTCGTCGTCGCGCCGTATCTGGCCGACGGCCGGCTTGCGCGGATCGAGATCGCCGACGAGGGCCTGGCGCCGTCGGGCACGCTGCCGATCTACGCGGCGCACGTGCGCGACCGGCCGCTCGGGCGGGCGGGGCGCTGGCTGCTCGACGACTTGCGGCGGCGGCTGATGCCCTGAGCGCCGCGCGGGCAGGCGAGAGGATAAACAACGAATATTGTTATGTGACATCTGACGTCATGACTTTTTGCTATGCTTACGGCAACCCGAAATTCGCACTAAATACATACAAATATCTTTCAAAAATAGATAAACATCGGGTTTTTGGCAATCCTCTCGCAAAGCATGGTCTCCAATGTCATCACATGTCAGTTCTTCAAGGCGTAAGTTTCTCCTCGCATCGCTGCTAGCGCTGCCGTCGCTCGGCATCGTCGTCCACGGCTTGAGCGCGGCGGACGCGGCGCAATTGGCCGCGCCCGATCTGCACGCCTACACGCCCGCGTTCTTCTCCGCCGACGAATGGGCATTCATGCTGGCCGCCTGCGACCGGCTGATTCCCGCCAGCGGCCGCGGGCCGGGCGCACTCGAAACCAACGTGCCGGTGTTCATCGATCAGCAGATGCACGGCGATTTCGGCCACGAAATCTACCTGCAAGGCCCGTTCAACACGCAGGCGCCGAAGGAACTCGGCTATCAGTTGCCCTACACGCCGCAGGAGATCTACCGCCGCGGCATCGCGCTTGCCAACGGCTATTGCCGGCAGCGCTACCACCGCGCGTTCCACGAGCTCGATGCGGCCTCGCAGGACGCCGTGCTGCACGCCTTGCAGGCCAACGACGTCCGCTTCGCCGATGCCGGCGAAGCGGCGCTCACGGCCAGCCAGTTCTTCGGCGAAATGCTCTCCGATTCGAAGAACGGCTATCTCTCCGACCCGATGTACGGCGGCAACAAGGGCATGAAGGCCTGGATCGCCATCGGTTTTCCCGGCGCGCGCGCGAGCTTTCTCGAGTGGGTCGCCCAGCACAACGTGAAATATCCGCTCGGCCCCGTCAGCCTGGCCGGGCTGCGCGCCTGATCCCCGGCACGTTGCGCGAGGCTTCGCGCATTCAGAATCGACAAGGAAAACCGTGACAAAGATCATCAACGATGACGTCGACGTAGTCGTCGTCGGGCTCGGCTGGGCGGGTTCGCTCATGAGCATCGAACTGGCTCAGGCCGGCCTGAAAGTGCGCGCGCTGGAGCGCGGCGAAGATCGCACCAATGCCGATTTCGCCTACCCCAAGCCGGCCGACCAGTACGCCTATGGCGTGCGCAACAAGATCATGGTGACGCCGCGCGATGGCGCGCTCACCGTGCGGCATTCCGCGAACGACGTGGCGCTGCCCACCCGCAAGTGGGGCGCGTTCGTGCCCGGCACCGGCGTGGGCGGCTCCGGCCTGCACTGGACCGGCGTGCTGATGCGGCCGACGCCCACCGATCTCAAGCTCAAGACCTACGCCGACCAGGCCTACAAGAAGGGGCAACTGGAAACCGGCATGCAGGTGCAGGATTTCCCGTTCAGTTGGGACGAGATCGAGCCGTACTACGACTTCTTCGACAAGGTCTGCGGCCTGTCGGGCAGCACCGGCAACCTGCGCGGCAAGCTCGTCGAGGGCGGCGACCCGTTCGAGGGCCCGCGCTCGAATCCGGTTCCGCTGCCGCCGCTCAAGGACACGCTGAACAACACGATCTTCGCGGATGCCGCGCGCAAGCTCGGCTATCACCCGTTCCCGAATCCGTCCGCGAACGTTTCGCAGGCCTGGACGAATCCCTACGGCAACCAGATCGCGCCGTGCAATTACTGCGGCTATTGCAGCAAGTATCCGTGCCTGAACTTCTCGAAGGCGTCGCCGCAGACGGCCGTGCTCGATGCGCTCAAGCGCATGGACAACTTCTCCTACCGCGTGAACGCCAATGTCCTGCGCGTCGAGCTGCACCCCGACGGCAAGACGGCGCGCGGCGTGACCTATGCCGACGCTCAGGGTAACGAAGTATTCCAGCCGGCGAAGATCGTCGTGCTGGCAGGCTTCCAGTTCGTCAACGTGCGCCTGATGCTGCTGTCGGGCATCGGCAAGCCGTACGATCCCGTCAGCGGCACCGGCGTGGTGGGCCGCAATTACGCGTTCCTCAGCAATGGCGGCGCGACGCTGTTCTTCAAGGACAAGCACTTCAACCCGTTCGCCACGGCCGGCGCCACGGGGCAGTTGTTCAACGATATTTCGCCGGGTAACTTCGACGGCCCGTCGCTGGGCTTCATCGGCGGGGCGAAAATCCAGAGCGCGCAGTCGACCGGCGCGCCGATCGGCACGGCGCTGCCGAAGGGCACGCCGGCCTGGGGCCAGGGCTGGAAGGAGGGCATGCAGGACTGGTACGGCCATTCGATGAAGATCGGCATCACGACCAGCTGCATGTCCTACCGCGATCACTACGTGGATCTCGATCCCACTTACAAGGACCCGTGGGGGCAGCCGCTGCTGCGCATCACGTTCGACTGGAAGCAGAACGAACTGAAGCTTCAGCAGTATTTGCGCAAGATCGTGCTCGACATCACGAAAGAACTCGGCCCGGACAGCTACTCGGAGAGCTTCCTGCCGCTCGACGCGCACTGGGACATCACGAAATACGTGTCGACGCACAACGTGGGCGGCGCGGTGATGGGCGATTCTCCGTCGACCAGCGCGCTGAACCGCTATCTGCAAAGCTGGGACGTGCACAACGTGTTCGTGCCGGGCGGCAATGCGTTCCCGCAGAACTTCCAGGCCAATCCCACCGCCACGATCGGCGCGATCACGCTGTTCGCCGCTCGCGCGATCAAGGAACAGTACCTCAAGAATCCCGGCCCCATGGTGCAAGCATGATCGCCAAGCAATTCGTCAACACGCTCAAGCTCGCGGCCGTCATGACCCTGGCCGCGCTCGACATCTCGGCCGCGCATGCGCAGGACGCCGCCGGTTCGCAGGCCGCGCTGATCAAGCAGGGCGAGTATCTCGCGCGGGCCGGCGACTGCATGGCCTGCCATTCGACCGTGGGCCGCAAGCCCTATACCGGCGGCCTGCCGATCACCAGCGGGATCGGCACGATCTACTCGACCAACATCACGCCCGATCCGCAGGCCGGCATCGGCAAGTACACCGAAGCGCAATTCGCGGCGGCGGTGCGCAAGGGCGTGCGTGCCGACGGCGCGCATCTTTATCCGGCCATGCCGTACCCGTCCTACGCGAAGATCACGGACAGCGACATCCACGCGCTTTACACGTACTTCATGCACGGCGTGACGCCGGCCAAGGACGTTGCGCCCGCAACGGATCTGCGCTTCCCGTTCAACCAGCGCTGGGGCATGGCGCTCTGGAACTGGGCGTTCACCTCCGATGCGCCGTTCGCGGCGCCCGACGGCGCCAGCGAGCAGGTTCGGCGCGGCGCCTACCTGGTGGAGAGCCTCGGGCACTGCGGCAGTTGCCATACGCCGCGCGGCGTGGCGATGAACGAGAAGGCGCTCGATGGCAGCAGCGCGCTGTATCTGTCCGGCAGCAAGCTCAATGGCTGGAACGTGCCGTCGCTGCGCGGCGCGTCGCACTGGAGCCGCGCGGAACTCGCCGATTATCTGCGCACGGGCCGCAACGATCGCGCGGCGGTGGCGGGCGAGATGACCTCGGTGGTGTTCAACAGCACCTCGCATCTGAGCGACGCCGATCTCGACGCCATCGCGGCGTACCTGGCCACGCTGTCGCCGGCAGGCGCGGAGGCGGCGGCTTCTGCCGGTAACACGGCGAAGGACACGACCGCCAAACTCACGGCGGCGCTGAACCTGACGCTGGGAGAGCGGCTCTATCTCGACAATTGCGCGGCGTGCCACGCGGTCGACGGGAAGGGCGCGCCGCGCGTGTTCCCGCAACTGGATGGCGCGACGGTCGTGAATGCGTCCGATCCGACCGGGCTGATCTCGGTCATCCTGAACGGTGCGCAAACGCCGTCGACGGCCAAGGCGCCGTCGATCCTGCCGATGCCGGGCTTCGCGAACCGCCTGAGCGACGACGAGGCCGCGCAGCTTGCGAGCTTCGTGCGCTCGGGCTGGTCGAATCGTGCCGGTGCGGTCGACGCGGGCCAGGTGGCCGCGATTCGCGCGCAGCAGGCGGGCAAGCGCTAGGCGCTCCACCGCGAGCAGGTGAGCCTGCGAGCGTGTGAGCGCGTCATTCGCCCCGGGGAGACGATCCCCGGGGCGAATTCGTTTGGATGACGGAATATCGCGCGGCGCGCAGCCTGCCGCGGGCCGATCGTCAGCGCTCGCGCCGCCGCACCGCCTCGAAGAACGCACGCAGCAGCGGATGCGGCTGCCCCGGCGTCGAATCGAGCTCGGGATGCCCCTGCATGCCGATGAAGAACGGATGCGCGGGGGCCTCGATCGCATCGGCGATCCGGCCGCTCGCGTCGCGCGCGACGATTTCCACGCCGGCGAGGGCCAGCGCCGCGTCGAGCGCGGGATTGAGGCGGTAGCGATGGTTGCAGCGGATCTCGGGCGTCGCGCCGAGGATCGCATGCAGGCGCGAGGCCGGCGCGACCGCGATGCGCTGCCGGCCGAGCCGGTGCTCGCTCGGTTCGCCGCTGGCGTCGGCCGTCACCGGGATGAAGCTCGGCAGGCGGATGCCCGGCTCCGCTTCCATGAGCCCCACGTCGCGCCGTCCGAGCGCATGCCGGGCGACGGCTGTGGCCATCGACTGCATGCCGAGGCACAGCCCGACGATCGGCGTGCCGCTGCGCCACGCGTGGCTTGCCGCGGCGATCTGGCCCGGCACGCGCGCCATGTCGGCGCCGCCGGGCAGCACGATGCCGTCGCAGCCCGTGAGCGCTTCGGCGGCATTGGCGTCGTTCAGCGTCTGGGCCGCGACGAACCGCACCTCGAGTGCCACGTGCGCGGCCTCGGCCGCATCGGCGAGCGCCGCGAGCGTGGCCGGGTAGCCGTCGCGCTGCTCGTCCTCGCGGCCGACCAGCGCAATGCG
>NZ_JAAGPF010000378.1 GCF_017104645.1 Burkholderia sp. Ac-20379
GGCGCGGCGATCGCGCTGGCGTTCGCCCGCGAGGGCGCGGCCGTGACGATCGCCGAGTTGGACGAAGCCGCGGGCCGCGAGGCCGCCGCCGCGATCGAACGCGAGGTGCCCGGCGCACGCGTGCTGGCGGTGCGCACCGACGTGACCGACGTTGCATCGGTCGCCGACGCGGTGGGCGCGGCCGAGCGCGAATTCGGCGCGCTCGACGTGCTGGTCAACAACGCGGGCGTCAACGTGTTCTGCGATCCGCTGACGATGCGCGACGAGGATTGGCGGCGCTGCTTCGCGGTCGATCTCGACGGCGTATGGAACGGCTGCCGCGCGGTGCTGGCCGGCATGGTCGAGCGCGGCCGCGGCAGCATCGTCAACGTGGCGTCGACGCACGCGTTCCAGATCATCCCGGGCTGCTTCCCGTACCCGGTCGCCAAGCACGGCGTGCTGGGCCTGACGCGCGCGCTCGGCATCGAATACGCGCCGCGCAACGTGCGCGTCAATGCGATCGCGCCGGGCTACGTGGAAACGCAGTTGACGCACGACTGGTGGAACGCGCAGCCGGATCCGGCCAGGGCGCGCGCCGAAACGCTGGCGTTGCAGCCGATGAAGCGGATCGGCCGTCCCGACGAGGTGGCGATGACGGCGGTGTTCCTCGCGTCCGACGAGGCGCCGTTCATCAACGCCACCTGCATCACGATCGACGGCGGACGCACCGCGCTGTACCACGATTGAGGCCGGCGGCCCCGCGCGACGGGGCGGCGGGCGAGATGGAAAGACATAAGCCGGAAAGGCAGGATCCCGAAAGACCGCAGCACGCGAAGGCCGCGCGTGTGCCGCGTCATAAAACCAGGCGGCCGGAACCGATGTGGCATCAACAGGAGACGAAACAGATGAAACGCAGAACCTTTGTCACGCTGGCCGCCGCTGCGGCCGTGCTGGCCGGCGGCGCCCCGTTCGCGCAGGCCGCGGACCCGGTGAAGATCGGCTTCCTCGTCAAGCAACCCGAGGAACCGTGGTTCCAGGACGAATGGAAGTTCGCCGAAATGGCCGCGAAGGAAAAGGGCTTCACGCTGGTGAAGATCGGCGCGCCGTCGGGCGAGAAGGTCATGAGCGCGATCGACAACCTCTCGGCGCAGCAGGCGCAGGGCTTCATCATCTGTACGCCCGACGTCAAGCTCGGGCCGGGCATCGTCGCCAAGGCCAAGTCGCACAAGCTGAAGATGATGACGGTGGACGACCGCCTCGTCGACGGCAGCGGCAAGCCGATCGAATCGGTGCCGCACATGGGCATCTCGGCCTACAACATCGGCAAGCAGGTCGGCGACGGCATCGCCGCCGAGATCAAGAAGCGCGGCTGGAACATGAGCGAAGTCGGCGCGATCGACATCACCTACGAACAACTGCCGACGGCGCACGACCGCACCGGCGGCGCGACCGACGCGCTGATCGCGGCCGGCTTCCCGAAGGCGAACATCATCGCCGCGCCGCAAGCCAAGACCGACACCGAGAACGCGTTCAACGCCGCCAACATCGCGCTGACCAAGAACCCGAAGTTCAAGCACTGGGTGGCGTACGGCCTCAACGACGAAGCGGTGCTCGGCGCGGTGCGCGCGGCCGAAGGGCGCGGCTTCAAGGCCGACAACATGATCGGCATCGGCATCGGCGGTTCGGATTCGGCGCTCAGCGAATTCAAGAAGCCGCAGCCGACGGGCTTCTACGGCACCGTCATCATCAGCCCGAAGCGTCACGGCGAGGAAACCGCCGAACTGATGTACGACTGGATCACGCAGAACAAGATGCCGCCGATGCTGACGCTGACGACCGGCATGCTCGCGACGCGCGACAACGTCGAGAAGGTGCGCACCGAGATGGGCCTGGCATCGAAGTAAGCCGAGGGTGATCGAGGTAGGGCGCGCCGGCCTGGCCGGCGCGCCCGACGAAGCAAGAACGGGCCGCCGCGCGAGGCGGCGGCCCGGCAACGACGAGTGGAGGCCAAGTGGCTGCGGTTCTGCGTTTCGACAATATCGGCAAGGTCTTCCCCGGCGTGCGGGCGCTCGACGGCATCTCGTTCGACGTGCATGCGGGGCAGGTCCACGGCCTCATGGGCGAGAACGGCGCGGGCAAGTCGACGCTGCTGAAGATCCTCGGCGGCGAGTATCAGCCCGATTCCGGCAGCGTGTTCGTCGACGACGAACCGGTGAAATTCACGAGCGCGGCGGCGTCGATCGCGGCCGGCGTCGCGGTGATTCACCAGGAGCTGCAATACGTGCCCGACCTGACGGTGGCCGAGAACCTGATGCTCGGCCGGCTGCCGAACGCGCTCGGTTTCGTGCGCAAGGGCGACGCGCGGCGTCACGTGCGCGAGCGGCTGGAGGCGATGGGCGTCGATCTCGATCCGGGCGCCAAGCTGCGCCGGCTGTCGATCGCGCAGCGCCAGATGGTCGAGATCTGCAAGGCGCTGATGCGCAACGCGCGCGTGATCGCGCTCGACGAACCCACCAGCTCGCTGTCGCACCGCGAGACCGAAGTGCTGTTCAAGCTGGTGGACGACCTGCGTGCCGACGGCCGCGCGCTGATCTACATCTCGCACCGCATGGACGAGATCTACCGGCTCTGCGACGCGTGCACGATCTTCCGCGACGGGCGGCGGATCGCCTCGCACCCGGTGCTGGCCGAGGTGACGCGCGATCAGATGGTCAGCCAGATGGTCGGCCGCGAAATCAACGACATCTATCACTACCGCCCGCGCCCGCTCGGCGCGGTGCGGCTCGAAGCCGACAACGTGGCCGGCGACGCGCTGAAGGCGCCCGCCAGCTTCTCGGTGCGCGCCGGCGAGATCGTCGGCTTCTTCGGCCTGGTGGGCGCGGGCCGCAGCGAGCTGATGCGCGTGATCTACGGCGCGGACCGCAAGCGCGGCGGCGCGCTGACGCTCGACGGCAAGCGCATCGAGATCCGCCGCACCGGCGACGCGATCCGCCACGGCATCGTGCTGTGCCCGGAAGACCGCAAGGAAGAGGGGATCGTCGCGATGGCGACGGTCGCCGAGAACATCAACATCAGCTGCCGCCGCCATTCGCTGCGCGCGGGGATGTTCCTGAACGGCCGCAAGGAAGCCGAAACGGCCGACCGCTTCATCAAGCTGCTGAAGATCAAGACGCCGAGCCGCCGCCAGAAGATCCGTTTCCTGTCGGGCGGCAACCAGCAGAAGGCGATCCTGTCGCGCTGGCTCGCCGAGCCGGACCTGAAGGTGGTGATTCTCGACGAGCCGACGCGCGGCATCGACGTGGGCGCGAAGAACGAGATCTATCAGGTGATCTACGAGCTGGCCGAGCGCGGCTGCGCGATCGTGATGGTGTCGTCGGAGCTGCCCGAGGTGCTGGGCGTGTCCGACCGCATCGTCGTGATGCGCGAAGGCCGGATCGCCGGCGAGCTGGCGCGCGCCGACGCGAACGAACAGGCGGTGCTCAGTCTGGCGCTGCCGCAGGGTCCGAGCGCGCAGGCCGCCTGACGGCGGGCGCGAACGGACGAACGAACATGGAGACCGCGCGGGCCTTTCCGCTCCGCGCACCGCAGGGAGCAACACGATGGAAGCCAGAGAAAATATCGCGCAGGCCGCGGCCAAGAAAGCCGCCGAGGCCTTGATTCCGCAGAGCAACGACAAGCAGAAGTGGTGGCAGCAGGTCACCGACTACAGCCTGATCGTGATCTTCGCGGTGATGTTCGTCACCATGTCGGTGACGGTCGATCACTTCTTCTCGATCGACAACATGCTGGGCCTCGCGCTGTCGATCTCGCAGATCGGCATGGTGGCCTGCACCATGATGTTCTGTCTCGCCTCGCGCGATTTCGACCTGTCGATCGGCTCGACCGTGGCGTTCTCGGGCGTGCTCTGCGCGATGGTGCTGAACGCCACCGACAACACCTTCATCGCGATCGTCGCGGCGGTGGTGGCCGGCGCCGCGATCGGCTTCGTGAACGGCGCGGTGATCGCCTACCTGCGCATCAACGCGCTGATCACCACGCTGGCCACCATGGAAATCGTGCGCGGGCTCGGCTTCATCGTCTCGCACGGGCAGGCGGTGGGCGTGTCGTCGGACACCTTCATCGCGCTCGGCGGGCTGGCGATGTTCGGCGTGTCGCTGCCGATCTGGGTCACGCTGCTGTGCTTCATCGTGTTCGGCGTGATGCTGAACCAGACGGTGTACGGCCGCAACACGCTGGCGATCGGCGGCAATCCGGAAGCGTCGCGGCTGGCCGGCATCAACGTCGAGCGCACCCGTGTGTGGATCTTCCTGATCCAGGGCGCCGTGACCGCGCTGGCCGGCGTGATCCTGGCCTCGCGCATCACCTCGGGCCAGCCGAACGCGGCCGAAGGCTTCGAGCTGAACGTGATCTCGGCCTGCGTGCTCGGCGGCGTGTCGCTGCTCGGCGGGCGCGCCACGATCTCCGGCGTGGTGATCGGCGTGCTGATCATGGGCACGGTCGAGAACGTCATGAACCTGCTCAACATCGACGCGTTCTACCAGTACCTCGTGCGCGGCGCGATCCTGCTCGCCGCCGTGCTGCTCGACCAGTTGAAGAACCGCGGCACGCGCGACTGATACCGCCCCAAGCACTTAAGGACGCACCATGGACACCCAGCAGCCGATTACCGCCGACGACGCGCACGGCGCGCGCTTCCCGAGCCTGACCGATCGCGCCGTGCTGATCACGGGCGGCGCCACCGGCATCGGCGCCGCGTTCGTCGAGCACTTCGCGGCGCAGGGCGCGCGCGTCGGCTTCATCGATCTCGATGCGCAGGCCGGCGCCGCGCTGGCCGACCGGCTGGCCGGCGCGCGCCATGCGCCGGCGTTCGTCGCGGCCGATCTGACCGACATCGACGCGCTGCGCCGCGCGATCGCCGAGCTGCGCACGCGCACCGGCCCGTTCGGCGTGCTGATCAACAACGCCGCCAACGATCGCCGCCACAGCATCGAGGACGTCACGCCGGAATCGTTCGACGCGGCGATCGCCGTGAACCTGCGCCATCAGTTCTTCGCCGCGCAGGCCGTGATCGACGACATGAAATCGCTCGGCGGCGGCGCGATCGTCAACCTCGGCTCGATCAGCTGGATGCTGAAGAACGGCGGCTACCCGATCTATGCCACCTCGAAGGCCGCGATCCAGGGCCTCACGCGCACGCTGGCGCGCGATCTCGGCCCGTTCCGGATCCGCGTCAACGCGCTGGTGCCGGGCTGGGTGATGACCGACAAGCAGCGCGCGCTGTGGCTCGACGACGCCGGACGCGCGGCGATCAAGGCCGGGCAGTGCATCGGCGACGAGCTGCTGCCCGACGATCTGGCCCGCGCCGCGCTGTTCCTGGCGGCCGACGACAGCCGCATGATGACCGCCCAGGACGTCGTCGTCGACGGCGGCTGGGCCTGACCCGGATTCGCGTGCCGCCCGCGCGGCGCCGACAGGAGACGAGCATGACGACATCGACCATGAGCAGTGCTTCTTCCTCGCCGGCGGGTTCGTCGGCGGCGGCCCGCGCGCGCCGCGCCCGGCTCGCTGCCGCCGCGCAGCCGGTCAGCCCCGGCCCGCAGCCGGCCAGCGTCCCGCAGGGCGTGCTGTCGGCCGCCGACGCGGCGGTCACGCTCGCCACCGCCGAATTGCGGCTCGACGTCGTGCCGCACCTGGGCGGCGGCATCGCGCGCTTCGATTGGCGCGGCGACGGCGCGTCCACGCCGATTTTCCGCGGTTGCGATCACGTCGACGCGGCCACCGATCCGAACGCGCTCGGCTGCTATCCGCTGCTGCCGTATTCGAACCGGATCGGCGGCGGGCGCTTCGAGTGCGACGGGCGTCGCGTCGAGGTGCCGCGCAACCGCGCCGGCGAGCCGCTGCCGATTCACGGCGACGGCTGGCTGTCGCGCTGGCGCATCGACGCGGCGTCGGCCACCGAACTGCATCTGTCGCTCGACCGGCGCGGCAGCGCGCCGTACGCGTATCGCGCGACGCAATCGTTCGTGCTCGACGGCGCGACGCTCTCGATCGCGCTGTCGATCGAGAACGCCGGGCGCGAGCCGCTGCCTTTCGGGCTCGGCGTGCATCCGTTCATCGTGCGCGACGACACCACCGAGCTGGCCGCCTCGGCGGGCGGCCTGTGGCTGTCCGGCCCCGACTGGCTGCCGCGCCGGCATGTCGGCGTGCCGCCGGCCTGGCAGTTCGGCATCGCGTATCCGCTGCCGGCCACGCTCGTCAATCACGCGTTCACGGGCTGGGGCGGGCGCGCGACCGTGGCCTGGCCATCGCGCGGGCTCAACATGGCGATCGAATCGGACGCCGATTGCTACGTGCTCTACACGCCGCCCGGCGAGCGCTTCTTCTGCTTCGAGCCGGTCGATCATCCGATCAACGCCGTGAACCTGCCCGGCGGCGCCGAGGCGCACGGCATGACGCTGCTCGCGCCGGGCGAGCGGCTCGCGCGGCGTTTCCGTTTCACGGTCGAGCGCGCGGATCCGCGCGCGGGCGCGGCGGCGC
>NZ_JAAGPF010000379.1 GCF_017104645.1 Burkholderia sp. Ac-20379
CGCATGCGCGCCGGCACGGCTTCGCGCAGGTCGAGGCGTTCGCGGCCGAGCGGGCGGCGCGCTTCTATCTGGCGCGCCGCGAGGAGGTGCCCGCGCGCGCCTATCTGCGGCACGCGCGCGGCGCGTGGCAGCGCTGGGGCGCGGTGGCCAAGGTGCGGCAGTTGCAGGCCGCGCATGCCGAGGCATTCGAATCCGATTCGCGCGCGTCGGCCGCCAGCCGTCTGCAGGAACTCGACGTGCAGGCCGTGCTGCGGATCTCCAACGCGCTGGCGCGCGACATCGTGCCGGCGCGGCTGGTCGATACCGTGCTGCGCACCGCGCTCGAAAATTCCGGCGCGGGCTACGGCGTGCTGGCGCTGCGGCGCGACGACGGCTGGCGCGTCCCGGCGCAGGCCTACGTGCGCGACGGCGAGGTCAGCGTCGTGCAGGAGCCGGCCGGCTTCACGCCCGACGTGCTGCCCGTGTCGCTGGTGCAGGCCGTGGCGCGCAAGCAGGATGGCCTCGTGATCGACGACCTGCGCGATGCGCCGGCCTTCGCCGAGGACGACTACGTGCGCCGCTACCGGCCGCGCTCGGTGCTGTGCGTGCCGCTGATGCGCTACGCCACGCTGGTGGGCGTGCTGTATCTGGAGAACAAGCTGGCGTCGAAGGTGTTCACGGCGGCCAAGGCGGCCGTGATCGAGGTGATCGCCGGGCAGGCCGCGTTCGCGCTCGAGAACGCGCGGCTCTACGAAGCGCTCGGCGAGCAGTACGATCAGCGCGCCCGCGCCGAGGAGCAATTGCGCAACGCGCTGGCCGAACTCGGCCGCGCGAGCCGGCTCAAGGCGATGGGCGAGCTGGTGGCGTCGATCGTGCACGAGGTCGGGCAGCCGATCGCGGCGGTCGACACGTCGGCCAGCGCCGCGCTGCGCTGGCTGAACCGCACGCCGCCCGACATCGACGAGACGCGCGAGATGCTCCGCTACATCAGCATGAGCGCGACCCGCGCCAAGACCATCATCGAGGCGCTGCGGGCCAAGGCGCGCAAGGCCGAGCCGCAATTCTCGACGCTCGATCTGTGCGATGCGCTGCGCGAGGCCGCCGCGCTCGTGGCGGGGCAGCTCGACACGCTGGAGGTGGCGCTCGAGCTGCGCGGCTTCGATCGGCCGGTGCAGGTGCACGGCGACCGGATCCAGTTGCAGCAGGTGGTCATCAACCTGTTGATGAACGGCGCCGAGGCGATGGCCGCGCTGGACGCCCGGCCGCGTCCGCTGGCGCTGGCGTGCACGGCCGACGAGGCCGGCTGGGCGCGCGTGAGCGTGCTCGATAGCGGCAGCGGCATCGATCCCGAGGTGGCCGACCGGCTGCTCGAACCGTTGTTTACGACCAAGGAGACCGGCATGGGCATGGGGCTCGCGATTTCGCATTCGATCGTCGAGGCGCATGGCGGCACGCTGACGCTGGCGCGGCGCGACCCCGACGCCGGCACGCACGCGAGCTTCGTGTTGCCGCTGCAACGGCCCTGAGCCGGGCCGCGTGCGCCGGTTCCCGCCGCACGCGCCGATGTCCATTTTTGGGCCGCGCTCCGGCGCGGCCGCTTCACCGAACCACACTGACGCGACGATGCCACCTTCCCGCTCCCCCGATGCCGCTTCCCGACCCGACGCCCGGGTCGTCCATATCGTCGACGACGACGAGCTCGTGCGCGGTTCCCTGTCGGGGCTGCTGCGCTCGATCGACCTGGAGGTGCGCGCGTTCGCCTCGATCGAGGCGTTCGTCGCGGCGCCGCGCCACGACGGGCCGGCCTGCCTCGTGCTCGACGTGCGCCTGAAAGGGCAGAGCGGGCTGGCGTTCCAGCGCACGCTGCTCGACGACGGCGCGCCGCACATGCCGATCATCTTCATGACGGCGTATGGCGACATCCCGATGACGGTCAAGGCGATGAAGGCCGGCGCGGTGGATTTCCTGGCCAAGCCGTATCGCGATCAGGACATGATCGACGCCGTGATCGCCGCGCTCGAGCGCGACGCGGCGCGGCTCGCGTCCGATCTTGCGCTCGGCGAGACGCGCAGTTGCTGGGCCTCGTTGACGCCGCGCGAGCGCGAGGTGCTTCAGCACGTGGCCGACGGCCTCATGAACAAGCAGATCGCGGCCAGCATGGGGATCGCCGAGATCACGGCCAAGATCCATCGCGGGCAGGCGATGCGCAAGATGAACTCGCGCTCGGTGGCCGAACTGGTGCGCAAGATGGAGGCGCTCGGCATCGAGCGGCTGCCCGCGCGCTGACGCCCGAGCCTTGCCGGGCGGGCGATTCGGCGGGCCCGAGCGCGACCCTATACTTCGATATGATGGCGGCCCCGCGCGCGGCCCGCTATTCTGGGCTCCCGGACGACGGTCTGCCTGACCGGCTCGTTCACCGGGGTTTTGAGCGAGAGTCCTTTTGTCCGTAGCCGCCCACCAGCTCGTATCCATCGTCGACGACGATCCGTTCGTGCGCGCCGCCACCAGCAGCCTGGTGCGCTCGTTCGGCTGGCAGGCGCGCGTGTTCGACAACGCGGACGCGTTTCTCGCCTCGGCGGCGCTGGCCGACACGGCCTGCCTCGTCTGCGACATCCAGATGCCCGGCCTCGACGGCATCGATCTGCTCGCGCGGCTGGCCGCGCGCGGCATGGATATTCCCACCGTCTTCATCACCGCGTTCGCCTCCGGCCGCACGCTGGAGCGCGCCCAGGCGAGCCGCGCGCTGTGCCTGATCGAGAAGCCGATCGATGCTTCGGAGCTCGAGGCATGGATCGGCCGTGCGCTCGGCCAGCCGCCCGTTTCGAACTGAATCGGGCCGAACCTGAACGCCCGCCATGCCGGGATAAACCTTGGTAGGGGGTAAGCGCCCTGACGTCTGATAGCGCGCCACCCGGCGCGCATGGTGTCATGCATTCCGTGCCAAAGACTCCATCGAGACGGGAGAATCGGAATGAACAGAACCCTGACGCTGTTGCGCCTCAATGCCACCGAAGTGCTGGCGCGTCCGCGCGCGCTGGTCGCGACGCCGCTGGTGCGATGGCGCGCGCGGCTGCGCTCCGCGGGCGGGCGCGGACACCGCTACGCCGCGCTGCTGCGGATCGCCTTCATGCTGGCCACGCTCGCGCTCAACGCCATCTCGGCGATCGCCATGCATCGCCCGCTCGCGCATCTGCTGATGATGGCGGTGGTGATCGTGCCGGGCACCGGCTTCGCGCTGATCGCGGCGGCCAGCTTCGCACGGTTGCGCGCGCAACGCCGCCGTGTGATGCGGCTCGCGGCGCGCATCGATGCGCACGCCCGCGACGGCGCGCGCGGCGCATTGCTTGCCGACGGCATGCCCGCGCTCGACCGCCTGATCGGTGCGATCAACGGCGCCAGCGCGCAGTTCGCCGAGCGCGAGGCGGAAATGCTGGTGGTGCAGGCGGCCTACGCGCACGATCTGCGCACGCCGTTGACGCGGCTCGGCCTGCGCGGCGAGATGCTCGACGACGCGGCGCTGCGCGAGGCGGTGGCGGCCGACGTGGCCGAGATGAACGAACTGGTGGAGGCGAGCCTGGCCTGCGCGCGCACGCAATCGGTGGGCCTCGAATCGCCGCGCCGCATCGATGCGGATCGCATGCTCGCCGCGCTGATCGGCACTTATCGCGACGCGGGGCGCGTGGTGGAACTCGACGGGCAAGTCGGCCGGCCGATCGTGTCGTGCCCGCATGCGTTGCGGCGCGTGCTGATGAACCTGATCGACAACGCGCTGCGCTACGGCTCGGACGTGCGGCTCAGCGTGCGCGTGGAAGCGCGGCAACTCGTGCTGGCCGTGCTCGATTCGGGGCCGGGCATCGCGCCGTCGCAACTCGCGGCCGTGTTCGAACCGTGGTATCGCGCGCCGGAATCGGCGGGCAAGGCGAAAGGCTCGGGGCTGGGGCTGGCGATCGCGCGGCGGCTCGTGCGGGCCATGCGCGGCGATCTGCAATTGCACAATCGTTGCAGCGGCGGGCTGGAGGCGCGGCTGATCCTGCCGCTGATGCTGGGATGAGCGACGATGCGGCGCCGCCGGGTGTCGGGCAGGCCGCCGCATCGCGTGACGCACTGCGAAGCAAACCGGCGTGTTGCGGGCCGGCCCCGTCAATGATGCGCATAGACCGAGGCCGTATCGTGCCAGGCCATGCGCGCGCCCGACTCGGAGCTGGCGCGGCCTTCCGTGCCGTACGAGGCGGCGGCCATCGATTGCGCCGCTTCGGCATGCAGCGTCTGGGCGCTCTGGCCGCGTTGCGACGCGGGCGCGCCGGCCAGCGGATCGTAGTGCGGCGCCGGGCCGTAACCGCTGGCGAATGCGGTCGATGCCGCGGCGAGCGAGGCGACGGCAAGGGCCGCCGCAAACCAGGTTCTGATCATGATGCGATTCCTCGAGTTGTCCTGATTGTCCTGACGAGACGGCGGAGCGCGCGGCGGCGCGCTCCGGTACGACGCTCAACTGCCGCGGTAGAGGCTGCGCAGCGCGGCGATCTGGCCGTTCTGCTGGGCTTCGACCAGTTGACGGCGCACGTCGGCGCGGGTCAGCGGCGCGTTGATGGCGCGCGAGACCTGCTCTTCGGCACTGGCTTGCGCCGGCGCCGATTGGGCCGGTGCGGCGGCGAAGGCGCTCGATGCGGCGGCGAGCGAGGCGGCGAGGGCGAACGAGACGGCGAGCTTCGAGACTTGCATGGTGTTTCTCCTGGATCGATGAACGAGCGTGGGCGATGCGGGGCTGGCGGGCGAGGCGATCAGCCGCCGCGATAGAGGTCTTGCAGCGCGGCGAGCTGGCCGTCGTGTTCGGCCTCGATCAGTTGCTGGCGCACCTCGGCGCGGGTCAGCGGCGCGTTCATGGCCTGCGCGACCTGGGCGGCGGTGCAGCCCTGGGCCGGCGCCGATTGAGCCGGTGCGGCGGCGAACGCGCTCGATGCGGCGGCGAGCGAGGCGACGAGGGCGAACGAGACGGCGAGCTTCGAGACTTGCATGAGGTTTCTCCTGAAACGTGAGTGAGGGTTCTGCGGCTTGGTTACTGCGTTCATCCGGCGGCGCGTTGCGTGTGCTGCCGGCGTGAAAGCATTACAACCGGCCGATGTATCGGGTGTATTTCCCCGAACCGGCTTGTTGCATGCGCATGTATCGGTTGCTCGGGCGGACACGTTGCGAAACAGATCGGCTGCCGGGCGGGGTGTCGTCGCGTGGGTCGGACGACGATGGCGGGCGTTGCCGAATGGATTCGCCCCGAGCCGCGCGTGACGCGATTCGGGGCGATGGGCGGAGCGGGCCTGCGATGCGCCCGTGCGATCAGCCGAACGTGAAACTGAAGGCCTGCGCGCCCGGCTCGAGAAACTCGATCGCGAACGTGCGGTCGCGCACCGGCCCGCGCTGGCGCACCAGTTGATACAGCCGCGCGGCATCCACGACGCCGCTGCCGTCGGCGTGGAGGTCGGCGCCATGCGCGTCGCCGGGCGGCGCGCCGTCGATGCTGACGCGAATGCGCACCGGCTTGCCGTCGGCGCCCGGTGCGAGCACGAGGTGCAGGTCGCGCGCGTGGAAGCGATAGACGATGCGCGCGCCCGGCGCCGCGGCCACCGCCGCTTCGGCGCCTACCCGCCACGCACCGTCGAAGCCCCAGGTGTTCAGCGCCGGTTGCGCGGGGGCGCTGTAGCGCGCGTCGCGATCGGGCCGCACCGGTTCGGGCGAGGCGAAGCCCTGCGCCTGCCGGTAGCCCACGTAGGTCTCGCCCGAGCCGATGTCGCCGGTATCGGCGGGTGCCAGCGCGCCGCTGCCCGGCGCGGCGCGATTGGCGTCGGGCGCGGCCGGCATCGTGCGGCCGCTGTCGGCCAGCAACTGCCGGATCACGCGATCGGCCTCGTCGTAGCCGCCCTCGCCGAAGTGGTGATAGCGGATCCGCCCGTTCGCGTCGGCGATGTAGAAGGCCGGCCAGTACTGGTTGTCGAAGGCTTGCCAGACGCGGTATGCGTTATCGGTCGCGACCGGGTAACGAATGCCGAGATCCTTCAGCGCGCGCTGCACGTTGCCCGCGTCGCGCTCGAACCCGAACTCGGGCGTATGCACGCCGATCACCGCCAGCCCGTCCTTGCGGTAGTGCGCATCCCATTGCTTCAGATAGGGCAGCGTGCGCAGGCAATTGATGCACGAGTAGGTCCAGAAGTTGACGACCACGACCTTGCCGCGCAGCGCGTCGCGCGTGAGCGGCGGCGAATCGAGCCAGGCTGTTGCGCCGTCGAGCGCGGGCAGTTCGCCTTCGTCGGGCAGGCGCAGCGGTTCGGCGGCGTGCGAGGCGGACGGCGTGCGGTCGGCATGGGCGGGTGCGAGCAGGCCGGCGAGGCGCGTCTCGATCCGGTTGGCCGGCGTGGAAGGCAGTTGCGCGAGCGCCTGCGTGTCGACGCCGAGCGCAATCGCGCCGCTGGCGATCAGCACCGCGGCGCCGGCGATGCGGCGCAGGCGTTCGCTCATGCCCGCGCGTTGCCGGAGCGCATGCAGCGC
>NZ_JAAGPF010000380.1 GCF_017104645.1 Burkholderia sp. Ac-20379
GCCGCAGCGGTCTATGGCGCATCGATCGTGTGGTTCATGGCGCGTCCGGACAGCATCTCCGCGTTCGGACTGTTGGACAACAACGATGCGGGCCGACTGCCGGCATTTTTCGCGTTCGGCGTTCTCCGGGCGTTGGCCGCCGATCCGGCGCGGGCGCGCGCGTTGCGGCTGCGGCGCTTCGAGCACTTGCCGGCCGCCGCCTACGATGCGATCGCGCGCTTCGCCGACGAGGCCGCCGCGCTGGGCTATTCCGCGCTGGGCTGAGCGGGCCGATCTCGCCCGATTCGCACTGCCGGTGCGGCCGGCCGGCGTTTCACAGCCGCCATCGGCCTGCCGCCGCGCCCAACCGTCCTCGTCGGTCGGCATGGCGACGGTTATCCACACGGGCGCGGCCGTCCGATCGCATTCCACTCAGCCTCACCCATGCGCCATCGCGGCTTGTCCACAGCCGCCCGCGGCTCGCGCCCTGTGCGCCGCCTGCGTCACAATCCCGCCATCCGCCCGCACCGCCGCCCGATCCCGCCCCGCGCCGAGGGTAAATACCGAGAAAACTCCGGAATCGCTGAAGGGAATCAGAAGGCGTCGGATTTCTATACTTGGCACCGTTGAAGCGGCACCTGCCCGCCGCGGCCCGGCACGACATCGCCCGGCCGCCCGGCAAGGATGCCGCGAGAAGGAGACAGATCCCGATGCGTTCCCTGGTTCGCCCGCTCAGTCGCCCGCTCAGTCGCCCGCTTCGTCCGCTCGGCCGCCTGCTGCTGCTCGCCGCGCTGGCCTGCACGGCCGCGCCCGCCAGCGCCGAGCCGATCGAATTGATGGTCGGCGGGATGTCCAAGATCGTCTACCTGCCCGCGATGCTCGCCTCGCGGCTCGGCTATTTCCGCGACGAGGGGCTCGACGTGCGCGTGCAGTCGGTGCCGGCCGGCATCGACACCTCGACCGAACTGATCGCCGGCGCCGTGCATGGCGCGGTCGGTTTCTACGATCACACGATCGATCTGCAGAGCCGCGGGCAGGACGTGCTGTCGGTGATCGCGTTCGTGCGCGCCGCCGGGCTGGCCGAGCTGGCCACCACGCGGCCCCGCGGCGGCGAGCCGATGCGCTCGATCGACGATGCGCGCGGCCGGCGCTTCGGCGTGACCGGCTTCGGCGCGTCGACCTGGGCGCTCACGCGCTACCTGACGGCGCGCGCCGGCATCGCGCCGGGCGAGTACACCGTGGTGCCGCTGGCCGCCGACACGCGCTTCGTCGACGAGATCACGCACGGCACGATCGACGCCGGCATGGTCGAGGAGCCGACCGCCACGCGGCTGCTGTCGAGCGGCGCGGCGCGCGTGCTGGTCGATCTGCGCAGCGTGGAAGGCACGCGCGCGCAACTGGGCGGCACCTATGTCGGCGCGTGCCTGTACATGCGCCGCAGCTGGGTGCTCGCGCATCGCGACGAAACCGGGCGGATGGTGCGGGCGCTCGTGCGCACGCTGCGCTTCATCGCCAGCCACGACGCGCAGCAGATCGCCGACGCGCTGCCCGACAGCGCGGTGGGCGCCGATCGCGCGGCCTACGTGAAGGCGCTGGCGCTGGCGAAGCCGTCGTTTTCGCCGGACGGGCGCATGCCCGACGACGCGCCGGCGACGGTGCTCAAGGTTCTGGTGTCGAACGGGAGCGGGCTGATGGCCCGCCACGTCGACTTGTCGCGTACCTACACGAATGCGTTCGTCGACGGCACGCAGCGCGACACGTTTCGCTGACGCGGCGCGGGTGATTGAGGAGTGAAGGCGGGCATGAGAGCGATTCGAATCGAACGACACGGCGGGCCGGACGTGCTGCAGCGCGTGGAGCTGGCGGTGCCGGAACCGGGCGCCGGCGAGGTGCTGGTGAAGGTGGCCTACGCGGGCATCAACTTCATGGACGTGCATACGCGCCAGGGCAAGTACCGCGATTCGCGCACGTACCCGGTGCGGATTCCGTGCACGCTCGGCATGGAAGGCTCGGGCGAGGTGGTGAAGGCCGGCGCGGGCGTGACCGGCTTCGCGCCGGGCCAGCGCGTGGCGTGGTGCATCGCCTGGGGCGCCTACGCTGAATATGCGGTGGTGCCGGCCGCGCGGCTCGCGAAGCTGCCGGACGCGATCGCGCTCGACGTGGCCGCCGCCGCGATCTTCCAGGGCTCGACCGCGCATTACCTGCTCGACGACGTGGCCGAGATCGGCGCAGGCAGCACCTGCCTCGTCCATGCGGCCTCGGGCGGCATCGGCCAGTTGCTGGTGCAGCTCGCCAAGCGCCGCGGCGCGACGGTGTTCGCCACCACCAGCACCGAGGAGAAGGCCGCCGTGGCCAGGGCGCACGGCGCCGATCACGTGATGCTTTACGAAGACGGCCGCTTCGCCGACCGGGTTCGCGCGCTGACCGGCGGGCGCGGCGTGGACGTGGTGTTCGACGCGGTCGGCCGCCCGACGCTGCGCGACAGCTTCCGCGCCACGCGGGTGCGCGGCCTGGTGGTGAATTACGGCGCGGTGGCCGGCTCGCTGAACGATCTCGATCCGTACGAATTGGGCGAGGCCGGTTCGCTGTTCCTGACGCGTCCGCGCCTGGCCGATCACCTCGCCGACGGCGACACCGTGCAGCGCCGCGCCGACGAAATCTTCGCGGCGCTGGCCGAAGGCGCGCTGACGATCGAGATCAACGGGCGCTACACGCTCGACGACGTCGAACTGGCGCACGCCGCGCTGGAAGAGCGCCGCCAGCTCGGCAAATCGGTGATGCGGATTCAGTGACGGCAGGGGTCTTCGCGGCCCGGCCGGATTCAGGTTTCAGATTTTCAGACAGACACAAGCCGCAATGGCAGCCCGCCGGGCCGCCGCGGCACGATGCGACCCAGTCGCGAGGACGTTCCCACCATGTCAGCCACTCCTGTCGTCGAACGCCGCGAATCGCGGGCCCGTTCGGTGTTTCGCGCCGTCAGCGGCAACTTCCTGGAAATGTACGACTTCACCGTGTACGGCTATTACGCCGCCGCGATCGCGGCGACGTTCTTTCCGGCCGGCAACGAATTCGTCTCGCTGATGCTGGCGTTCTCGGTGTTCGGCGCGGGTTTCCTGATGCGCCCGATCGGCGCGATCGTGCTCGGCGCCTACATGGACCGTCACGGCCGCCGCAAGGGCCTGATCCTGTCGCTGTCGCTGATGGCGGTCGGCACCATGTGCGTGGCGTTCGTGCCGAGCTATCACGCGATCGGCCTGGTCGCGCCGGCCATCGTGCTGTTCGGGCGGCTGCTGCAGGGCTTCTCGGCCGGCGCGGAGCTGGGCGGCGTGTCGGTCTATCTGGCCGAAATCTCGACCAAGGGCAACCGCGGCTTCTTCTGCTCGTGGCAATCGGCCAGCCAGCAGGTGGCGGTGGTGTTCGCCGCGTCGCTCGGCGTGCTGCTGAACGCGTTCGTGCCGGCGCAGGAAATGACGAGCTGGGGCTGGCGCGTGCCGTTCGTGATCGGCTGCCTGATCGTGCCGTTCCTGTTCTACATCCGCCGCACGCTGCAGGAATCCGACGAATTCGTCGCCCGCAAGCATCATCCGGGCATCGGCGAGATCACGCGCGCGATCCTGGCCAACTTCGGCCTGATCCTGGCCGGCATGGGCCTCGTGATCATGACCACCACCTCGTTCTACCTGATCACGGCCTACACGCCCACCTTCGGCAAGGTCGTGCTGAAGATGTCGTCGTTCGACGCGCTGCTGGTGACGGCCTGCGTCGGCGTCTCGAACTTCATCTGGCTGCCGATCTCGGGCGCCGTGTCGGATCGTTTCGGCCGCCGCCCGGTGATGCTCGCGTTCACGCTGCTGACGGTGTTCACCGCCTACCCGGCGATGCAGTGGCTGGTCGGCTCGCCGTCGTTCGGCAAGCTGCTGGCCGTGGAACTGTGGCTCTCGCTGCTCTACGCGTGGTACAACGGCGCGATGGTCGTCGCGCTGACCGAGCTGATGCCGGTCAACGTCCGCACCACCGGCTTCTCGATGGCCTATAGTCTCGCCACGATGATCGGCGGCTTCACGCCGGCGATCTCGACCTGGCTGATCCACACGACGGGCGACAAGGCCGCGCCGGGTGCGTGGATGGGTGTCGCCGCCGTGTGCGGCCTGATTGCGACGCTGCTGCTGTACCGGACGAAAAGCGCACGGGAACAGTACAAGCTCGCGTAGTGGCAAGTTGGGAGGGATGCGTGAGGCTGTTGCTCGTCGAAGACAATGAGGAGCTGGCGCACTGGCTGGCGAAGACGCTGACGGACGACGGCTTCGCGCTCGATCGCGTGGGCGGCGGCGAGGCGGCCGAGGATGCGCTGCGCGCCTCGAACTACGACGTGGTGCTGCTCGACCTGAACCTGCCCGGCATCTCCGGCAAGACCGTGCTGCGCCGCATGCGCGAGCGCGGCGATGCCACCCCGGTGCTGATCCTGACCGCCACCGGCGCGGTGGACGAGAAGGTGGTGTGCCTCGGCGCCGGCGCCGACGACTACATCGTCAAGCCGTTCGATGCGCGCGAGCTGGTGGCGCGCATCAAGGTGCTGGCGCGGCGGCAGGCGCCGTCGCGCTCGAACCGGCTGCGCTGCGGCAACCTCGTTTACGACATGGATCGCCTGCAGTTCGCAATCGACGAGCAGCCGCTGGTGCTCACGCCGCGCGAACACGCGGTGCTCGAGGCGCTGATCCTGCGCGCCAAGAAAACCGTCTCCAAAACCACCCTGGCCGAATCGGTTAGCGCCGCCGACGCGCCCACCAGCGAGGACGCGATCGAAATCTACGTGTCGCGCCTGCGCAAGAAGCTCGAAGGCAGCACCGCCACCATCATCACGCTGCGCGGCCTCGGCTATCTGCTTGAGGACGGCGCGTCCGATGAATAGCCTGCGCGTCAGGCTGCTGCTCTGGCTCGCGCTGCCGATGACGGTGTTCATCGTCGCGGCCGGGCTGATCACGCGCAGCAACGCGTGGCACACCGCCAATCTCCTGCAGGACGAAGTGCTGTTGTCGGCCGCGCGCGTGATGGCCGGCAACGTGGGCTGGGACGGCAAGGATCTGAGCGCGTCGATCTCGCCGAGCGCGATCGAGATTCTCGGCACGCCGCGCGCCGATCAGGTGTTCTTCCGCGTGCAGGAGATCGGCGGCCCGATGATCGCCGGCACCTCCGATTTCCCGCAGAGCGTGCCGACGGTGTCGCCAACCTGGTACGACGCCATGGTCAACGGCGAGCCGGTGCGCGCCGTGTCGGTGATCCGGCCGATGTACGACGCGGGCGTGACGCGCCGCGTGGTGATCTCGGTCGGGCGCACGCTGCGGCAGCGCAACGCGCTGGTGCTCGCGCTGTGGCGCCCGCAGATGTTCTATTTCTCCGCGATCCTGACGATCGCCGTGGTGCTGGTGTGCCTCGGGCTGACGCTCGAATTGCGGCCGCTCGCGCGGCTGGCGCGGCGCATGCCGGAGCGCGTGCAGACGTCCTCGGTGCGGCTCAGCGTCGAGCCGCTGCGCAGCGAGTTGCGCCCGATCGTGCGCGCATTCAACCAGTGCCTCGAAATCATCGAGAAGCAGACCGCCATGCAGCGGCGCTTCGTCGCCGACGCCGCGCACCAGTTGCGCACGCCGCTGACGCTGCTCGGCACGCAGTTGCAATACGCGCGCCGGCAGAACGATCCCGAGCAGGTGCACGACACGCTCAAGGCGATGGATCGCAGCAACCGCCTGCTGGTCGCGCTGACCAACCAGTTGCTGACGCTCGCGCAGGCCGAGGCGGCCGATTACGGGCAATACGCGGGCGTGCGCGTGGATCTGCGCGAGGTCGCCACCGGCACGATCGAACAGCTTGCGCTGCTCGCGCAGCGCCGCCGCGTCGAGCTCGTCGCGACGCTGGCCGGTGCGGATGCGGTGTCCGTGACGGGCAACGAGCAGTTGCTGTCGGTGCTGGTGTTCAACCTCGTCGACAACGCGATCCGCTATTCGCCCGAAGGCGGCACCGTGACCGTCGCGATCGAGGCCGGCGAGACGATCCTGCTGCGCGTCAGCGACGAAGGCGAGGGCATCGACGCCGCGCTGCGCGAAAAGGTGTTCGAGCCGTTCTTCCGCGCCTCGCCGCAGCCGGGCAGCGGGCTCGGGCTGGCGATCGTGCGCGAGATCGCGCGGGCGCACCGCGCCACGCTGCGCCTCGACGACGGCGCGAACGGGCGCGGCTTGCAGGTGACCGCCGCGTTTCCGCGGGCTTGATGGGGCGCGGCATGTTCGCCGCGCCTGGCCTCCGCCGTACCGCTGGTTTCTTGTGGGTTTCAGCCTTGCGTGCCATGCGTGCCGGGCGTCCAGCCCAGCACCTGCCGCGCTTTCCGGTTCGTCGTTTCGTCGTTGTCGTCGACGATGTTGAATGCGCCCGCCGCTTCGGCGCGCAGTGCGAGCAGGGCGGCGCGCGCTGCGGCGTCGACATGCACGGCCGGCGCGGCC
>NZ_JAAGPF010000034.1 GCF_017104645.1 Burkholderia sp. Ac-20379
CGAAGCCCGCCGCGCCGCGCGTGAACGTGCCGGCGCCGCGTCCGCGTGCCGAACCGCCGGTTCACGCCGTGTCCGCCGATCCGTCCGCGCCGCCGCCGTGGGACGACATGCCGCCCGACGACTACATGCCGATGGCGATGTCGGCCGACGAGCATTTCGGGCCGCCGCCTGACGACGGCTATTTCCCCGTATTCGATAGCGGCCCCGACGACGTGCGCGTCGCGCCGCCGCAGCCGGCGCCCGCGCCGGTCGATGTTCGCCCGCTGCCGCCCGCGATCTCGCTCGACGCGATCGGCTACGACGGCGAATGGCCGCAACTGGCCGCGAGCCTGCCGCTCAAGGGCGTGGCCTACCAGCTCGCGTTCAACAGCGAATTGACGGCGATCGACGGCGGCACGCTGAAGCTGTCGGTGCCGGTGCCGCAATACGCCGACGCGGCCCAGGTCGCGAAGCTCAAGACCGCGCTGGCCGAGGCGCTCGGCAAGCCTGTCGATGTCGCGGTCGACGTCGGCCCGGCACGCCGTACGGCCGCCGCGCTCGACGCCCGCGAGCGCGCGGCGCGCCAGCGCGACGCCGAGCAGGACATCGGCGCCGATCCGTTCGTCCAGCAACTGATCCGCGATTTCGGTGCGCGGATCGTCGAGGGTTCGATCCGCCCCGTGGCGGCCGATCACAACACCGGTTCGGCCGGCGGCGCACCGACGCTGCACTGAGCGCGGCACGCCCCCGTCCCATTCCCTAATCCCGGAACCGGCGCTAAGATCGCGCCGGTCTCACACGAACACCAAGGAGCACGTCCATGATGAAAGGCCAACTCGCCGGGCTGATGAAGCAGGCTCAGCAAATGCAGGAAAACATGAAGAAGATGCAGGAGCAGCTCGCCCTCATCGAAGTCGAAGGCCAGTCGGGCGCCGGGCTCGTCAAGGTCACGATGACCTGCAAGAACGAAGTGCGCCGCGTGGCGATCGACCCGAGCCTGCTCGCGGACGACAAGGACATGCTCGAAGACCTCGTGGCCGCGGCGTTCAACGATGCCGTGCGCAAGGCCGAAGCCACCTCGCAGGAAAAGATGGGCGGCATGACCTCGGGCCTGCCGTTGCCGCCGGGCTTCAAGCTGCCGTTCTAAAGCAGTTCCTCTCGCACACCGGTATCGCATGAAACAGCCGTCCGCCCTGTCCGCCCTTGTCGAAGCACTGCGCGTGCTGCCCGGCGTCGGGCCGAAATCCGCGCAACGGATGGCCTACCACCTGATGCAGCACGATCGGGACGGCGCCGAGAAGCTCGGGCGGTCGCTGCTGTTCGCGACCGAGCACCTGCAGCACTGCGAGAAGTGCAACACGTTCACCGAGGCGCGCATCTGCGAAGTCTGCAGCGATACCGAGCGCGATCCGAGCCTGCTGTGCGTCGTCGAAACGCCGGCCGACCAGATCATGCTCGAGCAGACGCTGACTTATCGCGGCCTCTATTTCGTGCTGATGGGACGGCTGAGCCCGCTCGACGGCATCGGTCCGAAGGAAATCCATTTCGACCGGCTCGTGAAGCGCGCATCGGATGGCGTCGTCAAGGAAGTCGTGCTCGCGACCAACTTCACGAACGAGGGCGAGGCCACCGCCCATTACCTCGGGCAAACCTTGAAGGCGCGCGGCCTGTCCGTCACGCGGCTCGCGCGCGGCGTGCCGGTGGGCGGCGAACTCGAATACGTCGACGCGGGCACCATCGCCCGCGCGATGCTCGACCGCCGCACCCTGTAACGCGGCGCCGGCCATCCGGCCGCGCGCCGTTCCGGAGAATCCACACAGATGAGCGCAACGCCAGGCCCGCTCGCGGGCGTCAAGGTGCTCGAATTCGGCACGCTGATCGCGGGGCCGTTCGCGGCACGCCTGTTCGCCGAATTCGGCGCGGAAGTGATCAAGATCGAGGATCCGAACGGCGGCGACCCGCTGCGCAAATGGCGCAAGCTCTACCCGGAGGCGGGCGGCACGTCGCTCTGGTGGGCCGTGCAGGCGCGCAACAAGAAGTCGGTCACGCTCAATCTCAAGACGGACGAGGGGCGGCGGATCGCGCAGCAGCTTGCTGCCGAGGCCGATATCGTCGTCGAGAATTTCCGCCCGGGCCTGCTCGAAAAGCTCGGCCTCGGCTACGACGTGCTCTCGGCGAACAACCCGGGCCTCGTCATGGTGCGGCTGTCCGGCTATGGGCAGACCGGCCCGTATCGCGATCGTCCCGGCTTCGGCGCGATCGCCGAATCGATGGGCGGCCTGCGCCATATCACCGGCTATCCCGAGTTGCCGCCGCCGCGCATCGGCATTTCGATCGGCGATTCGATCGCGGCGCTGCATGGCGTGATCGGCGCGATGATGGCGCTGCATCACCGCAACATGAACGGCGGCAAGGGGCAGGTGGTCGATGTCGCGCTCTACGAGGCCGTGTTCAACATGATGGAAAGCGTGGTGCCCGAGTACGGCGTCTACGGCATGGTGCGCGAGCGCACCGGCGCGTCGTTGCCGGGCATCGTGCCGTCCAACACCTACGCCTGCGTCGACGGCAGCATCGTGATCGGCGGCAACAGCGATCCGATCTTCAAGCGCCTCATGAAGGCGATCGAGCGTGCCGATCTGGCCGACGATCCGGCGCTCGCGCACAACGACGGCCGCGTGCCGCGCACGCGCGAGATCGACGACGCGATCGCCGCGTGGCTCGCGCCGCGCACCATCGACGCGGCGCTCGAGGTGCTCAATGCCGCCGATGTGCCGGCCGGCCGCATCTACAGCGCGGCCGACATGTTCGTCGATCCGCAATTCGTCGCGCGCCAGATGATCCAGCGTTTCCGCCTGCCGGATGGCCAGGAGATTCCGCTGCCGTCGGTCACGCCGAAACTGTCGGATACGCCGGGCGATACGCGCTGGCTCGGGCCGGCGCTCGGCGAGCATACCGACGCCGTGCTCGGCGAACTCGGCTACGACGCCGCGGCGATCGCGGCGCTGCGCGAAAAACACGTGATCTGACGCCGCGCGGCGGCGCGCCGGCAATCGTCCGGGATTGGCTGGAAGGGGGCCGGACTGTCGTTCGCGCGCCATGTTTCCTCGGTTACAATCGCCGGATGCGAATCCTACTCAGCAACGACGACGGTTATCTGGCGCCCGGCCTGGCCGCGCTCTACGAAGCGCTGCGTCCGTTCGCCGACGTGACCGTGATGGCGCCGGAGCAGAACTGCAGCGGGGCATCGAATTCTCTGACGCTGTCGCGGCCGCTGTCGCTGCATCGCTCGGCCACCACCGGGTTTCATTACGTGAACGGCACGCCGACCGATTCCGTTCACCTCGCCCTGACGGGCATGCTCGACGGCCGGCCCGATCTCGTCGTGTCGGGCATCAACAACGGTCAGAACATGGGCGACGACACGCTCTATTCGGGCACCGTCGCCGCGGCCACCGAAGGCATCATGTTCGGCGTCCCGGCCATTGCGTTCTCGCTGGTCGACAGGGATTGGGTGGAGCTCGAATCGGCCGCGCGCGTGGCCGCCGACATCGTCCGGCATTTCGTCGAGACGCCGATGCCGGGCCAGCCTTTTCTGAACGTCAATATCCCAAATTTACCGTACGACCAGATCAAGGGCTGGCAGGCCACGCGGCTCGGCAAGCGTCACCCGTCGCAGCCGGTGATCCGCCAGAGCAACCCGCGCGGCGAGCCGATCTACTGGATCGGCTCGACGGGCGCCGCGCTCGACGCGAGCGAGGGCACCGATTTCCACGCCACGGCGAACGGCTACGTGTCGATCACGCCGTTGCAGCTCGATCTCACCGACATGCAGAAACTGGCGGCGACGCGCGATTGGGCGCGTTCGCGGAGCGACGTCGCATGAGCGGCGAGCGCGCCAAGCGGTTTCCGCTTGCGCTCGAGGATCTGAAGCGGGCGCCGCGCAAGGCGCCGGCCCGCGCGAACGAGCGATCGCATCCTGCGTCTCCGGCCCGCCCAACGCTCGGCGCGTCGGTGGCCGGTTCGCCGGCGCGGCCGGCCGGCCTGACCCGTGCGGCGCTGCAGGGCAATACCGCGTCGGCCGCGGTCGCGAAGGGCGCGGCCCATGCGGGAAAACCCGCTGTGGCCGGCGCATTGGCGCTGACCTCGGAACGGGTTCGCGAGCGCATGGTCGAACGCCTGCGTGCGAACGGCATCACCGATACGCGCGTGCTGGCCGCCATGGCCGCCGTGCCGCGCCATCTGTTCGTCGATCCCGGCCTGGCCGCACAGGCATACGAAGACGCGGCTTTGCCGATCGGCCATCAGCAAACGATTTCGAAGCCGTCCGTGGTGTCGCGCATGATCGAGCTGGCGCTCGCGGGCCGTTCGCCCGAGCGCGTGCTCGAGATCGGCACCGGCTGCGGTTATCAGGCTGCGGTGTTGAGTCATCTCGCGCGCGACGTCTATTCGATCGAGCGTGTGAAACCCCTGTTCGAACGCGCGAAACGCAACCTCCGGCCGTTGCGCGTGCCGAACATCCGGCTGCACTACGGCGACGGCCGCCTCGGTTTGCCCGCGGCCGCGCCGTTCGACGCGATCGTGATCGCGGCGGCCGGGCTGGACGTTCCGCAAGCGCTGCTCGAGCAACTGACCGTGGGCGGCCGGCTGGTCGCGCCGGTCGGCGCGCAGAGCGGCGATTCGCAAGTGCTGACGCTCGTCGAGCGCGTCGGGCCGACGCAATGGCGAGAGTCGCGACTTGATCGCGTTTTCTTTGTCCCTTTAAAATCCGGAGTGATTTGACACTGATGATTACGTTGCGCGCGATGCAAAACAAACAATCGACTATTCCGCTGACATCCGGCCAGCGAATCGGCCAGCGCGCCATCTGTGCAGCCGCACTCCTGCTCGTTGCCGCCTGCGCATCGCGCATGGATCCGGCGCCCGTGGTGGATCGCTCCGGCGCACTCGGCACGTCGCCCTCGGCGCCGTTGGCCGCCACGCAGCCCGCCGTGCCGCTCGGCCCGCCGCCGCCCGGCTATTACCGCGTGAAGCCGGGCGACACGCTGTATCGCATTGCACTCGAAAACGGCCAGAATTACCGCGACATCGCTTCGTGGAACAACCTGTCGAACCCGAATCAGATCGAAGTCGATCAACTGCTGCGCGTCGCGCCGCCGAACGGCGCGGTCGCCATGCCGCCGCCGGGCGCGTCGAACGCCCCGGTGCCGCCGCTGTCGAGCGGCCCGGCGATGCCGCCGATCTACGGCGCGAACGGCGCGCCGGCCGGCAATGCCGTGCCGCCGGCCGGTGCGACGCCGGCGCCGAGCGCGTCGCCGAGCGCCAGTTCCGGTGCGGTGTCGTTCGCGTGGCCGGTGCACGGCCCGATCCTCAATCAGTTCGACGATTCGAAGAACAAAGGCCTCAATATCGGCGGCACAGCCGGCACGCCCGTCAAGGCCGCAGCGGACGGCCGCGTGGTTTACGCCGGTAACGGGCTGCGCGGCTACGGCAACCTCATTATCATCAAGCACGATCCGACCTATCTCACGGCGTATGCACACAACCGCGCTTTGATGGTAAAAGAGGGGGATTCCGTCACGAAAGGCCAGAAGATCGCCGAGATGGGCAACAGCGATTCCGACCGCGTGATGTTGCATTTCGAGGTTCGCCGTCAAGGCAAACCTGTTGATCCGCTGAAGTATCTGCCGCCTCAATAGACGAGACGATCATGCCGAAATCGAAGCGCCACCAGCCGCAAGCCGAGCCTGAGAAGATCAGTCGTGCCACGCAAGCATCGGTGGGACGGGCTGGCGCTTCGAAGCAGGACGATGACGATGCCGCCGAGTCGGAACGCGATTACGAAGCGCGCGAAGCCGATTCGGACGACAGCGACGGCGAGCGCGAATCGCGCGGCGGCGAGAGCGCGCCCGAGCCCGACGATTTCCGCGCGGTCATGCAGGCGGAGCTCACCGCCGACACCATCCAGCATTACCTGAACCGCATCAGCGTCAAGCCGCTGCTGACCGTCGAGGAAGAGCAGCATTACTCGCGCCGGGCCAAGGCCGGCGAGTTCGAGGCGCGGCAGGTCATGATCGAGCGCAATCTGCGGCTCGTGGTCAGCATCGCGAAGGGCTATCTGAATCGCGGCGTGCCGCTGCTCGATCTGATCGAGGAAGGCAATCTCGGCCTGATGCATGCGATCGAGAAATTCGATCCTACGCGCGGCTTCCGTTTTTCGACCTATGCCACCTGGTGGATCCGGCAAAGCATCGAGCGCGCCATCATGAACCAGGCGCGCACCGTGCGGCTGCCGGTGCATGTGATCCGCGAACTGAACCAGGTGCTGCGCGCCAAGCGCCACCTCGAAAAGAATTCGATGTCGACGGGCGAGGCGGCCGAGCGCCGCGAGGCCAGCATCGACGACATCGCCTACCTGACGGGCAAGACGGCCGAGGAAGTGACCGACATCCTCGCGCTGAACGAGCACACCGCGTCGCTCGACGCGCCGCTCGACATGGATCCGGCCAGCAGCCTGCTGGATCTGCTGCCCGACGACCAGGGCCAATCTCCCGACGCCGAAGTGCAGCACCGCGAGCTTGAAACGCTGACGCGCGCGTGGCTGTCGCGGCTGTCCGACAAGCACCGCCACGTGATCGAACGGCGTTTCGGCCTCAACAACATCGAACCGGCCACGCTCGAGGAGCTGGCCGACGAGATGGGGCTGACCCGCGAGCGCGTGCGGCAGATCCAGCAGGAAGCGCTGGTGCGCCTGAAGCGGTTTTTTGCCTCCAATGGCGTTCGCAAGGACGCGGTCCTGTAATTCATAGATGACACCGATTCTGGTTTTTGACATCGAGACGATTCCCGATGTCGACGGCATTCGCCGTCTCGAAGATCTCCCGGCCGACCTCAGCGACGAGGAAGTGGCCGAACATGCGTTCGAAGCGCGCCGCGAAAAAACGGGCGGCGATTTCCTGCCGCATCACCTGCAACGCGTCGCCGCGATTTCGTGCGTGTTTCGCGACAAGAGCGGTTTTCGCGTGCGCTCGCTGGGCACTGCCCAGGACGGTGAAGCCGCGCTGATCCAGTCGTTCTACCGGACGATCGAGAAATACACGCCGCAGCTCGTGTCGTGGAACGGCGGCGGCTTCGATCTGCCCGTGCTCCATTACCGGGCGCTGGTGCATGGCATCGCCGCGCCGCGCTACTGGGATCTGGGCGAGGACGATCGCGAGTTCAAGTGGAACAACTATCTGTCGCGCTACCACACGCGCCACACCGATCTGATGGATCTGCTCGCGCTCTATCAGCCGCGCGCGGCCGCGCCGCTCGATGCGCTGGCCAAGCTGTGCGGCTTTCCCGGCAAGCTCGGGATGGACGGCAGCCAGGTGTGGGAGGCGTTCCGCGCGGGCGAGATCGAGGCGATCCGCAGCTATTGCGAAACCGACGTCGTGAACACCTATCTGCTCTATTGCCGCTTCCAGTTGATGCGCGGTGGCCTGGCGCCAGCCGAATACGCGGAGGAAGTGCAGCTCGTGAAGGACGCGCTCGTGGCCGAACCGGCGCCGCATTGGGCCGAGTACCTGGCGGCGTTCCCGAAGGCCTGATCGCGCGCCGGCGCCGGCCGCGTCGCATTCACTCGCGCAGTTCGAGCAGGATCGGCTGATGATCGGAGGCGCGCGTCGCGCCGTCGATGTCGCAGCGCACGACGCGATCGCGCAATGTCTCCGTGACGAACACGAAATCGCAGGTCATCGCGCCTTCCCGCCATTGCACCGTGTCGTATACGCCGGCGGTGGGCGGTGGCGTTTCGCCCGGATGCCGGTGCACCCAGGCGTCCACGAAGGCGGGGGCGCCGTCGATCGGGGCGAGCATGCGCCGGTAGGCGTCGTCGCGATACGCGCTGTTGAAATCCCCGCAGATCACGGCGTCGAACGCGCGCGCCGACGCCGCAAACGGGCTGTCGCGCTTTTCTGTCGGCGTGGGGCGGCGCGCATGTTCGGCCGCCTCGCGATGGGTTTCGCGCAATGCATCGACCTGCGCAAGCCGTTGCGCCGCCGAGTAAAACTCCAGATGCGTGGTGACGATCCGCAGCGGTGTTCCGCTCGCGGTGCCCAGGTTGACCTCGAGCGCCACGCGCGGCATCGACGGCGCGCTGTCGTCGGCCGGCCACGGCAGCGTGTGCCGTATCACCCTGCCGATCGGCAGCCGCGTCGCGATCGCGTTGCCGAATTGACGCCGCGGCGCACCGGCCGCCGCGGGCGGCAGATCGACGGCGATCGCCTCGACGACTGCGAACCCCGGCAACAGGGCAGCCAGTTCGGCGAACTGGTCCGGCCCGGGCCCGCCGGGCAGGGCGCCGAAGCCTCGCGTCAGCTCCTGCAGGCAGAGCACGTCGAAATCGGCCATCGCGCGGGCCTCGGCAATGGTGCGACCCAGATCGACCGCGCCGCTGGCGTCCCGGCCCCATTGCACGTTCCAGTTGATCAGTTGCATGTCGAATCTCCAATGACGGACGGCCATTCGTCTACAATCTCGCCTTCCCACAAACGAATGTCAGGAAAAGCTGGTGTCTGAAGCCGCCCCCACTCCCGCGCGCAAATCCCGCAACGCGCCCGTCGTGCATGTCAGCGCGCCCATCGAGATCGAATCGCTCGACCACGAGGCGCGCGGCGTCGGGCGTCTCGTGAACGAGGACGGCGAACCCGGCAAGGTGATCTTCGTCGAGGGCGCGTTGCCCGGCGAACGGGTCACGTATTCGAGCTATCGCCGCAAGCCCAGCTACGAGCAGGCCACCGTGGTCGATATTCTGCGTCCCAGCGTGTTGCGCGTGGAGCCGAAATGCGCATTCTTCGGCACCTGCGGCGGCTGTTCGATGCAGCATCTCGACGTGCGCGCGCAGGTCGCGATCAAGCAACGCGTGCTCGAGGATAATCTCTGGCACCTGGCCAAGCTGCGCTCCGAAACGATGTTCTCGCCGATTCACGGGCCGGCCTGGGGCTATCGCTACCGCGCCCGCCTGACCGTGCGCAACGTTCCGAAGAAGGGCGGCGTGCTGGTCGGCTTCCACGAGAAGAAGAGCAGCTACGTGGCCGACATGACGAGCTGCGAAGTGCTGCCGCCGCATGTCTCCGCCATGCTCGTGCCGCTGCGCGAACTGGTGGCGGGCCTGTCGATCAACGACCGCATGCCGCAGATCGAGCTGGCGGTCGGGTCGAGCGTTACGGCACTCGTGCTGCGCGTGCTGGAGCCGATCAATTCGGACGACGAAGCCTTGCTGCGCGCGTTCGCCGATGCGCACGACGTGCAGTTCTGGCTGCAGCCGAAGGGGCCGGATTCGGTGTTCCCGTTTTATCCGCTCGACAAGTCGCTCGACTACACGCTGCCGGAATTCAATATCCGGATGCCGTTCAAGCCGACCGATTTCACGCAGGTCAACCATCAGATCAATCGCGTGCTGGTCGGCCGGGCGCTGCGCCTGCTCGCACCGCAGCGCGGCGATCGCGTGCTCGACCTGTTCTGCGGCATCGGCAATTTCACGCTGCCGCTGGCGCGCCTGTCGCGCGAGGTGGTGGGGATCGAAGGCAGCGAGGCGCTGACCACGCGTGCGCTGGCCAACGCGAAGGAAAACGGCGTGGACGACCACACCTCGTTCGCCTGCCGCAACCTGTTCGAAGTGACGGCGGATGATATTCGTGCGCTGGGCGCGTTCGACAAGTTCCTGATCGACCCGCCGCGCGAGGGCGCACTGGCGGTGTCGAAGGCGCTGGCCGACATCGCGCAGAGCGGCGAAGGCCCGCTGCCGAAGCGGATCGTCTATGTATCGTGCAACCCGTCCACGCTGGCGCGCGACGCCGGGCTGCTGGTGCACGAGGCAGGTTACCGGATGCGCGGGGCGGGCGTGGTCAACATGTTCCCGAACACGTCGCACGTCGAATCGATCGCGGTGTTCGAGCGCGATTGACCGGCACGTTTCGAGCAGGCATGAAAAAACCGGCCCGAGGGCCGGTTTTTCGTGGGGTGTGTCGTACGATCAGTTGCGATTGCCGCCGAAGATGCCGAGCAGTGCAAGCAGGTTCGTGAACACGTTGTACAGGTCGAGATAGATCGCGAGCGTCGCCGTGATGTAGTTCGTCTCGCCGCCGTTCACGACGCGCTGGACGTCGAACAGCATGTAGGCCGAGAAGATCACGATCGCCAGCACCGACACCGTCAGCATCAGCGCCGGCAGATGCAGGAACACGTTGGCGACCGATGCCAGCAGCAGCACGATCACGCCGACGAACAGCCACTTGCCGAGGCCCGAGAAATCGCGCTTGCTGACCGTGGCCACGGTGGCCATCGCGGCGAAGATCACGCCAGTGCCACCGAACGCGAGCATGATCAGCGACGGGCCGTTCGAGAAGCCGAGGATGAAGCTGAGCAGGCGCGACAGCATCAGGCCCATGAAGAACGTGAAGCCGAGCAGCACGAAGACGCCCGCGCTGCTGTTCTTGGTGCGCTCGATCGCGAATATGAAGCCGAACGCGATCGCGAAGAAGGCGAGCAGGCTCATCACCGGGCTGGTGGCCGCGAACAGCGAGAAACCGGTCGCGACCCCGACCCACGCGCCGAGGACGGTCGGGATCATCGAGAGCGCGAGCAGCCAATACGTGTTGCGCAGCACGCGGTTGCGGGTTTCGGCCGACGCCAGCGAGCCGCCGCGACCGAAGTTGTACGGATAGTCGTTCATGGTTTCTCCTAACATGGAACGTGACAGCGATCGGGACCCGGATGCATCGCGATGCGCTGCAGCAATCCGGACGCCGCACTGCATAAGATCGGTTCGCCGGCCCAAGGTTTCAAGGGCCACCGAATGCCTGACACAAGCGCGGCGCGCAGGTGTCAGCATACCCGCTTTTCGACCTTACGATCGTGTAAGGGTTCAATCGCAATGATACACGGGAACGTGTTACAATAGCGGATTCATTTGAATTCGTAACTTCTTAATTTTTTGGAGTTTTTATGGCAATCGAGCGCACCCTGTCGATCATCAAGCCGGATGCAGTGGCAAAGAACGTGATCGGTCAGATCTACAGCCGTTTTGAAGGCGCAGGCCTGAAGGTCGTCGCGGCACGTCTGGCACAACTCTCGCGCGCTGAAGCCGAACAGTTCTACGCCGTGCACGCAGCACGTCCGTTCTTCAAGGACCTGGTCGATTTCATGATCTCGGGCCCGGTGATGATCCAGGTGCTGGAAGGCGAAGGCGCCATCCTGAAGAACCGTGACCTGATGGGCGCCACGGATCCGAAGAAGGCAGACGCCGGCACGATCCGCGCCGATTTCGCCGACAGCATCGACGCGAACGCCGTGCACGGCTCGGACGCCGCCGAAACGGCCGCCGTCGAAATCGCGTTCTTCTTTGCAGGCCTGAACGTCTACTCGCGCTAAGCGGGTAACGAATCCAGCGCTTGCAGCAAGGCAGGGCATCATGACGACCGAATCTTCCGTCAATCTTCTCGACTTCGACGCCGAGGGGCTTGTCGCATATTGCGGCAGCCTCGGCGAGAAGCCGTTCCGGGCCAAGCAGTTGCAGCGCTGGATTCATCAATACAATGCCGCCGATTTCGACGGCATGACCGATCTCGCCAAATCGTTGCGCGAGAAGCTGAAGGGTCGCGCGACGATCGGCATGCCCGAGATCGCCAGCGATCATGTCTCGTCGGACGGCACGCGCAAGTGGCTGATCGACGTGGGCAACGGCAACGCGGTCGAAACCGTGTTCATCCCCGAAGAAACGCGCGGCACGCTGTGCGTCTCGTCGCAGGCCGGGTGTGCGGTCAATTGCCGGTTCTGTTCGACCGGAAAACAAGGTTTTTCGCGCAATCTGTCGACGGCGGAAATCGTCGGCCAGTTGCGCATGGCGGAATTCGCGTTGCGCGAATCGCTTGGGCGTGCGCCCGGGCCGAACGGCAAGGCCGATCGCGTCGTCACGAACGTCGTGATGATGGGAATGGGCGAGCCGCTGCTCAATTACAGCGCGGTGGTGCCCGCGATGCGGCTGATGCTCGACGACAACGCCTACGGGCTGTCGCGGCGACGTGTCACGTTGTCCACCTCGGGCGTGGTGCCCATGATGGATCGTCTCGGCGCGGAATTGCCGGTGGCGCTCGCGGTGTCGCTGCACGCGCCGAACGATGCGCTGCGCGACGAGTTGGTGCCGCTCAACAAGAAATATCCGTTGCGCGAGCTGATGGCTGCGTGTCAGCGCTATCTGAAGGTCGCGCCGCGGGATTTCATCACGTTCGAATATTGCATGCTCGACGGCGTCAACGACACCGACGCGCATGCGCGCGAGCTGCTCGCCGTAACGCGCGACGTGCCGTGCAAATTCAATCTGATCCCCTTCAATCCGTTCCCGGAATCCGGGCTGCTGCGCTCGAAAAACGAGCGAATCAAGCAGTTCTCGCAGATTCTGCTCGAAGCTGGCGTGGTCACGACCGTGCGCAAGACGCGCGGCGACGATATCGACGCCGCCTGCGGGCAACTCGCTGGCGCAGTGAAGGACCGCACGCGCCTGGCGGAACGGACGGGAGCGGGGAAGGTCATCGAAGTCCGGGCTGTCTGACGGGGAGGTCCGGGCAACGCGAAAGCGATCCGGGGCAGGCCAGGCCTGCCTCTGTTTAACGGTTGTGCTTCGGCGCCGGCGATGGCTTGGCGTGGTTGTGCAAGTGAAGAAGAATCGACGCGAGGATTAGGATGAGCGAACCGCAACCGCCAAGAGGCGCAGACACGAACGCCGAGTACAAACCGGCATCGGCGGGGTTGGAGTCGTTGGCGGCGGTCGGAGCGCGCCTCGCGCAGCTTCGTGAAGCGAAGGGTTGGTCGGTCGCGGATGTCTCGTCGCGCTTGAAGGTTGCCGCGCCGAAGTTGCGCGCCCTCGAAGCCGGGGATATCAGCCAGATGCCGGGTGCGACGTTCGCGGCCGGTGTGGTGCGCAGCTACGCAAAGATGCTCGGTGTCGATCCGGAGCCGTTCGCACAAGCGTTGCGCCGTGAGAAAGGCGTGCCGGAAGTCGATCTGTCGATGCCGGCGTCGGCCGGGACGGGTTTGCCGCGCGGTCGGGTGTCGATTCCGCTGGGTGCGTCCACGCGCAGCCGTTCATGGCTTTGGGCCGTGCTGGCCGTGATTGTGGCGGTGGTTGCCGTGGCCATGTGGCATTCGAGCGGCGATTCGGCGAATTGGCTTTCGCGTTTCAAGTCCAATGCCGGTGTCGGCACGTCCGCTACGTCGGATACGCAGCAGGCGTCCTCGGTGGTTGCTCCGGCCGCGGCGGCGTCCGATTCGTCGGCGATCGCGGTGGGCGGCTCGGCTGTCGCGGGCGTGATGGCGTCGGGTGCGACGGAAAGTGCGCCGGCTGCCAGCGACGCGGCGGCATCGGTGGCGCCGGCTGTCGCGCCGGCACAACCGGCTGCTCCGGTCACGGCATCGGCTGCCGACGGCGCCAGCGTCGTGGCGGCCGCCGGCCAGTCGACGATCGGCATCACGGTCAAGCAGGATTGCTGGGTCAGCGTGCGCGACAAGAGCGGCAAGGAAATCGTGTCGGGGCTGGCGAAGGCCGGCGAGACGCGTCAAGGCGCGGGCGAAGCACCGCTGCGCGTCACCATCGGCAACCGCGCCGGCCTCGACGCGGTGACGTTCGACGGAAAAACCGTCGATCCGGCAAAATACTCGGCGGGTCGGGGCAATGTCGCGCGATTCGCGCTGCCCTGACGGCAAGCGTCGTGGCTGACCGGGCACGACGCTTTTTCAATTCGTGCGCCGCCCAACGGGTGGCGCTTCCGGCGTAAATGGATCCAACGATGCAATCCGAAGCTCAATCCCCACGCAGCAGTCAGATTTGTTCAACCGAACCGGTGTTCGGCGGCTTCGCGCCGCGCCGCCGTTCGCATGCGGTGGATGTCCGTTGGGGCGGGAACCTGGTGACGATCGGCGGCGATGCGCCCGTGCGCGTGCAGTCGATGACGAACACCGACACGGCCGATGCGATCGGCACGGCCATCCAGATCAAGGAACTGGCGAACGCGGGCTCGGAATTGGTTCGCATCACGGTCAACACGCCCGAGGCGGCGGCGGCCGTGCCGGCGATTCGCGAACAGCTCGACCGGATGGGCGTGGCGGTGCCGCTGGTCGGCGATTTCCATTACAACGGCCACCTGCTGCTGCGCGATCATCCCGCCTGCGCCGAATCGCTGTCGAAGTATCGGATCAACCCCGGCAACGTCGGCCAGGGCGCAAAGCGCGACACGCAGTTTGCGCAGATGATCGAAGCGGCCGCGAAATACGACAAGCCGGTGCGCATCGGCGTGAACTGGGGCAGCCTGGATCAGGATCTGCTGGCGCGCATGATGGACGAGAACGCCGCGCGCAGCACGCCGTGGGACGCGCAGAGCGTGATGTACGAAGCGTTGATCCAGTCGGCGATCGGTTCGGCCGAACGTGCCGTCGAACTGGGCCTCGGCCGCGACAAGATCATCCTGTCGTGCAAGGTCAGCGGCGTGCAGGACCTGATCGCGGTGTACCGCGAGTTGTCCAAGCGCTGCGGCTTCGCGCTGCACCTGGGCCTGACCGAAGCCGGCATGGGTTCGAAGGGCATCGTCGCTTCCACGGCCGCGCTCGGCGTGTTGCTGCAGGAAGGCATCGGCGACACGATCCGCATTTCGCTGACGCCGGATCCGGGCGCACCGCGCACGGGTGAAGTGGTGGTCGGCCAGGAAATCCTCCAAACCATGGGCCTGCGTTCGTTCGCGCCGATGGTGATCGCCTGCCCGGGCTGCGGCCGCACCACCAGCACGCTGTTCCAGGAACTGGCGATGCAGATTCAAACCTATCTGCGCGAGCAGATGCCGGAATGGCGCAAGACGTTCCCGGGCGTCGAGAAGATGAACGTCGCGGTGATGGGCTGCATCGTCAATGGCCCGGGCGAGTCGAAGCACGCCAACATCGGCATCAGCCTGCCGGGTTCGGGCGAAAATCCGGCCGCGCCGGTGTTCATCGACGGCGAAAAGGTCAAGACGCTGCGCGGCGAGCGCATCGCCGAAGAATTCCAGCAAATCGTGAGCGACTACGTCGCGCGCAACTACGGCCAGGCAACGGCCGAGCAATAAATCGTCAACCGAAATCAGATGACCGAAACCAAGCGAAAGCTCGAAAAACTGACGGGCGTGAAGGGCATGAACGACATCCTCCCGCAGGATGCCGGATTGTGGGAGTTCTTCGAGGCGACCGTGAAGTCGCTGCTGCGCGCTTACGGCTACCAGAACATCCGCACGCCGATCGTCGAGCATACGCAACTGTTCACGCGCGGCATCGGCGAGGTGACCGATATCGTCGAGAAGGAGATGTACAGCTTCACCGACGCGCTGAACGGCGAGCATCTCACGATGCGCCCGGAAAACACGGCTGCCGTCGTGCGCGCCGCGATCGAGCACAACCTGCTGTACGACGGCCCGAAGCGGCTGTGGTACGTCGGCCCGATGTTCCGCCACGAGCGTCCGCAGCGCGGCCGTTATCGCCAGTTCCATCAGGTCGGCGTCGAGGCGCTCGGTTTCGCCGGTCCCGATGCGGACGCGGAAATCATCATGATGTGTCAGCGTCTGTGGGATGACCTCGGCCTGACGGGCATCAAGCTCGAAATCAACTCGCTCGGCCTGGCCGAGGAGCGCGCCGCGCATCGCGTCGAGCTGATCAAGTATCTGGAGCAGTTCGTCGACGTGCTCGACGAGGATGCGAAGCGCCGCCTGTACACGAACCCGCTGCGCGTGCTCGACACGAAGAACCCGGCGCTGCAGGACATCGCGAAGAACGCGCCGAAGCTGATCGATTTCCTCGGCGAAACCTCGCGTGCGCACTTCGAAGGCCTGCAGCGCCTGCTGAAAGCCAACAACGTGCCGTTCACGGTCAATCCGCGTCTCGTGCGCGGCCTCGACTACTACAACCTGACCGTGTTCGAGTGGGTGACCGACAAGCTCGGCGCGCAAGGCACGGTGGCTGCGGGCGGCCGCTACGATCCGCTGATCGAGCAGCTTGGCGGCAAGCCGACGGCCGCGTGCGGCTGGGCGATGGGCGTCGAGCGGATCCTCGAACTGCTCAAGGAAGATCAGCTCGTGCCGGAGCAGGAAGGCGTGGATGTCTACATCGTTCACCAGGGCGATGCGGCGCGCGAGCAGGCGTTCATCATCGGCGAGCGCTTGCGCGACACCGGTCTCGACGTGATTTTCCACTGCAGCGCGGATGGCGGCACCGCCAGCTTCAAGTCGCAGATGAAGCGCGCGGACGCGAGCGGCGCGGCGTATGCGGTGATCCTCGGCGAAGACGAACTCGCCAACGGCACGGTGGGCGTGAAGGCGCTGCGCGGTGCCGGCGAGGGCGAGAAGAGCGAGCAGCAGACGGTAACGGTCGAGAACTTGACCGAATTTCTAATCAATGCGATGGTTGCATCCGCCGAAGACGGCGACGACTGATCGCAGCGGATTTGCTCGACAACAAGCAGGAAGAAGGAATCGCTAGCCGATGAGTTATCACGACGAACAAGAATCGATCGAAAGCGTCAAAGCCTGGTGGGCTCGCTGGGGTAACCTGACGACCTGGATCCTGACCGCGGCGCTCGTCGTCGCCGCTGCCTGGAACGGCTGGAATTACTGGCAGCGCCATCAGGCGGCAGAGGCGTCGGTGTTCTACGAGGCGGTTCAGCAGGCCGTCAGTTCCGGCGACAAGGCCAAGATCGCGCGCGCCGCAGCCGACATGGAAAGCAAGTACGGCAGCACGGCGTACGGGCCATTCACGGCGCTCGCCGCCGCCAAGGGCCTGTACGACGCGGGCGATTCCGCCGGTGCGAAAGCCCAGTTGCAATGGACGATCGACAACGCGAAGGACGATTCGTACAAGCAGATCGCGAAGCTGCGTCTGGCCTCGTTGCTGCTCGACGAAAAGGCCTACGACGCCGGTCTCGCATTGCTGAGCGGCACGTCCGTCGACAGTTTCAAGCCTCTCGTGGCCGATGGCCGCGGCGATCTGCTCGCCGCCCAGGGCAAGCGCGACGATGCGCGCGCGGCATATCAGCTCGCGCTCGATACGTTGCCGAAGCAGGACACGTCCGCGCGCCAGCTCGTTCAGTTCAAGCTCGACGCGCTCGGCAGCTGAGCGTCCGCGCTCGTTCCACAACTCTAGATAGCTTCGCTCACCGATGAATTTGCTGAAACGTAAGGTTCTTCCGATCGCCTGCGCAGTTGCCGTCCTCGCGCTGGCGGCGTGCTCGTCCACCAAGGATGCGCGCCGCGTGCCGACGCCGCTCACCGAGATCAAGCCCGTGCTCAACGTGACGCAGGCATGGAAGACGAGCGTGGGCAAGGGCGGGCGCTACTCGTTCTCGCCGGTCGCGGTTGGCGATGCGGTGTTCGTGGCCGGAGCGAACGGCTCGGTCGAGAAGATCGATGCCAAGACCGGCCAGACCGTCTGGCACACCAAGCTGCATTCGGACCTGTCGGCCGGCGTGGGCAGCGACGGCAACCTGACGGCGGTCGGCGCGCTCAAGGGCGGCGTGTTCGTGCTCGGCGCGGACGGCAAGCAGCTGTGGCAAACCAACGTGCAGGGCGAGATCTTCTCGCCGCCGCTGGTCGGCAATGGTCTCGTGATCGTGCGTACGATCGACGGCCAGGTGATTGCATTCGCCGCGCAAACGGGCGAGCAGAAGTGGGTGTACCGCAGCCGTGCGGTGCCGCTGAACCTGCGCGTTTCGGCCGGCATGACGTTCGCGGGCGACGCTGCGGTGCTGGCCGGGTTCCCGGGCGGCGGCCTGGTGGCGATCAACCTGCAGACGGGCGAGGCCTATTGGCAAACGCCGGTGTCCTACCCGAAGGGCGTGACCGAAGTCGAGCGCATCAACGACGTGAGCGGCCCGCCCACGCTGGTCGGCGCGCAAACCTGCGCCGTCACGTTCCAGGGCCAGATCGGCTGCTTCGATGCGAATTCGGGCCGCCCGCTGTGGGAAAAATCGTTCTCGAGCCGCAGCGGCGTCGCGCAGGACGACACCGTGGTGGCCGGGGGCGACGATTGGTCGGTCGTGACCGCCTACGACGTGGCGTCGGGCAAGCAGCTCTGGCGCAACGATCAGCTCAAGAGCCGCGACGTCGGCGTGCCCTATCTGCTGGGCCGCGCCGTCGTGATGGGCGATTACAAGGGTTTTGTCCACTTCCTGTCCCGCGACGACGGTACGTTCGTCGCACGCATGAAGACGGACGGCAGCGCGATCACGGCAGCGCCGGTGCTGGCCGGCGATACGCTCGTCGTGCAGACGCATGACGGCGAAGTCTACGGCTTCCGCCCGCGCTGATCGATCGGCTGGAATTGCGCGGTCCGGCGCCTCAGGGCGCGGGCCGCGCGTGTTTTTTTGTGCGGCAATTGCCGCCGGCGCTCCCGAGCGGGCGGGTCCGGCGCGCTGCCCCGGCGGTCAGCCGCCGAGTTCGCGCGTCGCGCGAGTCGCACGCGCGCGCCCGTTGCGGCGCGGAATTCGTGCTAATTTTCATTCAACGCAGCCACCCGCCGCAGCCGGTTTTCCGCGCGGCAGGCGTCCCGCTCCTGCGTAATACCGTAAACGACATCAGATGAAACCGGTCATTGCCCTCGTCGGGCGCCCCAATGTGGGGAAATCCACGCTGTTCAACCGGCTGACCCGCTCGCGCGACGCACTCGTCGCCGACCTGCCGGGCCTCACCCGCGATCGCCATTACGGCGAAGGGCGGGTGGGAGGCGAGCGCCCGTATCTCGTGGTCGACACGGGCGGTTTCGAGCCGGTCGCCAAGGACGGGATCCTTTACGAAATGGCGCGCCAGACGCGCCAGGCCGTTGCCGAAGCTGACATCATCGTGTTCATCGTCGACGGCCGCAACGGCTTGGCGCCGCAGGACAAGGCGATCGCCGACTATCTGCGCAAGACGGGCCGGCCGATCTTCCTGGTCGTCAACAAGGCCGAGGGGATGAAGTACACGGCGGTCGCCAGCGATTTCTACGAGCTCGGCCTGGGCGACCCGCGCGCGATCTCGGCCGCGCACGGCGACGGCGTGCACGACATGATCAACGAGGCGCTCGACGTCGCCTACGCGGGTCAGCCCGAGGAATCGGACGACGCGGCCCAGACGCGCGGCGTGAAGATTGCGATCGTCGGCCGCCCGAACGTCGGCAAATCGACGCTCGTCAATACGCTGATCGGCGAGGATCGCGTGATCGCGTTCGACATGCCGGGCACCACGCGTGATTCGATCTATGTCGATTTCGAGCGCAACGGCAAGCCCTACACGCTGATCGACACGGCCGGCCTGCGCCGCCGCGGCAAGGTGTTCGAGGCGATCGAGAAGTTCTCGGTGGTGAAGACGCTGCAGTCGATCTCGGACGCGAACGTCGTCATTCTTCTGCTGGATGCGCACCAGGACATTTCCGATCAGGACGCCCACATCGCGGGCTTCGTGGTGGAGCAGGGCCGCGCGCTGGTGGTTGGCGTGAACAAGTGGGACGGGCTCGATTCCCACACGCGGGAGCGCACCAAGGCGGATCTGACCCGCAAGCTGAAATTCCTCGAATTCGCGAAATTCCATTTCATTTCGGCGACCGAGAAAACCGGTATCGGCCCGCTGCTGCGCTCGGTCGACGACGCCTACGCCGCGGCCATGAAGAAGCTGCCGACGCCGAAGCTCACGCGTGCGCTGATCGAGGCCGTCGAGTTTCAGCAGCCGCGCCGTCGCGGCCCGGTGCGGCCGAAGCTGCGCTACGCCCACCAGGGCGGCCAGAATCCGCCGATCATCGTGGTGCACGGCAACGCGCTCGACGCGATCACGGACACCTACCGGCGCTACCTCGAAAATCGTTTCCGGGAAACTTTCGAGCTGACCGGCACTCCATTGCGGATAGAGTTCCGATCCTCGACGAACCCTTATACGGACAAGGGTTGAGGGGATTAGACCGAACGGCCGGCTCCCGAGCAGGGGCAACGAAATCGGCTATAGTGTAGCGATTGACGGCGGATCTCTTTTTCTTCGCCGACAATTTACAAGATCAACCTGCAAAAAAGATGGAGTAAGCCATGAGCAACAAAGGGCAATTGTTACAAGACCCGTTTTTGAACGCACTGCGTAAGGAGCATGTGCCGGTGTCGATTTACCTCGTCAACGGCATCAAGCTGCAAGGGAACATCGAATCGTTCGACCAGTACGTCGTGTTGCTCCGTAACACGGTTACCCAGATGGTTTACAAGCACGCTATCTCGACGGTCGTGCCGGCGCGCCCGGTGAATTTCCACCCGGACGCGGAAGGCGCTGCCTCCTAACCCGAATGCCGCGGCTGGCGTCGCTCGCCGCCGGCGATTCACGCCAGCCGCCTTACTTTGACACCCGATAATTTGATCAACGCCGCGTTAGTCGGCATCGATTTCGGCAAGACCGATTTCGAAGCCAGCCTCGAAGAACTCAGTCTGCTCGCTTCCAGCGCGGGCGCACGCCCCGCGGTCACCCTGACCGGCAAGCGTTCCAGCCCCGATGCCGCCATGTTCATCGGCAGCGGCAAGGCCGAAGAACTGCGCCTTGCATGCGATGCCAACGGCGTCGACATCGTCATCTTCAATCACCCGCTCGCCCCTGCGCAGCAGCGCAATCTCGAACGCACGCTGAACCGCCGCGTGGTCGATCGCACGAGCCTGATTCTCGATATTTTCGCGCAGCGCGCCCGCAGCCACGAAGGCAAGCTGCAGGTCGAGCTGGCGCAGTTGCAGTACCTGTCCACGCGGCTGATCCGCGCCTGGACCCACCTCGAACGCCAGAAGGGCGGTATCGGCCTGCGCGGCCCCGGTGAAACGCAGCTCGAAACCGACCGCCGGCTGATCGGCGAGCGCATCAAGATGCTGAAGACGCGGCTCGACAAGCTGCGCCGCCAGCACAACACGCAGCGGCGCCAGCGCGAGCGCAATCGCACGATCTCGGTGTCGCTGGTGGGCTATACGAACGCGGGCAAATCCACGCTGTTCAATGCGCTGACGAAAGCGCAGGCCTATGCGGCCGACCAGTTGTTCGCCACGCTCGACACCACCTCGCGCCGCGTGTATCTCGGCGACGAGGTCGGGCAGATCGTCGTGTCCGATACGGTCGGCTTCATCCGTGAGCTACCGCACCAACTGGTCGCGGCATTTCGTGCGACGCTCGAAGAAACGATTCATGCCGATCTGCTGCTGCATGTCGTCGATGCGTCGAGCGCCGTGCGTCTCGAACAAATCGAGCAGGTGAATGACGTGCTGCACGAGATCGGCGCCGATTCGATCCGGCAGGTGCTGGTATTCAACAAGATCGACGCGGTGCCTGAACTCGCGGCCCGCGGCGACGCGGTCGAGCGTGACGAATATGGTAATATTTCGCGCGTCTTTTTGAGCGCGCGCACCGGCCAGGGACTCGATACGCTGCGCGCCGCCATTGCCGAAATCGCGACCAGCGATGCGCTTGCCGGCACGGCGCTGCCCGAGCGCGACATCCGGTTCGACAGCAACGGGCTGAACGAACCGCACGACGACCACACGGTTTCCGAACACGGGCACTAGCCGGCGCCAGCCGGTCAGTCGCACCCAATCTGGTGAACAAACTCAGGTGAACGATTACAACGAGCGGAGTTCCTGGCTGCGCAAGCGCCCGATGCTGTCGATCAACGACCCCCGCTGGGGGCGTGGCGAAGGCAATGGCGACAAGTCCCGCAAGAACGAACCGAAACGCCCGCAACCCGATCGCGACGGCGACGGCCCCCCCGATCTCGACGAAATGTGGCGCAATTTCAATCGCCGCCTGTCGGGCCTGTTCGGCGGCAAGGGTGGTGGCAATCGCGGCATGCGTCCCGACAACGGGCGCGCGGCGCGGGTGGGCGTCGGCATCGTCATCGGCGTGCTGGTCGCGGTGTATGCGGGCAGCGGCATCTTCATGGTGCCGGACGGCCAGACGGGCGTCGTGCTGAAGTTCGGCGAGTACCGCGGCACGGTCGGCCAGGGTGTTCACTGGCGCTTGCCGTATCCGTTCGAATCGCACGAAATCGTCGATACGGCGCAGGTGCACTCCACCGAAATCGGCCGCAACAACGTGGTGCGCGTCGCCAACGTCAAGGATGCGTCGATGCTGACGCGCGATGGCGGCATCGTCGACGTGCGCTTCATCGTCCAGTACCGAATCCGTTCGGCATCCGATTATCTGTTCCGCGCGGCCGATCCCGAGCTTGCCGTGCGCCAGTCGGCGCAGGCCGCGATCCGCCGCCTGGTCGGCGCGGAAGCGGCCAGCGACGTGATCGGCGTCGATCGCGATGCGCTGCGCGAGCAACTGACCACCCAGATCCAGCACGATCTCGACCGCGACCAGACGGGCTTGGTCGTCACCGGCGTCGTGATCCAGGCCGCGCAGTTGCCGGAGCAGGTGCAATCGGCCGTCGACGAAGTGGCGAAGGCGCGCCAGGCGAGCGAAACCGCCAAGAACGCCGCGCAAGCCTATGCCGACGATCTGCTGCCGCGCGCGCGCGGCGATGCGGCCAAGCTGGTCGACGAGGCCCGGGCCTATGCCGATCGTGTGGTCACGCAGGCGCAGGGCGACGCGGATCGCTACAAGCAGGTCTACGCGCAGTACGAGAAGGCGCCGGCCGTGGTGCGCGAGCGCATGTATCTCGACACCATGCAGGAAATCTATTCGAAGGCGACCAAGGTCTACGTCGGCAACAAGTCGGGCAACAGCCTCGTCTATCTGCCGATCGACAAGATCGTCGAACAACAGCGTCAGCGGGCGGCCGAAGCGGCTGCCGCCAGCGGTGCGTCGCCGGCTTCGGCGGCGGCGGCCGCCGGTGCATCCGATGCGGGCACGGCAGCCGGCGCGGCCAATGCCGCGTCGCTGGCCGGTACGTCCGCCGCCGTCTCCGCCACGGCACCCGCGAGCGCGGCCCGCGCCGCCAGCGCCTCGGCCGGCAACGATTCGCTGCGATCGCGCGAAGGGTTCCGCAGCCGGTCGCGCGAAGACGATTTGCAGTAACGGGGAGCGCCAGACATGAATCGAATCATCGCGCTCGTCATTGCGCTCGTCGTCGTCGCGTTTGCCGCGTCGTCCACCGTGTTCGTCGTCGATCCGCGTCACGCGGCCGTGCTGTCCGCACGCGGCGAGGGCGAACCCACCTTGCTCGGCCCGGGGCTGCACGTGAAGCTGCCGCCGCCGCTGCAAACCGCGGCGCTGGTCGACACGCGCCTGCAGACGCTCGAATGGGCCGACGCGCAAAGCTGCACGACCTCGGACAAGCAGGACGTGCTGGTCAGCCCGGCCGTGCGGTATCGCATCACCGATCCGCTCAAGTACTACGCGAAGACCGACGCCGGTTCGCGCGACGTGGTCGATCCGCTGCTCTCGTCGCTGAAGGGCGCGCTGACGCAGGCGTTTTCCACACGCACGCTCACCGATGCGATCCGCTCGCAGCAGGCCATCGCCGACGAGGCGAAGGCCTCGCTGCAGGCTGCCGTGGCGCCTTACGGCGTCGAGATCGTCGATGTGTCGCTGCTGCGCGTGGATCTGCCGGCCGCGGCGTCGGAAGCCGCCTATCGCCGCATGTCGGCCGCCGAGCGCGAACGCGCCGACACGCAGCGCGCCGAAGGCGCCGCGAACGCCGAGCAGATCAAGGCCGACGCGATGCGCCAGCAGCAGCAGATCCTGGCCGATGGCTATCAATCGGCGCAGTCGATCAAGGGCGAGGGCGATGCGAAGGCCGCGTCGATCGCCGGCGATGCGTTCGGCCGCGATCCGCAGTTCTATCAGTTCTATGCCAGCCTGCAGGCATACCGGAACACGTTCCATGCCAACGACGTGATCGTCGTCGACCCGGACAGCGAGTTCTTCCGTTTCATGCGCAGTCCGACGGGCGGCAGCGCCGCGACGCCGGCTCCCGCTCCCCGCAAACACTGACGCTGAGAAGGGGCGCCGCCGCGTGCGGCGCCATCGATACCGCATGGATCTTGCCGGTTCGTTGTTGCTCGCGCTCGCGCTGATGCTGATCGTCGAAGGCGCCTTCCCGTTCGTGTTTCCGACCGCGTGGCGCGATACGTTTCGTAGAATAGCGGAGCGGCCGCCGCATCATATCCGGATCGGCGGCCTGATCGTGATGGTGCTCGGCCTCGTGCTGCTCGTCTTCGCGACCTGATTTCACGGCCGTCGATCCGGCCCGTTTTCGCCTGTTTTTGCCCGCCCCGGAGGGCGCGGTTCCTGCCCGAACCGTCTTGCCGGCGCCGTCATGGCGCCTGCCGATCCGCGTGGCGCAGGCACCCACCGATTCCAAAATCCGGCGCGCTCGTCGCGCCGCTGTTTCCTGTCGTAGGACCGTAACGATGTCGACCTGGTTACTTCCCGAGAATATCGCCGACGTGCTGCCGTCGGAAGCGCGCAAGATCGAGGAGCTGCGTCGCAGGCTGCTCGACCGCTTCCGTTCGTATGGCTACGAGATGGTGATGCCGCCCTTGCTCGAGTATCTCGAGTCGCTGCTGACCGGCGGCGGCAACGATCTGAATCTGCGTACGTTCAAGCTCGTCGACGAGCTGTCGGGCCGCACGCTCGGCGTGCGCGCCGACATGACGCCGCAGGTCGCGCGAATCGACGCGCACCTGCTGAACCGCCAGGGCGTGACGCGGCTCTGCTACGCAGGCAACGTGCTGCATACGCGCCCGCGCGGCCTGCACGCCACGCGCGAGCAGATCCAGATCGGCGCCGAACTGTACGGTCACGCCGGCCTCGAGGCCGATCTCGAAGTGCAGCAACTGATGCTCGACGCGCTGCGCCTGACGGGCATCGGCACGATCCGTCTCGATCTGTGCCACGCCGGCGTGCTCAACGCCTTGTTCGCGCGCGACGCCGTGGCCGCGTCGCGCGGCGAGTTGCTGTACGGCGCGCTGGCCGGCAAGGATGTGCCGCTGATCAACGAACTGACCGAGGATCTGGGGCCGGATACGCGTGCCGCGCTGCGTTCGCTGCCGCATCTGTATGGCGACGCGTCGGTGATCGACGAAGCGCGCCGCCAGTTGCCGGCGCTGCCCGAAATCACGCGCGCGCTCGACGATCTGGCGCAGCTCGCGGCGCAGGTGCAGGGCGCCGAGGTCGCGATCGACCTGGCCGATCTGCGCGGCTATGCGTACCACAGCGGCGCGATGTTCTCGGCCTATGTCGACGGCGTGCCGAACGCGGTCGCGCGCGGCGGCCGTTACGACCACGTGGGCCAGGCTTACGGGCGTGCGCGTCCGGCCACCGGCTTCTCGCTCGATCTGCGCGAAATCGCACGGATTTCGCCGATCGAGGCGCGCGGCACGGCGATCCTCGCGCCGTGGCGCCAGGACGACGCGTTGCGCGTGGCGGTCGGTGCGCTGCGCGATGCGGGCGAGGTCGTGATCCAGGCGTTGCCGGGGCACGATCACGTGCTCGACGAGTTCGCGTGCGACCGGGCACTGGTCGAGCGCGGCGGCGCGTGGGTCGTCGAACCCCGCTGAAATATCGGCGGTGCGGTTGTTCCGGAGCCCATATCGTTGACGCGAAACGGAAAAATTCGGAACCCGCGCCGAACCTAGGTAGAATACGTTTTTAACCAGCTAACGAATCAACATGTCTGCCAGCGCAGTGAATGTGACTCCCGGGCGCAATGTCGTCGTCGTGGGAACCCAGTGGGGTGATGAAGGCAAGGGCAAGATCGTCGACTGGCTGACGGACCACGCTCACGGCGTCGTGCGTTTCCAGGGCGGTCACAATGCCGGCCACACCCTGATCATCGGCGGCAAGAAAACCATCTTGCGCCTCATCCCGTCCGGCATCATGCGCGCAGGCGTCGCCTGCTACATCGGCAACGGCGTCGTGCTGTCGCCCGAAGCGCTGTTCAAGGAAATCGGCGAGCTGGAAGAAGCGGGCCTCGACGTTCAGTCGCGCCTGTTCATCTCCGAAGCCGCCACGCTGATCCTCCCGTACCACGTCGCGATCGACCAGGCGCGCGAAGCACGCCGCGGCGCCGACAAGATCGGCACCACGGGCCGCGGCATCGGCCCGGCGTACGAAGACAAGGTCGGCCGCCGCGCGCTGCGCGTGCAGGATCTGTTCGACGCCAAGACCTTCGCCGATCGTCTGCGCGAAAACCTCGATTTCCACAACTTCGTGCTGACCCAGTACCTGGGTGGCGCGGCCGTCGATTTCCAGGCCACGCTCGACACGATGCTCGGCTACGCCGATCGCCTGAAGCCGATGGTGACGGACGTCTCGCGCCGCCTGTACGACGCGAACCATGAAGGCCAGAACCTGTTGTTCGAAGGCGCGCAAGGCACGCTGCTCGACATCGATCACGGCACCTATCCGTTCGTCACGTCGAGCAACTGCGTGGCCGGTGCGGCCGCGGCAGGCGCGGGCGTCGGCCCGCAAAAGCTCAACTACATCCTCGGCATCACGAAGGCCTATTGCACGCGCGTCGGCGCCGGCCCGTTCCCGAGCGAACTGTACGATGCGGACAATCCCGCTCGCCAGAGCCAGATCGGCGTGACGCTCGCCAACGTCGGCAAGGAATTCGGCTCGGTCACCGGCCGTCCGCGCCGTACCGGCTGGCTCGACGCCGCCGCGCTGCGCCGCTCGATCCAGATCAACGGCGTGTCGGGCCTCTGCATGACGAAGCTCGACGTGCTCGACGGCCTCGACGAAGTGCACCTCTGCGTCGGCTACAAGATCGACGGCAAGGATGTCGATCTGCTGCCGCGCGGCGCGGCCGATGTCGCACGCTGCGAACCCGTCTACGAAACCTTCCCAGGCTGGAAGGAAAGCACGGTCGGCATCAACACGTGGGATGCGCTGCCCGCTACGGCGCGTGCCTACCTGACGCGCGTGCAGGAAGTGGCCGGCGTGCCGATCGACATGGTGTCGACCGGCCCGGATCGCGACGAAACGATCCTGCTGCGTCACCCGTTCAAGGTCTGAGGCCTGGCCGAACGATGACGCAAGCAACGAATCATCACGGCGCGCCGATCGAGATGTCCGATCCGCGCAATGACGACCGGAACCTGTGGGTCGGCTGGGACGAGTATCACCGTCTCGTCGAACTGCTGGCGCTCGCGGTGCACGAATCGGGCTGGAAGTTCGATCAGATTCTGTGCCTCGCGCGCGGCGGCCTTCGTGTTGGCGATCAACTGTCGCGCATCTACGATCTGCCGCTCGCGATCCTCGCGACGAGTTCGTACCGCGAAGCGGCCGGCACGCAGCAGGGCGATCTCGACATCGCGCAGTACATCACGATGACGCGCGGCAATCTCGCCGGCAACGTGCTGCTGGTCGACGATCTCGTCGATTCGGGCGTCACGCTGGCGCGCGTGCAGCAGCATTTGAAGGAGCGCTACCCGTCGGTCACGGCCGTGCGCTCTGCCGTGCTCTGGTACAAGGCGTGTTCGAAGGTGAAGCCCGATTACTTCGTCCAGCATCTCGAGACGAACCCGTGGATTCATCAGCCGTTCGAGGAGTGGGACACGTTGCGTCCGCATAACCTCGTGGCGTGGACGAAGCGCGGCCGCGCATTGCGCGACGACGGCACGCCGCAGCAATAACAAGGCCTTCGAGACATTCGCAAGGCATTCGCAATCGGCGCCTGCGGGCGCCGATTGCATTTCGGGCCGCGTCCGGCCCGCTGTCCGCTTAATCGGGGCCGCATGCTACACTGGTTCGCCCTCGTCGCTTCACGGCAACACCGCGTGATGGCATGGCGACGCGAGCAGTCTAGAATAGCGCTCGTTTTTCCGACCCCAGAACGGAACGTTACGCTTCCATGACCGACACGAACCAATCGAACACGCACAAAACCTCCCTGCAGGCTCTCGCCGTCGCGGCGATCGGTGTGGTGTTCGGCGATATCGGCACCAGCCCGCTCTATTCGCTGCGCGAGGCGTTCAGCCCGGCTCACGGCATTCCACTCACGCAAGGCTCGATCCTCGGCGTCATCTCGCTGCTGTTCTGGGCGATCATGCTCGTCGTCGGCATCAAGTACCTGATGTTCGTGATGCGCGCCGACAACAACGGCGAAGGCGGCGCGTTCGCGCTGATGGCGCTGGCGCTGCGCTCGGTCGAATCGCGCCGGCATCTGACCAAGGTGCTGATGGCGCTCGGCATCTTCGGCGCCTGCATGTTCTACGGCGACGCGGTCATCACGCCGGCGATCTCGGTGATGTCGGCCGTGGAAGGCCTGGAGATCGCCGCGCCGCAGTTGACCCACATGGTGCTGCCGATCACGGTCGTCATCCTGATCGCGCTGTTCTGGATCCAGCGCCACGGCACGGCGACGGTCGGCAAGCTGTTCGGGCCGATCATGGTGCTCTGGTTCATCACGCTGGCCGTGCTCGGCGTTTATCACATCGCGCGCGTGCCGATGGTGATCGCGGCGATCAATCCGTACTACGCCTTCTCGTTCATGGCCGACCACGTGCTGCAAGCCTACGTGGTGCTTGGCTCGGTGGTGCTGGTGCTGACCGGCGCCGAAGCGCTCTACGCCGACATGGGCCACTTCGGCGTGAAGCCGATCCGCCTGGCCGGCTACGGGCTCGTGATGCCGTCGCTGGTGCTCAACTATTTCGGTCAGGGCGCGCTGCTGATGCAGAACCCGAAGGCGATCGAAAACCCGTTCTTCCTGCTGGCGCCCGACTGGGCGCTGCTGCCGCTCGTCGTGCTGTCCACGGTGGCCACCGTGATCGCCTCGCAGGCCGTGATCTCGGGCGCCTACTCGCTGACGAGCCAGGCCATCCAGCTCGGCTACGTGCCGCGCATGAAGGTGCTGCACACGTCCGATCTGGCGATCGGCCAGATCTACGTGCCGGTCGTGAACTGGCTGCTGCTGGTCGTGATCGTCTGCATCGTGATCGGCTTCAAGTCGTCCGACAATCTGGCGGCCGCATACGGTATCGCCGTGACCGCCACGATGGTCATCACGACGATCCTCGCCTGCGTGGTCATGATCAACGTCTGGAAGTGGAACCGCTTCCTGGTGGCCGGCATCATCGGCATCTTCTTGATCATCGACCTCGGCTTCTTCGGCGCGAACCTGCTGAAGGTGGCGCAGGGCGGCTATCTGCCGCTCGCGATCGGCGCCTTGCTGTTCTTCCTGCTGACGACCTGGTACAAGGGCCGTCACATCGTCAAGGAGCGCACGGCCGCCGACGGTATCCCGCTCGCGCCGTTCCTGCAGGGCCTGCTGGCTCACCCGCCGCATCGCGTGTCGGGCACAGCGATCTACCTGACGGGCAACGATCGGCTCGTGCCGGTCAGCCTGCTGCACAACCTCAAGCACAACAAGGTCCTGCACGAGCGCACGCTGTTTCTCACGTTCGTGACGCGCGACATCCCGTACGTGCGCGACGACGAGCGCATGACGGTGCAGGAGGCGGGCGGCGGGCTCTATATCGTCAAGGCCGAATACGGCTTCAACGAAACGCCCGACGTGAAGGCCGTGCTGGAAGATATCGGCCGCAAGCACGATATGTCGTTCGAACTGATGGATACGTCGTTCTTCCTGGCGCGCGAAACCGTGGTGCCGACGCATCTGCCCGGCATGTCGCTGTGGCGCGAGCGCGTGTTCGCCTGGATGCACCAGAACGCCGCGAAGCCGACCGATTTCTTCGCGATTCCGGCCAACCGGGTGGTGGAGCTGGGAACCAAGATCGAGATCTGATCGGCCCCGCGGGCAACGCCCGCATCGCCTGCGAAAAAGCCGCGCATTGCGCGGCTTTTTCGTTGGGCGCGCCGAGCCGGATATAAAAAAACCCGCATCGAGCGATGCGGGTTTTCGAGCTTGCGTATGGCGGCGCGGCTTCAGCGCCTCGTGTCGTCAGCGCTTGAGCTTCGCGAACGCCGCGGCCATCGCGCCTGCCGGCTCCGCATCGCGCGAACGCTGCTGCGGGCGACCGCCTGCGCCGCCGCGCGGCCCGTTGTTGCGATCGCCGCTCGATGCGCCGCCGCGGCTGCCGCTGGTGGCCACGCCCGGCTCGTCGTTCAGGCGCATCGTCAGCGCGATCCGCTGCCGCTTCACGTCGACTTCGAGCACCTTGACCTTGACCACCTGGCCCGCCTTGACGACTTCGTGCGGATCCTTGATGAACTTGGTCGACATGGCCGAGACGTGCACCAGACCATCCTGGTGAACGCCGATGTCGACGAACGCGCCGAACGCGGCCACGTTGGTCACCACGCCTTCGAGCGTCATGCCCGGCATCAGGTCCGACACCTTTTCGACGCCGTCGCGGAAGGTGGCCGTCTTGAACTCGGGGCGCGGATCGCGGCCCGGCTTTTCAAGCTCGGACAGAATGTCGCGCACCGTCGGCAGACCGAAACGATCGTCGACGAACTCGGTGGGCGCGAGCCCCGACAGCGCGTCGCGGTTGCCGAGCACGTCGTCGATGCGCTTGCTGATCTTGGCGAGCATGCGTTCCACCACCGGATACGCTTCCGGGTGGACCGACGAGCGATCGAGCGGATTCTCGCCGCCGTTGATGCGCAGGAAGCCGGCGGCTTGTTCGAACGTCTTGTCGCCGAGACGCGGCACCTTGCGCAGATGCTCGCGCGACGGGAACGGGCCGTTCGCATCGCGAAAATCGACGATGTTGCGCGCCAGCGTGGCGTTCAGGCCCGAGACGCGCGACAGCAGGGCGGCCGACGCCGTGTTGGCGTCCACCCCGACCGCGTTCACGCAATCCTCGACCACCGCGTCGAGCGAGCGCGCCAGCTCGCGCTGGTTCACGTCGTGCTGATACTGGCCGACGCCGATCGCCTTCGGCTCGATCTTGACGAGCTCGGCGAGCGGATCCTGCAGGCGGCGCGCGATCGACACGGCGCCGCGCAGCGTGACGTCGAGATCGGGGAATTCCTTGGCGGCCGTCTCCGACGCCGAATACACCGATGCGCCCGCTTCCGATACGACGATCTTCTGCAGCTTCAATTCGGGGTGCTTGGCGATCAGCTCGCTGGCGAGCTTGTCGGTTTCGCGCGAGGCCGTGCCGTTGCCGATGCTGATCAGCTCGGCTTGCGTCGCGGCGGCGATGCGCGCGAGGCGGGCCAGCGAGCCGTCCCAGTCGCGGCGCGGTTCGTGCGGGTAGATCGTGTCGGTCGCCAGCAGCTTGCCGGTGCGATCGACCACGGCCACCTTCACGCCCGTGCGCAGGCCCGGATCGAGGCCGATCACGGCCTTCGGGCCGGCCGGCGCGGCCAGCAGCAGATCCTTCAGGTTGCGTGCGAACACGCGGATCGCCTCGCTTTCGGCGTCCTCGCGCAGTTGCGTCAGCAATTCGGATTCGAGGTGCGGCTGCACCTTGACGCGCCAGCACCAGCGGCACGCGTCCGACAGCCATTTATCGGCCGGCCGGTTCTGGTTCGCGATGCCGAAATGGCGCGCGATCATCGCCTCGCCCGGATGCGGCACCTGCGCGTCGAGTTCCTCGCCGAGGCCAAGCTTGACGGTCAGCACGCCGGCATTGCGGCCGCGGAACAGCGCGAGCGCGCGGTGCGACGGCACGGTCTTGATCGTTTCCGAGTAGTCGTAGTAATCGCGGAATTTCTCGCCTTCCTCGTTTTCCTTGCCTTCCACGACGGCCGACGACACGATGCCCTGGCTGTGCAGGTAGTCGCGCAGCTTGCCGAGCAGCTCGGCCGTTTCGCCGAATTGCTCGGACAGAATGTCGCGCGCGCCGTCGAGCGCGGCCTTGATGTCGGCGACGCCCTTGTCGGCGTCCACATACGCGGCGGCTTCGGCTTGCGGGTCGAGCGACGGATCGGCGAGCAGGGCCAGCGCGAGCGGCTCGAGGCCGGCTTCGCGGGCGATCTGCGCACGGGTGCGGCGCTTCGGCTTGTAGGGCAGGTACAGATCCTCCAGGACCTGCTTGCTGTCGGCGGTTTCGATGGCGGTGCGCAGTTCGTCGCTGAGCTTGCCCTGTTCGTCGATGCTGGCGAGGATCGTCGCGCGGCGGTCTTCGAGTTCGCGCAGGTACAGCAGGCGCTCTTCGAGGTTGCGCAGTTGCGTGTCGTCCAGATTGCCCGTCACTTCCTTGCGGTAGCGCGAGATGAACGGAACGGTGGAGCCTTCGTCGAGGAGTTGCACGGCTGCCGCGACCTGCCGCGGTTGCACCGAGAGTTCGGTGGCGATGCGCTGAACGATCTTGAGTGCTACGGTTTCCGTCATGGGATTTGAGAGCGTCTACGGCCTGCTGGAACGCCCGTGGCCGGCGAACCGGGCCGGGCAGGTGAATGGAGCGGGGCATTTTGCCATAAATGCGTTTGGGGGCCGCCGCGAGGGGTTTCCCGCAGTGTTAGAATTTGCGCCATGTCCCGCAGCTTTCCTACGACGTTGCCAATCTCCCGACTCTCTTTTGCCGCGCTGGCTCTCGCGCTCGGCGCCGTGTCGTCCGTTGCTTCCGCGCAAGCGGAGCCGGCCGCACAGGCCGATGCGCCCGCCGCGGGCGATGCCGCTGCCGCGGCACAGGATCACGATTTCGATGCCCGCCAAAAAGTGCTCAATCAGCGCACGGCGGAAAACAATTATCGTTATGGCGTCGCTCAGCACGACTGCTACAGCCGGTTCTTCGTCAACAATTGTCTGATCAAAGCGCGTGACGACATGCGAGTCGAACGTTCGAGCATCAGCCAGCAGCAGCTTGCGCTCGACGACGAGCAGCGCGCCGTGCGTGCGCAGCGCCGCGATCAGCAGCAGGCGTTGAAGGCCGCGCAGCAGCAGGCCGATGCGCCGCAGCGCGCCGCGAACGAAACGGCCAATGCGGCGTCGTACCAGGACAAGCAGCAACAGAACGCGCTCAAGCGCGCGCAGCGCGATGCCGAAGCGCCGCAGCACGCGGCGAGCCAGCAGGCGTACGACCAGAAGCAGGGCGATTTCCAGCGCAAGCTCGATCAGGCCCATGCCCAAGCGGCGCAGGATGCGCAACAGCGCGCGCAGAACGTCGAGCGTTTCGACGACAAGCAACGCGAGGCCGCGCAGCACAAGGCCGATGTCGAGGCGCGGCAACGCGAGGCCGCGCAGAAGGCCAAAGAAAAGCAACAACAGCAGCAACAGCAATAAGGCGCGTCACAGGTCGTCGCGCCGCATACGGGGGTGGGTATTTCGTTCGGACAGCCAAATCCGGCATATCGCGAGCGGTACGGTCAGGCCCTTGCGATGCGTCGGTTCTTTTCAAGGAGGCGAGCATGCAAACCCGTCAAACGGAGCTGAAGCAGGAGTTGCGTAACCGACTGGTGTCGTTGCAGGAGCAACACACCCAACTGTCCCGCGAGATCGAGTTAAAGGAAAACCGATCCGACATCGACGACCTGGCGCTGCACCGGCTGAAGAAGGAAAAGCTGCTGGCCAAGGACAAGATCATCATGCTGCAATCGCAGCTCGAACCGGATCAGCAAGCCTGATCGCGGCCTGGCAAGCGCCGGCGCCGCATCGGGCACCGGAACTGAGGAACCGCTTGCCGTGAATTCACCGCTAGAAGCACCCGCCGACGCGCGACGCGACGATTCGTCCGCGCCGGCGTCGCGCGCGTCGGCCGCTCAACCGCTCGCGATGCCGAGCCGCAAACGCGTCGGCGAGCTCGACGCCATCTTCGGCGAAGGCGGCCTGTTCGCGCGCGCGCTCGATGGCTACCGCCCGCGCGCGTCGCAAATCGACATGGCCCGCGCCGTGGCCGCCGCCATGGAAGCCTCGGCGCGCAAGCTGCCCGAGCCCGAAATCTTCGACGCGCGCAAGCGCCCGGCCCGCAAGCTGCAAGGCGAGGGCGCCGCCGACGACGCGCGCGGCGACAGCACGCCCGCAGCCGACGACAGCGCCGACAATACCCTGATCGTCGAGGCCGGCACCGGCACCGGCAAGACCTACGCCTATCTCGTTCCGGCCATGCTCTGGGGCGGCAAGGTGATCGTCTCGACCGGCACCAAGCACTTGCAGGATCAGTTGTTCGCCCGCGACATTCCGACCGTGCGCGACACGCTGGCCGTGCCCGTCACGGTCGCCATGCTGAAGGGCCGCTCGAACTATCTCTGCCATTACTACCTGCAACGCACGGCCGACAGCGGCCGGATGCCGACGCGGCAGGACACTGCCTATCTGCAGGAAATCATCCGGTTCGCGAAGATCACGCGCAGCGGCGACAAGGCCGAACTCGCGAGCGTGCCCGAGACGGCACCCGTCTGGTCGATGGTCACGTCGACGCGCGACAACTGCCTCGGCCAGGATTGCCCGCAGTACAAGGAATGCTTCGTGATGCAGGCGCGCCGAGAGGCGCAGCAGGCCGATGTGGTGGTGGTCAATCACCATCTGTTCTTCGCCGACATCATGTTGCGCGACACCGGCATGGTCGAGCTGCTGCCGAGCGCGAACACGATCATCTTCGACGAGGCGCATCAGTTGCCCGAAACGGCCACGCTGTTCTTCGGCGAGACCCTGTCGACCACGCAGATCCTCGAACTCGCGCGCGACAGCGTGGTCGAGGGCTTGGCGCATGCCCGCGACGCGGTGGAGTGGGTCAAGCTCGGCGCCGCGCTGGAGCGCGCCGCGCGCGACGTGCGGCTCGCGTTCGCCGATACCGGCATCGTGCGCATGTCGCTCGCGCAGCTCGGCGAGGATCACGCGCTGTTCGGGGCGCTCGACGATGTCGACGCCGCGCTCGACGCGCTCGCGTCGGCGCTGGCGAGCCAGTCCGAGCGCGCCGAATCGATCGGCGCGTGCCTGCGCCGCGCCCGCGAATTGCAAGGCATCCTGGCGGGCTGGGTGGCGCCCGATGCGGCCGCGGCCGTGGCTGCGCAATCGGCCGCCAAGGACAAATCCGCCAAGACGGGCGACGGCGAAGCGGCCGACGCGAAGCCGAAGGACGATCCGGGCGAGAAGGTGCGCTGGGTCGAGGTGTTTTCGCAAACCGTGCAGTTGCACGAAACGCCGCTGTCGGTCGCGCCGATCTTCGCCAAGCAGCGCGCCGGCGTGCCGCGCGCCTGGATCTTCACATCGGCCACGTTGTCGGTGCGCGGCGATTTCGCGCACTATGCCGCGCAGATGGGCCTCAGCTCGCGCCGCTCGATGACGCTGCCGAGCCCGTTCGATTACCCGCAGCAGGGGCTGCTGTACGTGCCGCGCGATATGCCGCAGCCGTCCTCGCCGATGTTCACCGACGCCGTGTTCGACGCCGCGCTGCCGGCCATCGAGGCGGCGGGCGGCGGCGTGTTCATGCTGTGCACCACGTTGCGCGCGGTGGAGCGGATCGCCGCCAAGCTGCGCGAGACGATCGAGGCGCGCGGCTGGAACCTGCCGCTGCTCGTGCAGGGCGATGCGAGCCGTACCGAATTGCTCGACCGCTTCCGCGCCTACGGCAATGCGATCCTGGTGGGTAGCCAGAGCTTCTGGGAAGGCGTGGACGTGCGCGGCGATGCGCTTTCGCTGGTCGTGATCGACAAGCTGCCGTTCGCGCCGCCCGACGATCCGGTGCTGGCCGCACGGCTCGACGCGCTGACCAAGAAGGGCTTGAGCCCGTTCGCCGTGCATCAGCTGCCGCAAGCGGTGATCACGCTGAAGCAGGGCGCGGGGCGTCTGATCCGCGCCGAAACCGATCGCGGCGTGCTGATGATCTGCGACACGCGGCTCGTCGACAAGCCCTACGGCCGCCGGATCTGGCAAAGCCTGCCGCCGTTCAAGCGCACGCGCGAGATCGACATCGTGCGCGAGTTCTTCGAGGAAGGCGGGCGCGGCCTGCGCTGACGGTTGCGCCGCTTGCCTCGCGCGGCGCGGCGGCGCGCCGTCAATAAAAAACCCGGCCTTGGCCGGGTTTTTTGTCGCTGCTCGCGGGCGGGCGCGGGCAGGTTCAGAACTGCCACCACGCACGCTTGGCGGTGCCCGGGCGGGCATGGCCCGTGATGTACGGGCTGTCCGGGAACGTGCTGGCCAGCACGCGTTTGGTATCGTCGGCCAGTTGCGGCTGGTTCAGCTTCGTGTACGACAGCATCATGATGTGCAGCGCGTCTTCGATCGCCGGGGCGTTCTTGTACTGCGTGATCGCGAGCTGCGCACGGTTGATGGCGGCCACGTAGGCGCCGCGGCGGTAGTAGTAATCGGCCGCGTGCACTTCGTGCGAGGCCAGCGCGTTGACGATGTAGCGCATGCGTGCCGCGGCGTCAGGCGCATACTTGCTCTTCGGGTAACGGTCGACGACGATCTTGAACGCGTCGTACGATTCGCGCAGCGCCTGCGGATCGCGCTCGCTCATGTCCTGACCCGAGAAGCGGCCGAACAGGCCCAGATCGTCGTTGAAGTGGATCATCCCCTTCAGGTAATACGCGTAGGCGATGTCCGGGTGATCCGGGTGCAGCTGGATGAAGCGGTTGACGGCCTGATCGGCTGCCGAGGCTTCGTTGTCCTTCCAGTTGCAGTAGGCTACGTTGATCTGCGCCTGTTGCGCAAAATGGCCGAACGGATCGCGGCCTTGCAGCGCTTCGAAGTACTTCGCGCACTTGCCCCAGTCGCGGCCGTTCAGCGAATCCTGAGCCTCTGAGTATAATTTGTTGTTCGACCAGGTCGCCGTTTCGTCGGTCTTCTGCGGCAAGCCGTGGCAGCCCGCAATCAGGGCGGCGGCCGCAGCCAGCGTAACCCACGCGGCCACAGGCTTTGCCACGCGTTTGGTCGAATTCATCATGGTGAGTGTGGCTCGCATGTCCTAAGCTTTCAGTCTCGGTGACCCAGTCTAAATGACCCGTTCAAGTTCGTTCCGTGCCCGGCCGGGCACGGCAAATGGCGACGATTATAGCCCAAGCTCCACCCCGTCCGACGTATCGGGGAGCGATTCGCTCGACGACGACCTGTCGGGCGAGGTGCTTGTCGCGCCAGCATCCTCCGCATCCGCCGACGACGCGCCGCGCGTCGTCACGGTGCCCGACTCGCTTGCCGGCGAACGCCTCGACAAGGCGCTCGCGCAGCTGTTCCCCGACTTTTCCCGCAACCGCCTGCAAAGCTGGATCGAGGCAGGGCGCGTGCGTGTCGACGGCGCGCCGGCCAAGGTTCGCCAGCCGGTGCCGCTCGGCGCCTCGATCGAGCTCGTGCCCGATCTGCTGCCCGAGCAACTCGCGTTCACGCCCGAGCCGGTGCCGCTGTCGATCGTCTACGAAGACGATGCGCTGGTGGTGATCGACAAGCCCGCGGGCCTCGTCGTGCATCCGGCCGCCGGCAACTGGAGCGGCACGCTGCTCAACGGCCTGCTGCACCGCTACGGCCCCGCCGCGGCCGGCTTGCCGCGCGCCGGCATCGTGCATCGTCTCGACAAGGAAACCTCGGGCCTGATGGTGGTCGCGCGCACGCTTGCCGCGCAAACGGATCTCGTCCGCCAGCTCCAGGCGCGCACCGTCAAGCGGCGCTACCGCGCGCTGGTGTGGGGGCGCATGCGCGAGAGCGGCACGATCGACGCCCCGATCGGGCGCGATCCGCGCGAACGCACGCGCATGGCGGTGGTCACGGGCGCCTCGGGCAAACCGGCGCGCACGCATTTCCGCACCACCGAAACCGTGCTGTGGCAGAACCAGCCCGTCTCGTCGATCCACTGCGATCTCGAAACCGGCCGCACGCACCAGATTCGCGTGCATTGCGCGGCCACCGGCCATCCGCTGCTCGGCGATCCCGTTTACGGCCACGCGCGCGGCAAGCGCTCGGTGGCCGCGCTGCCGGGCGACTTCGCGCGCCAGGCGCTGCATGCATGGCAGCTCGGCCTCGTGCATCCGGTTACCGGCCGCAACATGCAGTGGCGCTGCAAGCCGCCTGCCGACATCGTCGAGCTGATGGCCGCGCTCGGCTTCGGGGCCGACGACACCGATTTCGACGACGATGACGAAGACGACGATTACGACGGCGAGATCATCTACGTCTACGACGATCCCGACGAGGACTGATGCGCATGCCCACCACGATGCTGCCGGAACTGAGCTGGGACGATTGCCTGCAACCGGGGTGGCGCGTCTCGCCGCGCGTGCGCGCGCTGGTGACGACGCGTAACGGCGGCGTCAGCGCCGCGCCGTACGGACGCTGGTCGGCGGCCGGCGGCGATGCGCCGGGCGGCCTCAATCTCGGCTTTCGCGCCGGGGACGATCCGGAGGCCGTTGCGGCCAATCGGGCGCGGCTGCTGGCGCTGACGGGCCAGCCGCGCG
>NZ_JAAGPF010000381.1 GCF_017104645.1 Burkholderia sp. Ac-20379
TTCGAGTTCGCCGAGCACGCGCCCGCCATCGAGCGCCACGGCCTGCACGCGATGCGCGCCGGGCAGCAGCGCGCGCACCACGCGGCGGTTGCCCAGCCGGTGCGGGCCGAGGCAGGCGAACGGGTCGGGGTGGCGCGCGTCGAGCAGTGCATCGATATCGGCCTGGTCAAACAACATCTCGCTCATGTGGCGTCCTTCGCGTCGGAGGGCGGGGTGGCAGGGGAAGACGTATCGGTAGGGGCAGCGAGCAGTTGCGCGGCGAGCGCGGCCAGGCCGAGCACCGGCACGCGCAGCCAGTCGGGGCGGTTGGCGGCCTCGTAGCCGATCTCATAGGCGGCCTTCTCGATCAGGAACAGCATCAGCAGCCGGTGCTCGTCGGCGGGCGCGACGAACGGCTCGGGCGCGGTGCGGATCGCGCGCCGGTAGTGCGCGAGGAAGCGGTCGGCGGCGGCCTGGCCGAAGCGGTCGAACAGCGTGCGCTTCAGGTCGGCGGTGGGCAGCGGCGCCTTCTCGATCGAGAATTGCGCGGCCGCGCTCGCATACGACAGCGAGCGCAGCAGCCCGGCCACGTCGCGCAGCGGATGCGACTTGGCGCGGCGCGCGTCCAGCGCGCGCGCTGGTTCGCCCTCGAAATCGATCAGCATCGCGTCGCCGTTCACGTTGAGCACCTGGCCGAGATGGAAATCGCCGTGGATGCGCGTGCAGATCGCGTCCAGCCCGCGCGGCACGCTGGCGGCCAGCGCCGCCAGCAGCGCGTCGCGCGAGGCCAGCAGCGTGTGCGCGGCGTCGCGCGCGGTTGGGTCGAGCTCGTCGAGGCGCGGTGCGAGCAGATCGAGCGCGCGTTCGACCATCGCCGTGGCGTCGCGGGTCCAGCGCTCGACATGGGCCGGCGTGGCGCGCTCCGGCGCGAACGCCGGGTTGTCGCTCGGCCCGGCCAGCACGGCGTGCAATTCGCCGAGCCGCGTGCCGATCGCGCCGGCGAAATCGGCGTAGGCATCGAGCGCCTCCGGGTCGGCGAGCGCCGCGTCGGCGTCCTCCGGTGTGGCGGCGCCGGTCAGCGCGAGATCGCTCACCGCGCGCTTGACGAAGTCGAGCGAGTGCGTCCACGCATCGCCCTGGTTCTCGACGAAGGCCTGCACGATCGCGATCGTGTGCGGCGTGCCGTCCTCGCCCATGCGCAGCGCTTCGCCGACCAGCGCCGGCGCGTTGCGGTAGCCGGCGCGCGTCAGGTAGCGGCTCATCTCGGCTTCGGGATGGATGCCGCCCGCCACGCGCCGCACCAGCTTCAGCACCAGCGTCTCGCCGATCACGAGCGAGCTGTTGCTCTGCTCGGCCGCGAGCCAGCGGATGTCCGGGGCGTCGCCGAGCGTCTCGCGGTAATCCTCGAGCGACGGTTCCGGCGAGAACGTCAGCGTGCCGCCGTTCGCGAGCGGCACGCTGGCGCGCTGGGCCAGCTTGCGCAGCACGCCGTGCGCGAAGCCGGGCAGCGCGAACGCGTCGGTCAGGTAGCCCACCGTCGGGCCGCGCCGCACGCGCGCCAGCGCGAGCCGCATGAACAGCGGATGCGATGTCTCGTCGCCCCAGGCGGCCGCGAGCGGCACCACGTAGCGTTCCTCGCGGCCGTCCGAGCGCGCCGCCACTTCGGCATACTGAAATGTTTCGCCGGGGATCGGCGTCACGCATTCGAAGCGCGCGCCGCCGAGCGCGCGATCCTTCGCGGCGAACCAGCGGCGCAGTGCGAGCCAGTGCGGCAGCACCTCGGGTTCGAGCGACGCGAGCAGCGGCGCGGCCGGATGCACGTCGCCGCGTCGCATCACGAGCGTGGTGTATTCGGGCAGCGGCTCGGCGTGCGGGCGATGCCACACCGGCTCCGCGCCGTGCGGCGTCAGCGCGAACCACAGGAAGCCGTAGGGCGGGAACGTCAGCAGATACGGCAGCTCGCCGATCGCCGGGAACGGCGAATCGGAGGTCATTTCCACCGGCACGCTGCCAGCGAATTCCGACAGGTCTAGCTCGACCGCCTGCGACGCGCGCGACAGGTTCGCCACGCACAGCACCGGCGTGGCGTCGGGCAGCTCGCGCAGATAGGCGAGGATCTTGCGGTTCTCGGGGCGCAGGAAGCGCAGCGTGCCGCGCCCGAACACCTGCGTGGCGCGGCGCGTGGCGAGGATGCGGCGCATCCAGTTCAGCAGCGAATGCGGATCGCGCGACTGCGCCTCCACGTTGATCGCGTCGTAGCCGTACAGCGCGCCCATCACGGGCGGCAGCACCAGCAGCTCGGGATCGGCGCGCGAGAAGCCGCCGTTGCGGTCGGCCGACCACTGCATCGGCGTGCGCACGCCGTCGCGGTCGCCCAGGTGGATGTTGTCGCCCATCCCGAGCTCGTCGCCGTAATAGATCACGGGCGTGCCCGGCATCGACAGCAGCAGCGAATTGATCAGTTCGATGCGGCGCCGGTCGCGTTCCATCAGCGGCGCGAGGCGGCGGCGGATGCCGAGGTTCAGGCGCGCGCGGCGCTCGCTCGCGTAGGTCTGCCAGAGCATGTCGCGCTCGGCGTCGGTCACCATCTCCAGCGTCAGTTCGTCGTGATTCCGAAGGAAAATGGCCCACTGGCTGCTCGGCGCGAGTTCGGGCGTCTGCCGCATGATGTCGATGATCGGGAAGCGATCCTCGCTCGCGATCGACATGTAGATGCGCGGCATCAGCGGGAAGTGGAACGCCATGTGGCATTCGTCCTCGCGGCCGAAGTACTCCTGAACGTCCTCGGGCCACTGGTTGGCCTCGGCCAGCAGCATCCGGTTCGGATACTCGGCGTCGATCGCGGCACGGATCTTCTTGAGGATCGCGTGCGTTTCCGGCAGGTTCTCGTTGCTGGTGCCTTCGCGCGCGACCAGATACGGCACCGCGTCGAGCCGCAGCCCGTCGATGCCGAGGTCGAGCCAGAAGCGCATCACCTGCAGCACCTCGCGCACCACGGCCGGGTTGTCGAAATTCAGGTCGGGCTGATGCGAGTAGAAGCGGTGCCAGTAGTACTGGCCGGCCACCGGATCGTGGGTCCAGTTCGACGGTTCCGTATCGACGAAGATGATGCGCGTGCCGGCGAACTTGGTGTCCGTGTCCGACCACATGTAGTAATCGCGATGCACCGAGCCGGGCTTCGCCTGGCGCGCGCGCTGGAACCACGGATGCTGATCCGAGGTGTGGTTGATCACCAGCTCGGTGATCACGCGGATGCCGCGCGCATGCGCCTCGCGGATGAAGCGCCGCACATCGGCCAGCGTGCCGTAATCGGGATGGACGTTGCGGTAATCGGCGATGTCGTAGCCGTCGTCGCGGCGCGGCGACGGGTAGAACGGCAGCAGCCACAGCGCGTCCACGCCGAGCGAGGCGATGTAGTCGAGCTTCGAGATCAGGCCCGGGAAATCGCCGATGCCGTCGCCGTTCGAATCGAAGAACGACTTCACGTGCAACTGATAGATGATCGCGTCCTTGTACCAGAGCGGATCGCCGGTCAGCGCGCCGCGATCGGAAAAGCGTGCGGCGCTGCGGCGCGCGTTGCGCCGCGGGGCGCCGGCCGCCGGCTGGAACGGGGCGCGTTGCAGATGGTCGAGCGGTTCTTCGCGGATCATCGGCGGTCTCCCTCGCCGGCATCGCCCGGCGTTGCGCCGCGTGTGCGCGGGGCGTCCGGCGCGATGCGCCAGATCGCGAACGGCAGCGCGTGCGGATCGAGGTTCACGTATTGGCGGGCGCCGTGCCAGTGGCCGGTGTGGCCGCTGGCCAGATCGACGCTGCGCAGCGCCGCGCCCTCGGGCACGCCCCAGGTTGCGTAGAGCGCGGGGTCGAGCATGAAATCGGTGGCCTGCGGCGCCCACGGATCGAGGCTGACGGCGGCCACGATCACGTTGTCGCCGCTCGGCGTGGCCTTGCGGAACACCAGCACCGAATCGTTCGGCGCATCGAGGAAGCGGATCCCGAGATGCGTCTGCAGCGCCGGATTGCTGCGCCGCACGCGGTTCAGCAGCGCGATCTCGGCGCTCAGGTGGCCCGGCTGCTTCCAGTCGCGGGCGCGCAGTTCGTATTTCTCGGCGTCGCGGTATTCCTCGCCGTCGTCGGCCAGCGGGGCCGATTCGCCGATCTCGAAGCCGCTGTACATGCCCCACACGCCCGACAGCAGCGCCGCCAGCGCTGCGCGGATCACGAACTGCGCGCGCGGCGCGTGGTGCAGGTAACGCGGGTTGATGTCGGGCGTGTTGACGAAGAAGTTCGGGCGGAAGAAATCGCGCGCGGGGCCGTCGGCCAGCTCGGTCAGATACTCGCGCAGCTCGTGCTTGGTCTCGCGCCACGTGAAATACGTGTAGGACTGCGAGAAACCGAGCTTGGCGAGCCGATACATCATCGCCGGGCGCGTGAACGCTTCCGAGAGGAACACCACGTCCGGATGGCGCGTGCGCACCTCGTCGATCAGCCAGGCCCAGAACGGCAGCGGCTTGGTGTGCGGATTGTCGACGCGGAACAGCTTCACGCCCGCGTCCACCCAGTGCAGGATCACGTCGCGCAGTGCCGTCCACAGCTCGGGCATCGCGTCGGACGCGTAGAAATCGGGGTTGACGATGTCCTGATAGCGCTTCGGCGGATTCTCCGCGAAGCGCAGCGAGCCGTCCGGCCGCCACGCGAACCAGCCCGGATGGCGCGCGAGCCACGGGTGATCGGGCGAGCACTGCACCGCGAAATCGAGCGCGATCTCGATGCCGTGCGCGTGCGCCTCGCTCACCAGCGTGCGAAACGCACCGAGCGTGCCGAGGCTTGGATGCACCTCGTCGTGGCCGCCGATCGGCGAGCCGATCGCATAGGGGCTGCCGACGTCCTCGGGGCCGGCGCGCAGGCTGTTGTTGCGGCCCTTGCGCGCGGTCAGGCCGATCGGGTGGATCGGCGGGAAATACAGCACGTCGAAGCCCATCTCGCGGATGCGCGGCAGATGGCGCGCGACGTCCTCGAACGTGCCGTGGCGGTTCACGTCGTCCGAGGCCGAGCGCGGGAACATTTCGTACCAACTGCTGAAGCGCGCGGCGCGCCGCTCCGCCTCGATCGGGTAGACGGCCGGATCCTGCGTGAGCGCGGTGCGGCGGCCGAGCGCCGCGTAGATGGCCGCCGACGGTGCCGCCAGCACGAGGGCGAGCTGGCCGGCGGCGTCGGCCGCGTCGAATTCATCGGCGAGGCGGCGGACGTCGGCCAGGGCGGCGTCGGTGGGGCGCGGCGCGAGTTGCGGGTCGGGTTTGACGTCGAGCTTCGTTGCAGACTGGGTCGCGGGCTTTGCGTCGCGTTTGGCCTCGCCCTTGGCAGCCTTGCTCTTGCCGCTCTTGCTGCCGGGGCCCGCATCGAGCGCGCTCGCCAGCAATGCACGCGCTTCCTGCAATTCGAGCGCGACGTCCTGCCCGGCCGCGTGCTTCTTGCCGATGTCGACCACGAGCGAGCCCCAGTCGTCGCGCCAGGCGAGGATCCGGAACAGATGACGGCCGATCCGGTCGAGCGGGATCCAGGCGCGCCAGCGGTCGTTGCCGAGCGGGGCGAGCGGCGCTTCGCGCCATTCGGTTTCGTCGGCGGCGCGCCAGGCGACCGCCGCGCCGAGCTTGGCGTGGCCGTCGGCGATCAGCGTCGCGCGCACTTCCACTTGCTCGCCCACCACGCGCTTGGCCGCGAAGCGGCCGCCGTCCACGCTCGGTTCGACGCGTTCGATCGCAATGCGGTCGGCTTCGAGCGCGGCAGCGAGGGTGGTCTGGGCGGCAGAGCGGGCGCGACCGCGGCCGGCGGCAGCGGCGTTATCGGGCGAGGCCGCGTTGGCCTCGCCGTTCGACGCAGTCTTGCCGGCATCGTCGTCCGGCGCGCGGCCAGTGGCCCTGTCTGCCTTGGCATCCTTGCCGGCCTTGACCGGCTTCGCATGCGAAGCGCGCAGCAGCGTCACGTCGCCGGGCATCAGCGCGATCGGCCCGAGCGGCGCGGCCTTGGCACGGCGGCCGGCCGACAGCGGCGCGAAGCGCGTGAACGCACCCGGCACGCCGGCCAGGCAGGCCGGATCGACCGAGGCGGTGGCGTCGAGCTCGGGGTTCAGCGCGATCAGCAGCGCGTCGCCGATCGGCCGCGACAGGTCGACCGGCGGGCGCTCGAACGCGTCGCGAGACGCGGCCGGCGGCGGATGCGCCGTCATCAGCGGCGTGGCGACGCCGCGCTCGAAGCCCATCGGCACCAGCCAGCCCGTGCCGAGCGCGGCGGCCGTCTCCAGCGCGCGCCGGTAGCCGCGCTCGACGGCGTCGGGCGGCAGGCCGCGCAGGTCGTGCGCGAGGCGCGGGCCGTCGAATGCGTCGGGAAACGCGATCGGCGAGCCGACGCGGCGCAGCAGCGCGTGTTCGTCTACCAGCCACG
>NZ_JAAGPF010000382.1 GCF_017104645.1 Burkholderia sp. Ac-20379
CCGGATCGCGCCCGGCGCGGCGCGCCACCAGCACCGATTCGAGCACCTGCAGGCGCACGCCGGCCGGCAGCGTTTGCGGCAGATACACCACGCTGTGCGAGCGCGCGCTGCGCGCCGACAGCGCCAATGTCTCGCCATCGAGCGACAGCCGTCCGGCGCTGGCGGCGGTCAGGCCGGCCAGCACGCGCAGCAGCGTCGATTTCCCGCTGCCGTTCGGCCCGAGCAGCGCCGTGATCATGCCGCGCGGCAGCGGCCCGGCCGACAGCTCGCGCAGCACCTCGCGGCGGCCGTAGCGCACCGCAACGCCGTGAATCGACAGCCCGTTCATCGGGTCGTTCATTGCGCGCCCCCCTGCGACCGCACCACGATCGCGAGAAACAGCGGAATCCCCACCAGCGCCGTGACGATGCCGACCGGAATCAGCACGCCCGGCACGATCAGCTTCGAGGCGATCGAGGCCAGCGACAGCATCAGCGCGCCGCACAGCAGGCTGCCCGGCAGGTAGAAGCGGTGATCCTCGCCGAGCAGCGTGCGCGCGATGTGCGGCGCGATCAGCCCGACGAAGCCGATCGTGCCGACGAACGACACCGCCAGCGCCGACAGCACCGCCACCCGCAGCAGCGTGCCGAGCCGCAGCCGGCGCACGTCGATGCCGAAGCTCGCCGCGCGCTCCTCGCCGAGCCGCAGCGCGGTCAGCGCCCAGGCGTTGCGCATCGCCAGCGGCAGCGCGATCGCGAGCGCCGCACTGAGCACGCCGATCTTCGGCCAGTCGGCGCGCGCGAGCGAGCCGAGCGTCCAGAACACCAGGCCCTGCAGCGCGTCGGCCGAGGCGATGAACTGCATCAGCTCGACCAGCGCGTGAAACGAAAACACCAGCGCGATGCCCATCAGCACCACGCCGGACGTGCTCATGCCGCGCCAGCGCGCCACCAGATCGAGCGCCATCGCCGAACCGAACGCGAACACGAACGCGTTGGCCGAGATCAGCCAGGTTTGCGGCACGTGCGGGATCGTCAGGTCGAGCACGATCGCCAGCGACGCGCCGAACGCCGCCGCCGCCGACACGCCGAGCGTGTACGGGCTGGCCAGCGGATTGTTGAGGATGGTCTGCATCTCCGCGCCCGACAGGCCGAGCGCCGCGCCCACCACCAGCGCCATCACCGCGTACGGCAGGCGGATCTGCCAGACGATCACGACGTTGGCCGGATCGGCGTCGGCGCGCGAGAACAGCGTGTGCAGCAGGGTCGAGAGCGGCAGCCCCGACGGGCCGGAACTCAGATCGAACAGCAGCGAGCCGGCGATCAGCAGCGCGATCGCGGCGAGCAACAGCACGCGCCGGCGCGTCAGGCGCGCGTAGGCGCGGTGGCCGTCGTCGTCGGCCGGGCCTTCGATCGCGGCGGCGGGCGCCGCGCGGGACGGCACGCTCATCGCGCCGCCGCGCCTGCAGCGGCCGCAGCGGGCAGCGGCGAATCGACCCACTCCGTGCCCGTCACCGGCACCGCCAGGAAACGGCGATACAGCTCGGCCTGAGTGGCCTTCACGTCGAGAGTCTTGAAGCGATCCGGGTAGAACCACTTGGCGAACGCCTCGATCGCGACGATGTTGTACGGCGAATCGTAGTAATCGTGGGCGATGCCGTGCACGCGGCCGTCGTGGATCGCCTTGATGGTGTCGAAGCCGGGGCGCGCCACCAGTTGCGCGAGGCTCGCGCGGGCATCCTGCTCGCTCGTCAGCGCGCCGACGCGCAGCGACGCGAGGCCGGGCTTGGTGCGCGCGCCGGTGGCGATGTACACGTCGGGCTTCGCCGCGATGATCTGCTCCATGCTCAGATCGCCGAGCACGCCGGGCAGCAACCCGGCCGCGATGTTGCGCCCGCCGGCCGCGTCGACGAATTCGCCGAAGTTGCCCTTGCCCGCCGTGTGGCAGCAGCCCGCATCCCACACGCCGGCCAGCATGTCGACGAACACCTTCGGCCGCTGCGCCTCGGGGATCGCGTCGACCACCTGCTTCACGCGCGCCAGATGCTGCTGATAGAACGCGATGTAGTCGTTCGCTTCCTTCTCGCGATGGAGCACCTGGCCGAGCAGGCGAAGGCTCGGCACCGTGTTCTGCATCGGATGCAGGCGAAAATCGAGGAACACCACCGTGGTGCCGGTCGCCTCCAGTTGCTTGACGAGCGCGTTGTAGCGGCTCGGGCCGTGGCCCGCCACGCTGAACACCGCCACGTCGGGCTTGAGCGCGAGCGCCTTCTCGTCGCTGATGCTGTCCTCGCTCGACTTGCCGATCAGCGGCACCTGGCGGATCTGCGGGAACACCTTGGCGTAGGCGTCGAAGCGCTGCGGATCCATGGTCGGCAGATCGCCCTGCCAGCCCACGATACGCGCGAGCGGATGCGGGCCTTCGAGCAGCGCAACGGCCTCCAGCGTGCGGCTTTCGCCAAGCAGGATCCGCTTCGGCGCGGCGGCGGGGATGCGGATCGTGCGGCCGGCCAGGTCGGTGACGGTTTGCGGGGCGGCGTTGGGCGCGGTTTGCGCCGAGGCCGATTGGGCGAAACCCAGGCCGGCCAGACAGAGCGTCGGGGATGCCGCCACGGAGGCGGCAGTCAGGAGCGCGCGCGTGGCGCGGGTCAAGGTGGCAAAGCGGTTCTGCTGCATGAAAGCCTTCTCGATTGTCATCGTCAAATGAGAACGATTGTTATTTGAGCGTGGCGGTCACTGTAGCGAGGGTTTGTAATGCGGGTGTGTTGGGGAATGGGGGTTTTGTATTGGAATGTGTTGAGGGGCTCGATCCCGAACTGCCGGTCAGAGTCCCCAACAGCGGTCGCTCATGCAGCCAACGGAGGGCAACCCTTACGATTGCCCCAGCGTTGAATACATCAGAATGTCTCGTCCTGATTGGACGCACTCGTGGAATGCAGATTAAGAACATCACGCGCCAATACATCAACACATGCACCTTCTGCCTTCTTTAAATATACCTTGAGTCCTGCCGCCCGATTATCAAGAAATCCATTTCGACAATCTTGCCCAAGCGCCACCGGCTTTTCCCTATCCGCATCAAGCTAATTTACCGAATATTCAACCATCCACTTCGAATTCGTGTAGCCGATAATGCTGCCGCCTTCCGTTATACAGAACCTTGGATGCCCGGCAACGTCTGGCAGCATGTGCCGGCATCCCGCCGGCGCTTCCGTTACCGCTTCCCACGCATTCTTCTCGCGGTCGAATCGTCTCAACTCCATCGCTGCAACAATCAAACCTGAATTCCACCGTACCGCCCATCCCTCATCGAGGTTATCGAAACGAATGTCCGAAAAAGCGTAGGGCGGCGTGGTGTTTGCAGCCCAAGTTTCGCCATTATCGTTCGACAAGTACAACTTGGAAAACACTCCTCGAGCAAGGAATGCTGTCAGCTCGCCCGAGGTGGACGACGCATGAAAGCCAGTCAAGACACTGGGCGGCGAGATTGAATTCCAGGTCATCGTGGACAAACTCATCCTCAGCAATTGAGACGAAGTACCCACATAATAAAAATCGTTCGCCGAATCGGCCCATACCTCAAACTTGTCGAGCGACTTCAGCTCCTTGCCTCTATCGATTTGCTTGATCTTGACCAAACCTTGCAGATCATCCAGGTCGGAATGATAAACCTCGACACGACTGAACTCCTTCCAGATAGGGCCATTCACCACGCCGCGCGCCACGGCAACGAGCCAATGATTCCCTCGGCGATCGATGTCCATGATTCGGGAATCACTTCCCAGCGCGGCAACTGTTCGCCAAGATATGCCACCGTCTTTACTGATCCTGATAGCACCGTTATCGTATCCAGTCACCAGTGCCTGCTCAGTCACCTTGACTGCCGTCACCTCGTGAAACGAGCCTGTATCCAGGGCTGACCACTCTCCACGAGGACTCCTGACCCGGACTTGCCCAACGTCGGCGCCGAAATACATGTTGGCGGATACATCATGTTCATTCTTTTCAGTCAAAGGCGGCGCTGCCGATTTCCATAACTTCAAAAATTCACTGACCGTCTTCGCGTCGGCAAGCTGCTCCCTAATGGCCGGCTTTCTGACGTACCTCTCGTATTCGAGCAGCAAGTCGAGAATCAAACTCCAATATAATGATTGGTTTTTGGTCTCTATGGAGGCGGGCATTTCACGAACATTCCACTCGATATTCTTGCCTGGGTGCAAAACGGATTTATACTCACCCTCGATAATTTTCAAATCGGCGGAAAATTCCTCGCTCCTGACTGGCAAAACGACAAATTTGTACCCCCCAATCGGAAGCTGAACCAACCCACCGAGATCGGTTATCCGTCCTTCCCGCACGCTGATCGTTGGATAGCCTTGCAATTCGTAACTACCCCACTCGGCCAGCTTGTATTCTCCAGCGGGAACCCAAAGCCCGGCGCCATTTGAATCGACGCCATGACGCATTTGCAGCAAAAACGTGGAGCCATCTTTCAACGACTCCAGCTTCACTGGGCTGATCGAGCTCTCTTTAGGAAAAGAGACGTACACATAGCCGTGCGTTGCAGCAAGCTGACCGGGCGATTGGACGACTGGTGCGTTGATGCAACCCGACAAGAAAATTAAAAGCGAGAGAAAGAAGCCAAGTATTTTCATGATTTTCCCGTTAATCGCCGTGGATTATACTGGAAATTTTATTTTATTTATGCAAATGAAAGATTTTGTTGCACGAACGTAAGATTTCCTATGCGCCTGGCATTTTTGCCTGTTCACTCTTTCTGGATGACGAAGTTGTCCTGAACACGAAAATCGTGCCCCAGTTCCAAGGCCAGGCCCAAATGCCGACGATGCGATGCGCTTATCGCGACCCTGCCGCCCGATATAGCTGATCATCTATTGCGCCAGCGATGACAAGCTCAACATCGATCAACGCCCCTTCGATCTCCACGCGCATCTCGCCTGCGGCGCCGGTTCGCGGTAAGGTCGCGAACGTCGGCCCGCGCCGCCCTGCCTCACGCCCGGCCCGCCCCCGCTTCACCGTCTCTTTCTCTATCCATCGACACCCATGACCCTGCGCCTCTGGCCCGATTCGCTGTTCGGCCGCCTCGTCGCGATCCTCGCGGCCGGCATGTTCGCCGGCCAGTTGCTGACCAGCACGATCTGGTTCGACACGCACGATTACCGCACGCTCGAAATTCCGTCGCGGCTGTTCGCGAGCCGGCTTGCCGACACGGTGCGCCTGCTGCGCACCGCGCCAGACGCGGCCACACGCGACGCCACGCTCGCGCGGCTGTCGGACGCGCGCTACCGGCTGCGCGCGATCGCCGGCCCCGATTCGGCCACCGGCACGGCCGCCGCCGCATCGCAGCCCACGCTCGCGCGGCGCGCGGTGGCCGCGCTGATCGCGGGCGTGATCGCCAAACGGCTCGGCGAGCCGATCGAGGTGCGGCTGCTCGACGCCGAGATCAGCGACGACGCCGGCCGCCGGCGCGGCATCCTGAGCCTGTTCAATTCGCGCATGCCGATGGGCGATTTCCATCTGCAGATGCTGGTGCCGGGCCAGGGCTGGCTCGACGTGACCGCGCGCGAGGGCCAGGCCGGCATGCAGAGCGAGCCGGGCACGCTGGTGGCCGACTATCTGCTGCGGCTGTACGTGATCCGTTTCGTGGCTGTCTGCGCGCTGGCGTTCGTCGCGGTGCGCTTCGCGCTGCGGCCGCTGCGCGCGTTCGCCAAGGCCGCCGAGGCGCTCGGCCGCAACATCTATCGCGCGCCGCTCGCGCTCGACGGGCCGCAGGAAGTGCGCAGCGTCGCGAAGGCGTTCAACGCGATGCAGCAGCGCCTGATCGACAGCTTCGCCGAACGCACGCGGCTGCTGGCCGCCGTCTCGCACGACCTGCGCTCGCCGCTGACGCGGCTGCGCCTGCGCGCCGAAATGCTGCCCGACGCGAGCTGGCGCGAACGGCTGCGCGGCGATCTCGACGAGATGGAGGCGATGGTGCGCAGCACGCTCGACGCCGTGCAGGGCATCGAGATCACCGAGCCGAGCCAGCGCATCGACATCGATTCGATGCTGGCCGGGCTGGCCGAGGACGCGCGCGACGCGGGCCACGCGGTGCGCATCGAGGGCCGCGCGAGCGCGCCGTATCCGGGCTTCGCGCGCAACCTGAAGCGCTGCCTGCAGAACCTGGTCGACAACGCGATCCGCCACGGCGGCGCGGCCGGCGGCATGTCGATCCGCGTGACGGACGACGCGCAGGCGCTGCGCATCGTGATCGGCGATCGCGGCCCGGGC
>NZ_JAAGPF010000383.1 GCF_017104645.1 Burkholderia sp. Ac-20379
CCGCGCCCGCGCCAGGCGCGGCGCGAGCGCCTCGGCCACGCCCCACTTCGCGAACAGCGCCGCCAGATGCGCGCCGCTCGGCCCGGTCGAATAGCCGATCGTGCGGGCCTGCATGACGGCTTCGCGCAACGCCGCCTCGGAATCGATGGAAGGCAGCGGCGCGCCGCTGCGCACGGCCGCCGCGATGCCCGAGCGGGCGACCGCCACGCGGCTGCCGCCGTCCACATGACCGGCCTCGGCCAGCCGCGCGAGCGCGTCGCCGGCCAGCACGACCACGTCGAACGCCTCGCCCGCGCTCACGCGCCGCGCCGCGTCCACGCCGCCCACCGATTCGATCGCCACCTGGCGGCCCGTTTCGGCGGCGTAAGCGTCGGCGAGCCGCGCCAGCAACTGGCGCGTCGCCATCGACGAAATCACGGCGAGCGGCCCGGCCATCGCGCGCTCAGTCGACATAGCGCAGGCCGGCCTTCGCCAACGGCTCGCGCATGTTGTACATGTCGAGGCCGAGCACGCCCGAGGCCAGCTTCGCGCGCTTGGCGCCCTCGTTCGCCTCGCGCGCCAGCGCCTTGTCGAGCACCTCGGCGGCGATCGCCTTCGGCACGCACACCACGCCGTCGATATCGGCCACCACCACGTCGCCGGGCGTGACATAGGCGCCCGCGCACACCACCGGCACGTTGACCGAGCCGAGCGTGGCCTTGATGGTGCCCTTCGACGACACCGCCTTGCTCCACACCGGGAATTTCATCTCTTCGAGCGTGGCCACGTCGCGCACGCCGCCGTCGATCACGAGGCCCACCGCGCCCTGCGCCTGGAAGCTGGTGGCGAGCAGGTCGCCGAAGTAACCGTCCGTGCAGGCGGCCGTGACGGCAGCGATCACGATGTCGCCGGGCCGGATCTGCTCGGCCGCGACGTGCATCATCCAGTTGTCGCCGGGCTGCAGCAGCACGGTGACGGCCGTGCCGGCCGCGCGCGCATGCGGGTAGATCGGCCGCATATACGGTTGCAGCAGGCCCACGCGCCCCATCGCCTCGTGGACGGTGGCCGAGCCGAGTTCGCCGAGCCTGCGCGCCACGTCCGCATCCGCGCGCTCGAAGTTGCGATACACCACGCCGAGTTCGTACATGATCAACGCCCCTTGTTCTTCAGTGCCGTGTCGAGACGGGCATAGACGCGCCGCGCGTTGCCCTCGTAGATGCTGAAGCGCTCGGCGTCGCTGATGTTCGCCGCTTCGATGTAGCGCTTGGTGTCGTCGTAGGCGTGGCCGGTTTCCGGATCGATGCCGCGCACCGCGCCGATCATCTCGCTCGCGAACAGGATGTTGTCGACGGGAATCACGTTGGTCAGCAGGTCGATGCCGGGCTGGTGATAGACGCAGGTATCGAAGAACACGTTCTTGAGCAGGTGCTCGCCGAGCGGCGGCTTCTTCAGCTCCTGCGCAAGGCCGCGGAAGCGGCCCCAATGGTAGGGCGCCGCGCCGCCGCCGTGCGGGATCACGAACTTCAGCGTCGGGAAATCGCGGAACAGGTCGGACGTCAGGCACTGCATGAACGCGGTGGTATCCGCGTTCAGGTAATGCGCGCCCGTGGTGTGGAAGCAGGCGTTGCAACTGGTGCTGACGTGGATCATCGCCGGGATGTCGTATTCGACCATCTTCTCGTAGATCGGATACCAGTAGCGGTCGGACAGCGGCGGGCTGGTCCAGTGGCCGCCCGACGGATCGGGGTTCAGGTTGATCGCCACGTTGCCGTACTGCTCGACGCATTTCACGAGCTCGGGAATACAGGTGGCGACGTCCACGCCCGGGCTTTGCGGCAGCATCGCAGCCGGCACGAAATGCTCGGGGAAAAGCTGGCTCACGCGATAGCAGAGCTCGTTGCAGATCGCGGCCCAGGCGCTCGACACGGCGAAATCGCCGATGTGGTGCGCCATGAAGCTCGCGCGCGGGCTGAAGATCGTCAGGTCGATGCCGCGCTCGCGCATCTTGTGCAACTGGTTGGTTTCGATCGATTCGCGCAGTTCGTCGTCGCTGATTTGCAGCTCCGAGGCCAGCGGCATCGGCGTGCCGTCGTTGAACGCGGCGATCTGGCGGTTGCGCCAGGCTTCGAGCGCCTTGGGGGCCGTGGTGTAGTGGCCGTGAATATCGATGATCATGCGGATTCCTTAATGAATGCCTAGCGGCGCCGCGCAGCGGGCCGCGCGTTTCGTTCAGTGCTTCGTGTCGTCGGCAGCGGGCGCGCCCGGCTTGCCCTGATCCCAGGCCAATGCGCCGGCGCTCTTGCCGGCCACCGAATACAGCGCGCCCGGTGCGTTGCGGGTGGCCTGAAACGCTTCGAGCGTTTCGCCGCGCATCGCCGCATAGATATGCAGGTTCGACACGCCCGTCACCGCGCCGAGCTTTTCGAGCAGGAAGAAGATCACGCCGTAATGCAGCAGGCCGCGCCAGTCGCGGCGGCGGATCAGGTCGCGCTCCGTCTCGCTCAAGCCGGCCGCCTCGAAGCTGGCTTCGGGATCGGCGAGGAACGCCGCGCGATGCGCGGGCGCCACCATGCGATGCAGGAACGCGTTGATGCCCCAGGCGCGCACGGCCGTTTCGGTGGAGAACGGGTACGTGCCTTCGAGCTTCTCGACGCCGGCCAGCTCGGCTGCGATGCGCGCGCGCTGGCGCTCGGCCTGCGCCGCGTCGGGCGTGTCGTCCTCGCCTTCGTAGATCGCGGTGGCGATGCCGGCCATCGACGGCAGGTAGTAGCTGCGATGCTTGCAGGCGACGTTGGCGGGCAACGCGCCGCGCATCGTCAGCCACATCACCACTTCCGCGCCTTCGTAGCCGCCGAGCGTGGCGTAGTCGGCGATCGTCATGCCGGCCAGGCGCTCGGGATCGTGCTGGAACAGATCGAGGAAGCGCTCGTCCCAGGGCGTGTTGTTGAAGCCCGCGCGCTCGCCGTGCACCTGGTGCGACAGCCCGCCGGTGGCCACGATCGCCACGCGCAGATCTTCAGGATAGCTTTCGATCGCGCGGCGCAGCGCCTGGCCGAGCTTGTAGAAGCGGCGCGCGCTCGGCATCGGCAGTTGCAGCACACCCATCTGCAGCGGCACCAGCTTCACGGGCCACGCGGGATCGTGCGGGCACAGCATCGACAGCGGCGAGAAGCAGCCGTGATCGAGCGCCTTGTTCTGGAAGAACGACATGTCGAATTCGTCGGCCATCAGCGAGCGGCCGACGTGCGCGGCGAACGCCGGGTGCCCGTCGATCGGCGGCAGATCGCGCGCGCCGCCGCCCTCGTCGGCCACGGCCCATTGCGGGCCGACGCCGAGCGAGAACGCCGAATAGTGATCGAAGAAGAACGACGTGACGTGATCGTTGTAGATCATCAGCAGCACGTCGGGACGCTTCTGTTCGAGCCAATCGGCCAGCGGCGCGAAGTTCTCGAAGATCGGCGCCCAGACGGGATCGTCGCGCTTGTTCTTGTCGAACGCGAAACCGATCGTCGGAGTGTGGGAGGCGGCGATGCCGCCAATGATTCGGGCCATACGCGTTTCCAGTGGTGAGGCGCGCGGGGGAACGGCCGCCGCGGCGCGGATAGGCGTATCAAAGCGGATGGCGGCCCGAACGTCAATCCAGCCTGGAAGGCATCAATCGTCTATTTCGAATGGATGCAGCGCAGCAAAGCCTTGTCGGAATTGGGTCTTTTGATCGAATACGGAAAACCGTCGATAACTTTTTTCGAATCCATCCCCGGCAAAATGCACGGCGCGGGCGGGGCCGCCCGCGGGCCCCGTCACGGCATCGGCCCGTTTCCGCTAGAGTGGAAGCCCGCAGCCGCGCGCTCGTGCGGCTGCGCTGCATTGGGATTTCCACAAGGAGCCAGCATGACCGCCACCCAGCCCTATACGCCCGACGCCCCCGCCCGCGCCGCAGTCGACGCGCTCGCCGGCGCGACCGTGATCGAGTTCGGCGCGAACTGGTGCGGGATCTGCGCTGGCGCGCAGCCGGCCATCCGCGAGGCGTTCGCGGCGCACCCCGGCGTGCGCCATCTGAAGATCGAGGACGGCCCCGGCCGGCCGCTCGGCCGCTCGTTCGGCGTCAAGCTGTGGCCGACGCTGGTGTTCCTGCGCGACGGCGCGGAAGTGGCGCGCGTGGTGCGCCCCACCGCCGCCGCGCAGATCGAGGCGAACGGCTTCGCCGCGCTCGGCTGACCGATCGGGGAGGCCATCGCGATGAAACAGGCGATCCAGCATATCGGCGTGGCCACGCGCGGGCGCGGCCTGATCGATTTCACGCGGCAGGTACGCGCGTTCGTCGAGCAGCAGTCGATCCGCACCGGCCTGCTGACGGTGTTCTGCCGCCATACGTCGGCCTCGCTGGTGATCCAGGAGAACGCCGATTCGTCGGTGCAGCGCGACATCGAGCGCTACTTCGAGGAGATCGCGCCCGAGGATCCGGCGCGCTACGAACACGACACCGAAGGCCCCGACGACATGCCCGCGCACCTGCGCACGGTGCTCACGCAGGTGCAGTTGTCGATCCCCGTCGAGCAGGGACGCATGGTGCTCGGCACCTGGCAGGGCATCTACCTGTTCGAGCACCGGCGCATCGCGCATCAGCGCGACATCGTCGTGCATCTGATCGGCGAGTGAACGCGCGAGCGGCGCGGCGGCGCTGTCTCGACGCCGCGTCTCAACGCCGCGTCTTGCCGCCGCCGCGCCGCGCTTCGCCGCGTTCCGGCGAGTAGCCCGCGCGCAGCGCCTCCACCACGAGCTCCACCGCACGCGACGACTTGCGGCGGCTCGGATAGTAGACGTGGTGGCCGACGAACGTCGGATACCACTCCGCCAGCACGAACGCGAGCCGCCCGGCCTGCACGTGCGGCTCGGCCAGATCGTGCGGCACGTAGGCCAGCCCGAAGCCGGCCAGCGCCGCATCGAGCATCTGGTAGACGTTGTTGAACGTCAGTTGCCCGGCCACGCGCACCTGCAATGCGCGCCGCCCCTTGACCAACTCCCACGCCAGCAGCGAATCGCGCGTCGGCAAGCGCAGGTTGATGCAGTTGTGCCGCGTCAGATCTTGCGGCGTGGCCGGCGCCGGGCGCGACGCCAGATAGCCGGGCGCGCCGACGATCGACATCGTCATGTCGGGCGCGATGCGCTGCGCGATCATGTCCTTCTCGACCTGGTCGCCGAGCCGCACGCCGATGTCGTAGCGATCCGCGACGATGTCGGTCAGCCCGTAGTCGTTCACCAGTTCGATCTCCAGCTCCGGATACAGCCGCAGCAACGGCTGCAGGCACGGCCAGACATAGGCGTTCGCGGCGTAATCGGTGGTGGTGATGCGCACCATGCCGCCGGGGCGGTCGGTCATCGCCCGCAGCGCCTCCAGCTCCGCGCCGATCTCCCGCAGATGCGGCCCGACCACCGCCAGCAGCCGCTCGCCGGCCGCCGTGGGCGACACGCTGCGCGTGGTGCGCGCGAGCAGCGGCATGCCCATGCGCGCTTCCAGCAGGCGCACGGTGCGGCTCAGCGCCGATTGCGACACGCCGAGCTGCGCCGCCGCGCGCGTGAAATTGCGTTCGCGCGCCACCGCCATGAACGCCAGCAAGTCGTTGAGGTTCTCTTTCAATTGATGCTCCTGCGCATAGGATCATGCCGATTCTGCCATCTAGTCGCATGATCGGCGGCTCGATACATTAACCGGCATCCCATCGCGACTCGCAAGGAAGCCCCATGAAACTGATGCGCGCCGGTTCGCAACCCTCGATGCGCGGCCCCGACGACTGGTTCACCGGCACCGTCCGGATCGATCCGCTCCACGCCGCGCCGCCGCCCTCGCGCGTGTCGTGCGCCAGCGTCACGTTCGAGCCGGGCGCGCGCACCGCCTGGCACACGCATCCGCTCGGCCAGACGCTGCTCGTGACCGCCGGCTGCGGCTGGACCCAATGCGAAGGCGAGCCGCGCGTGGAGATCCGCGCCGGCGACACGATCTGGTGCCCGCCCGGCCACAAGCACTGGCACGGCGCGACGGCCACCACCGCCATGACGCACGTGGCGATCCAGGAAGCGCTCGACGGCCGCAACGTCGACTGGCTCGACAAGGTCAGCGATGCGCAGTATCTCGGCGAATGAGCGCCGCCCGCCCCGGTTCGCCGCGCGCCTCGCGGCGGCCGGCATCGCGCTGGCGCTGAGCGCCTGCGCCACCCCCACCAGGATTCACGCCATGCACGACACCGCCCCGCCCGCCGACTTCGGCGCGGCCTCCCCCGCCCTCGCCCACTACACGGCCACCGCGCTC
>NZ_JAAGPF010000384.1 GCF_017104645.1 Burkholderia sp. Ac-20379
TGTACTGCGTATACACGATCCTGATCTAGCAATTGTTATTATGCGTTGTATGTTGATCGCCACTCTATTTGTAATTTGTAGTACTGATCGTATGGTGCATTTATTGATATGTTATGTTGAGTCGACGATGGAGTTGTCCTCTCAAACCAGTGGTTTGTCTCTTTCTTTTTTCTTTTATTTTTTTTTTTTTTTTTTATTTTTTTTTTTTTTTTTTTTTTTTCTTTTTTTTTTTTTTTT
>NZ_JAAGPF010000385.1 GCF_017104645.1 Burkholderia sp. Ac-20379
TCGCGCAATGGCGCGACGGCGACACGCCGGTGTTCGTGCCGAGCGCGGCGCTCGGCAGCGCGGTGGCGGTCGGTGTCGACGAGGCCGTGCAGGCGCTCGCCTGGTTGAACGGTGAAACGATGGCGCGGCCGGACCGCTTGGCGCGGTTGGGCGCGGTGAAGGGCACAACCGCGGGCACAACGGCGGGCGCAACGACGGGCCCATGAGCCGGCTGCGGCTCGCCGCATTCGGCTACCCGGATCACGCGTATCGCGTGACCATCCAGACCCCGAGCAGAATCACCAGCGCGCCCGCCACCTGCATCGGCCGCAGCAAGTGCTCGTGCAGCGCCGTGAACGACAGCACCACGAGCATCGAGATCGCGACCATCGTCGGGTAGGCGACGCCGAGCGTCGTCTTGCGCAACGCGATCGCATACAGCACGAACCCCACGCCGTACGAGCCGACGGCCGCGGCGCGCGCGATCCACGGCAGCAGGCTCGATTCGCCGAGCGCGATCCCCTTGAGCGCCGCCATCCGCAGCAGCACGCTCGCCAGGCCGCCGAACGCGCCGCTTGCCACCACGATCCATCCGTTCATCGCACCGTCTCCGCCACACTCGCGCCCTGGCGCCGTTCGCGGTAAACCGGGCTCGCTTCGCCCCGGGCGTCCGCGCCTTCGCCGAAAATCGCGCTGAACCGGCGCGCGCCATGCAAGGCGATCAGCACGATCGCGGGAAACGCGACGGAAAAGTTGCGCGCCTCGTCCCGGAAGCCGAAGAACAGGAACAGCACGCTCACCGGCAGGAACGCGCCGAGGAAATAGCGGCGATAGCGCGGCGGCGTCTCGCGCCAGGCGGCTCGGAAAAACACGGCCAGCGGCACGAGCATCAGCGGATTCTCGAGGCTCGGCGTGAAGATGCCCTTGCCGATCAGGTTGTAGAACGACAGATACGACACCGGATTCAGCCAGAACTTCAGGTTGTCCCACACGTGGAATTCGACGAAGCCGCCCGCATTCGCGGCATAGCCGCTCATGATGAACAGCCGGGCGACGAAGCAGATGGCGAGGTGCACGGCCAGCCAGGCAAGCCGCTTCGACACGGCGACGTCCCGGTCATGCAGGAAGAACAGGCCCAGCGGAACGAGAAAGAACGTTTCCTTGTTCAGCGCGAAGATCGCGATCGTCAGCGTGCAGAGCAGCATGCGGTTCTTCAGCACGCAATAGCACGCGCCCAGCGCACCGAACAGCTCGAACAGATCGTAGTAATAGCCGCCCTGCTGGAACGTCAGCGGATAGAGCAGGCTGAAGGCGGCGAGAAACCCGACCGACTGCCCGAAGTTCAGCCCGTGCAGCCTGGCCAGCCGGTAGACCAGCAGCAGCGCGAACAGCGTCGACAGGATGATCGCGATGTAGGTCAGGTGATAGACGAGCGCCGCGACCGGCGTCCAGTAGGCGGCCGGCACGTCGGAGAAATAGGCCTTGCGCAGCGAGTCGTGCCGCGAGATCGATTTGAACAGCTTGTCCCGCGTGGCCGGGGAAAGCTGCTCGGCCAGCCACTTCGCGCCCTTCGGGAACGACGAGCGGTAGACGTACGGCTTGGGCGCATCGCCGTTCATCATGCCGACCAGGCTGTAGCTGGTTGCGAAATTGCCCTTCTGATCGTCGCGGAAGCCCCATTTCAGCAGCACGCTGTTGGTGATGTTTCCGGCGCAGACGAACAGCAGGACATAGACGATGGCGAAGCGGCAGAACGCCTTCACGCGGTTTCGGTTCTTTTCCGTCATGGATACCAATAGCAAGTGCGCGCCGCTCAGGGCGCCGGAAGAAAATGAGCGGCCAGCATGCACGCCACCATGGCGCAAAGCAGGCCGAGACTGCCTCGGCTCTTGATCACGTACACGATCGGGTCGTCATCCATCTCGCCGCGCACCGTCTTGATCCAGAGGTGCCCGAACAGATAGATCAGACCGACCTGCACGAACCAGAGCAGATACGGCAACGTGTAGCGCTCGGCGGTTTCCGGCGCGTTGATGAACAGACCGAACACCACCACCGCGGCCAGCGACGCGCCGATGCCGAACGGCCACAGCACCTCGAGATCGCCGACGCGATAGTCGCGGCCCGCCGAGGTCTGCTTGCCGCTCCTGCGCAGCAGCACCAGCTCGGAGCAGCGCTTCACGAGCGCGAGGCTCAGGAACGCGAACACGGAGAACGCGAGCAGCCAATGGCTGACCGCGAGGCGCACCGCGACGGCGCCCGCCAGGATCCGGAACGTGTACAGCAGCGACAGCACGACCACGTCGAGCAGCACGACCGATTTCAGATGCCAGCTGTAGGACGTGGTCAGCAGCAGATACAGCACGAACATGCCGGCAAACTGCGGCGATACCGCCAGCGCCAGCCCGAACGCCAGCGCCAGCAGGGCAATGGCGCACGCGACGCCCTGCCCGATCGACAGCGCGCCCCTGGCGAACGGCCGGTTGCGCTTGCGCGGATGCCGGCGATCGTTGTCGAGATCCCAGAGATCGTTGCCGATATACGTGGCCGATGCGCCCAGCGACATCGAGAGAAACGCCAGGGCGAGCGTGGCCACCTTGTCGGCGTCGAAAAACGCGAAGGCCGTCAACAGCGGCACGAACAGCAGCAGGTTCTTCAGCCACTGATGGAGGCGCAGCGCCCGGCCCCAGGTGGCGAGGCTCGCGCGCGCGTTCGAGAATTCCTGCTCGACCGGGATGCTGCTGCGCACGTTGGCGGCCACGGCCGGCGCAACGCCGGCCAGCACCGCCGCCTTCGCGCCGGCCCAGACCGGCAGGTCGGCCTTGCTGTCGCCGGCGTAGACGAAATCGTCGCCGACATGCTGCCTGATGCCGGCGAGCTTGGTTTCGCCCTTGAGGTTCGTTTCGCCGTTGGTGGCGATCACGAGATCGAACAAGCCCAGATGCTCGCCCACGCGCTCGGCGATCGAACGATGCGCGGCCGTGGCGAGCACGATCTTGCGGCCCCCTTCGCGCTCGCGCGCCAGGTAGTCGATCAGCGGTTCGCGATAGGGCAGCGTGTCGGCCTGAAAATCGGCATGCGCGGCAATCCTGGCCTTGAAGGCCGCCCGGCCGCCCGTCAGCCAGAACGGCAGGAACAGCAGATTGGCGGGCCGGGATTTGACCGCGCCGACCAGGGTTTCCATCAGGGTATCGGAAGGGGTCAGCGTGCCGTCGAGATCGACGACCAGCGGTAATTCTCTAGTCTCTCGCATGAGTCCGAATTCGGTTTTTCCGCCCGATTACAGGCCGGTAATGGGCTGAAATCTATATTTCCCGGCATTCTACCGTTCAACCTCATCCGGTTTTACGGCAATCGAGCCGATTTCTTCAGCACAATGAACGACCGCGTCAGGACTCCGGCTGCGTGGTTTTTCAATTTTTCGAGCGGGTAGCGGGCGTTGCGGCCGATATCGCCGTGGATCGCGACGCGAAAGCACCCACGTCATTCTCGCGGGCAAGCGGCTGCGGCATCGAACCGCGAGCGGCACGACGGCGATTCGAGGTTGAACCGGTTGCGGCGGTGGGGTGCGTGCGGGCCGGCTCGTTCAGCGTCCGGCCGCACCGTAGCCCGACGAGAACCCGCTGCTCGAGACGCCGCCGCCGTTCGAAAAGCCGCTTTCGCCTGACAACCCGCCGCCATTCGAGAAGCCGCCGCCGTTCGACAACCCGTTCCCGCCAGACAACCCGCCGCTGCCCGAAAACCCGCCGTCGCTCGACAATCCGCCGCCGGAAAAACCGCCGTTCGAGAACGCGCCCGTCCCCGAGAAACCCGCGCCATCGACGGCGCTCCCGCCGCCATCCACATCCCCGAACGGATCGTCCGCGTCCTTCCCGTCGACGCCCGACGCCGGCTGCCCGTTCACCGTCACGGCCCCGCCGGCCGGCACCGGCACCGCGCCGCCCCCCGGCCCCACCGCCCCGCCCAGCGCGCCGGCCGGCCGGTTCGCCCGTTCCGGCGAATTCGCGACGAACACCCAGCGCGTATAGCGGCGCTGATTCTCGAAGCCAATGAATTCCTTCGGAAACTGCTTGATCTGGATCGGCCGCGCGCGCGACGCGCTATGGATGCCGACGATGCCCTGCCCGTCCGGCGAACGGATCAGCACCCAGTCGGCCCGGCCCGTCAGCGGATCGGCGTAGATGCGGCGCAGGTGCCGCGTGGGGTTCGGAAAGCGCGGGTCGTGCACCAGATCGTCGAGCGTGCGCGGCGCGCGCGGCAGGCCGGCCGGCGTGCTGTCCGCGTAGCTGAGCAGCGCGCGCTGGAACGCGTCGCCCACGTCGAGCAGCGCGCGCTCGGCCATGCGCCGCTGATAGAGCGCGCCGATCTGGATCGTGGCGGCAGCCGCCACCGCGATGATCGCGATGCCGATCAGCAACGCGATATACGCATAGCCGCGCTGCCGGGCGCGGCGGCGGCCGCGAGTCGAGCCGCAAATCGGATCGCGCGTGCGACGGCGTGGCCCTGTCGTCATAACGAATCGAACGGCCGCCCGTCCTGCGTGGCGCCCTGCGCGCCGCTCTTGAGATCGTAGACCTTGCCCGGGAACTGCTCCTCCGGCGCGATGATCTGCCACGCGGTGGAACTGTCCGCCACCGGATCGAACGGCAGCGCGCGCAGGTAGTGCCTGTCGACGAGTTCCTGCAGCGAATCCGGGTAGCGCCCCGCATCGCCGTAGAACGCGTCGATCGCGTCGCGCGTCGCGTGCAGGTTCTCGGCGAGGATCTTCTCCTTGGACGCGTCGATCGAATGGAAATACTGCGGCAGCGCGATCGTCAGCATCAGCGCGATGATCGACAGCACCAGCAGCAGCTCGATCAGCGTGAAGCCGCGGCGGCGGCGCATCGGAGGCAGTGTCATCGCCGTCACCAGTTGCGGTAGGGAACGCCGTTCAGGCCGACGCCCTTCGACAGCGAATAGACGTCGTAGACGTCGTCGCCCTCCTGCGGATCGTCGGGTTCGCTCGAATAGGCGCGCTTGCCCCAGGTGTCGGCGGCATCGAGCGTGGCGTCGCGGTTCATCGGATCGCGCGGCAGCCGGCGCAGGAAATAGAGCTTGCGGCCCTTGAGGTCGGTCTGGTCCTTGACGCCGTCCACCAGCACGGCGAGCTTCGGCGGGTAGCCCGAGCTGCCGCTCTCGACGGGAATCCGCCCGTCCTTGCCGGCCGTCCTGTAGGCGTCGAGCGCGGCGCGGATCTGCTGCAGCGCCTCGCGCAGTTCCTGCTCGCGCTCGCGCTGGCGCATGACCTGCGCAACCGGCACCGTCATGCTGGCCAGCACGCCGAGAATCGCGAGCGTGACGAGCAGCTCGATCAGCGTGAAGCCGGCCGCCGCGGGCCGGCCCGGCCCGGCCCGCCGCCACGCGAGGGAAGCACGCGGCGCGCCCATCATGGCCTCGGATCGATGCCGAGCGTGTACGCCGACGGCGTCGCCAGCGTGATCGGCCCGCCGGTCAGGCCCACGAACGCGCCGGGCTGCACCTTGATCGCGGTCTGCGAGGCCGGCGCGAGCGCCTTGAACGTCAGCACCGCGTAGGTGCCGGTGGCGGCCGCGCCCATGCCGCCCTGCACGGCGTCCGACAGTTGCACCTGGCCCGCGCCCACGCGGCTCGAGAACGTGGTCGGCGTGCCGCCCTGCTTCATGAAATCGCCCTCGCTGACGCCGACGAACTGCAGCTTCGTCGCATCGAAACTCACCGTCGACGATGCGCTCGCCACCGGCTGATCGGCCGACAGCGTCAGCGACACGGTGACCGAATCGCCGGTCTTGACGAGCGGCGGCCCGTCCACGGTCATCTGCGCGGTGCCGACGGTCGCACCCACGCCGGGCGCGGCCAGCCCGTCGCCGGCCAGCGCCCCCGCGCCATAGGCGCCGCCGTAGCCGC
>NZ_JAAGPF010000386.1 GCF_017104645.1 Burkholderia sp. Ac-20379
TTGCGTCTGGCAGGCGCGCTCACTGGCGCGGCTGGCCCATCTTGTACGCGACGCGCGCGCGATACGCCGGCTCGGCCGCGGCCGAAGCCGAAACCGGCGCCTTGGCGTCGTCGTTCGCCGGCATGACGATCGGCTGCGGGCGCAGCGCCTCGATCATGCCGCTCGCATCGTGCGAGGCCACGAACACGCGCGCGTCCGGATCCCAGTCGCGCAGGGCCGTCTCGGCGAACAGCTCGGGCTGCGCGACCGTCACGCGCGGCTTGCGCCGCAGCAGGCGCCGCATGCGGAATTTCGACGTGAACGGATGCGCGACGTGCGCGACGATCATCCAGGTCGTCAGCACCGCGCCCATCGTGCCGATGATCGCCACGTAGGAAATCAGTTCGCCCCACGACAGATCGCCCTGGTCGAACGGCAGCAGGTAGCGGTAGGCGTAGACGGTGATGAACGCCCACATCGAGCCGACGCAGGCCGGCCGCAGCAGGCGGAACCACGCGACCAGCACCACGCCGCGCAGCACGCCGCGATCGGCGATGATCTGGCGCGGCGCGCGCAGGGAAAGGTCGATCACGGGGGTGCTAGTCATGTTGAATACCTCGATCGGGGCTGGTCCAGATCGCGCGTTTGCCGCGGCGTCCGAGGACGATCGACGGCAGCGCCACGACGGTGCAGACCATGTTGATGAGCCAGAACGCAACCGGATACCAGACGGCATCCATCAGATACAGCAGCAGGTTCTCGTCGTAGCGCCGGTCGATCAGGCAGCCGACGAAGATCTGCAGCACGCAGGTGGCCAGCAGCAACATGCCGTGCCAGTGCGGAATGAACGACACCTGCCACTCGGGCGGCATGGGCACGATCGCGTTGACGAGCCCGAGCAGCAGCATCAGCGTCATCGCATAGGCCCACGCGATGCCGGCCAGATACTCGAGAAAGATCGGCCACATCATCAGCTGCGAGCGGTGCAGCAGGCGCGGCGCGTACTTGATCAGCACCTGGATGCCGCCCTTGGCCCAGCGCAGCCGCTGCTTGTAGAGGCCGCGCAGCGTCTCGGGCATCAGGATCCAACTGACCGCGTGCGGCTCGTAGGCCACGCGCCAATCGTTGCACTGCAGCTTCCAGCTGATGTCGATGTCCTCGGTCAGCATGTCCGAGCTCCAGTAGCCGACATCGGCCAGCGCGCTCTTGCGGAACATGGTGCTGACGCCCGACACCGTGAAGATGCGCCCGTACACCTGCTGGGTGCGCTTGATCAGGCCGATGATCGACGAGAACTCGCCCACCTGCATGCGCCCGAGCAGCGAGGTGCGGGTGCGGATGCGCGGGTTGCCCGTCACCGCGCCCACGCTCGGATCGGCGATGAAGTGCTCCAGCATCCAGCTGATCGCGTCCTTGTCGAGCAGCGAATCGCCGTCGATGCACATCAGGAACGGCGCGTCGGTCACCACCGTGGCCGTGGTCAGGCCGATCGCCTTGCCCTCGTTCTTCGCGTGGTGCACGACCGTCAGGCGCGGGATCTCGGCGGCCAGTTCGTTGAGCACCTCGCCGGTGCGGTCGCGGCTGCCGTCGTTGACCGCGATGATCTCGTAGTTCGGATAGTCGAGCGTGGCGAGGTGGCTGAACACGCGGCGCGCGTTGGCCTCCTCGTTGTAGCACGGCACGATCACCGCCACCTTCGGCATCCCGGCGCGCGCGAGCGCATCGGGGGAGCGCTCGCGGCCCCGCTCGAGCACGAAGTAATGCACGGTTCCGCCGATCATCCACAGGTACGACATGAAGAACGGATAGAAGAAGATGAAATCCTGGAGCCAGTTGATGACGATATGGATCATTTCGCTCCCGGCGCCTTCGCGCTGTCGAGCAACGCGTTGATCGAGGTCGGGTCGAGCCGCGCGCGCGTCGACATCACGTCGCGCAGCGCCAGCGCCTCGGGCTGGTCGTGCGCGAAATCGTCGGGGTAGTAGCCGTAGCTGACCATGCCGGCCTCGCGCAGGCGCGCCATCTGCCCGGCCAGCGTCTTGCCCGGCACGCGCGCGCCGCTGCGCGAATCCACGGCCTCCAGCATGAACACCGTGCGGCGCGGGCCGTCGGCCACCGTCTTCACGGTGTTGCCGAGCTTGCCGAGCCATGCGTCGACCGAGCCGACGCCTTGCCGCGACGGCATCGCCAGCAGGCCGACGAAATCGTAGGCATTCAGGAATGCCGCGTAATCCTGCGCGTAGCGGCCGCCCGCCCGCGGATCGAGCAGCACGTCGGGGAAGATCGCGCGCACCGTCAGCACCTCGCCGCTGTTCTGGCTGTCGAACACGATCTTCTCCAGCTCCTGCGTGAACTCGATCAGGTGGCGCGTCTTCAGCTCGCCCCAGCGGCGGGCCAGCGCGGGATCGGCGCGGATCCGCTCGACGTCGCGCGGCAGGCCCCAGCGCACGTAGGTGTCGCCCGCGTGGCGGCCGGCGTCCTCGGCGTCGCCGAGCATGGCGTCCTCGCCGAACAGCACGCCGGAGAACGCCGAATAGCGGCCGAGATCCTCGTACATCTCGCGCACGAACGCGCGCGCGGCCGGATCGAACGGGCTCAGGCGGCGCACGCCGGAGGCGCCGGGCGGCAGGCTGCCGCCGGCGCCGGTCAAGAACTCGACGCGCCCGGCCAGCTTGGCCGGCACCGCGAACGACAGCACCGGCAGCCAGGCGTACACCGACACATGCGCGCGCGTGCTCAATTGCCAGGCCGCGCGGCTGAACAGATCGGCGCGCACCGGCAGGTGCCGGTTCGGGAAATACACCGCCTCGGCCAGCCCCGAGCGCGCCGGGTCGGAGAACGCCTGCAGGTACACCGAGCTCGGGCGCAGCCGGTAGATCCGCTCGATCAGGTCGCCGAGCTTCTTCTCCTGCTGCTCGGGCGACGGATCGTAGACGTCGTCGAGCGATACCACCACCGCCCGCTCCACCGGATTGACGCGGCCGCGGTTCTGCCACGGCTCGCGCATCGAGCGCTCGAGGCCACCCACGTCGATGTCGTAGGTGGCGAGAATCCGGCGCATGCGGTCGAGCGGCACGTCGCGCGTGTTCGGGCCGGATTCGAGCGTGAACTGGGTCTGCATGCCGAGTTCGGTCGACACGGTGCGCACCGTCTGGTTCTGCGCGCCGTATGGCCAGACCATCGAGCGGATCGTGAAGCCGGTGCGCGCCTTGACCTGGCGGATGCAGCGGCCGAGATCGGTGCGCACGCGCGTTTCGAATTCGGCGTCGGTTTCGTAGCGCTGCCGGTCGCGCAGATACAGATGCGAGGTGGCGGCCGGCAGTTCGTTGCCCTGCGGATTGGCGATCGCGCCGTGATGCAGGTCGTGGGTGTGGCAGGCCAGTTCGACCAGGCCCGAATCGGCCACGTCCTTGACCTCGTCCCACGACATGAACGTGTCGCGCGGCACCACCAGCGTGTCGGACAGGCGCACGCCGGTATTGGCCGGCGTATCCACCCACGACGTGACGATCGCCATCACCGCCGGATAGTTGAACTGCTTGAGCAGCGGCAGCACCTTCTCGTGATGGCTGCGGAAGCCGTCGTCGAACGTCAGCAGCACGGCGCGCGCCGGCAGCGGCTTGCCGCCGTTGCGCGCGGCCAGCACCGCGCCCAGGCTGACCGGGTGATAGCCGTTCGCGTCGAGCCACGAAAAGATCGAGGTCAGCGTGCCGGTATCCACCGCGTACGGGTCCGTCACGTTGTTGGTGGCGAACTCTTCCTGCAGGTTGTCGCGGATGTCGTGAAAGCAGAGCGTGCGGAACGTCAGGCCATCGGCCGGATCCGCCGGCGGCAGCAGGTCGATCAGGCGCGCCGGCGCGAGCCGGGGAAACAGCGTGCAGCCGGCCAGCGCCCCAATGCAGCTGCAAATGAACCGTCGTCGGGATTCCATCGTTGTTGTTCTCCGTTCGAAACAGGCGCTCAGAAAGGCACCGTGAGCGAGCCGTAAGCCGTCGCCGACAGCTCGCGCGAGCCATCGTAAGCATGGCTGAGCAAGCCGAGACCGTAAGTGAGGGCGACGTTGTGGCTGAAGCTCCAGACATGCTCGATGCGCGCGCCCAGCTCGGGGCTGGTGCCGAAGCCGCGCTCGTTGTAGGCGCCGGCCGTCAGGTAGATGCGCTGCTGCAGGCCCTTCTCCCCGCTGCGCCACAGCGACCACTGATGCATCGCGACCAGCTCGGCCGTGTAGTCGCGCCCCGGCGCGTAGTAATCCGCATTGGCGATCGTGTTGCTGCCGGTGCCGAGGTTCATCGTCAGGTTGACGAACTGATTGGCCGCCGTGAACACGCGCTGCGTGCCGCTCAGCGTGATCTCCTGGTTGAAGTTCGAATCGCTGTAGCGCGCGGCGGAATACGTCAGCGAGGCGGAGCGGCGGTCGGTGTCGGTGAAGTTGAAGCTGAACTGCGCCGTCTTGCCCCACAGGTGATCGAGGTAGGCCTTCCACGGCAGCGCGTTCGAATCGGTATCCACCGACGCGCTCGCCGACAGGTAATCGTTGAACGCGTAGGTCGCCTCGCCGTTCGCGCCCATCCGGCCGTCGGCGCCGAGCGAGCGCGTGGCTTCGCCGGTGATGGTGAGCGCGCCGTTCCGGTAATCGCCGCCGATGCCGGTGCGCGTGCGGCTGAGGCTGCCGAGATCGGTGTTCGCGTGGCCGTAATAGGTGTGGCCGAACACGCGCCAGTTGTCGAGGATCGGCGGCGAATACAGCATCGTGTCGATGCTGAACTCGTTGTCGGCCAGCGCCGAATTGCCGTGCTCGCCGTTCACCTCGATCGACAGCACCGGCGCGCGGTAGGCGGCGTAATCGCGCTTGAACGCGCGCACCGCGCCGCTTTCGGGGAAGGTCGTGCCGAACGTGTCGTCGATCTGGTGCGCGCGGCGGTAATCGCCGAGCGCGATCGACGCGCGGCCCAGCCCGGCCAGCGTCTCGACGTCGTCGGGGTGATCGGTCAGCGTGCCGGCGTAGGTGTCGCGCGCGCGGCGCGTCTGCGAATTGCCGAGCATCGCATCGGCCTGCGCATCGCGCACTTCCGCGCTGAACGGCACCTGATCCCTGAGGTGTTGCAGGCCCGTCATGCCGGCCGCCGTCTGGCCCATGTAGATGCGCGATTGCGCGAGCAGGCGGTAGTAGCGCAGGTAATCGTCGTTGGCCGGATCCCACTGGTTGATCCGCGCGGCGGGCGGCAGCGCGCGCCGCATGTCCTCCAGCACCTGTTGCGCCTGCACGTAATGGTTCTGATCGGTCAGCGCGTAGAACAGATCCTCGCGCAGGTCGATCAGGCGCGTGTGCGCGCCGTACTGATAACCGAGCGTGGCCGAATCGGGCGCGGGCGCGGTGGCCTGCGCGATCGCGCGGCGGTAGGCCCGCTCGGCCTTGTCGGGCTGCTGCAGATAGGCGTAGGCGTCGCCCACCGCCGCGAGCGCGTCCACCGACACGTCGCTGCCGGGCGGGATCGTCTCGAACACCGCCACCGTATCCTTCATGCGGCCGTGCGCGGCGTAGGCCACGGCCAGGTCGCCCGCCAGCGACGCGCGAATCGGCGCGTAATCGGGCGTGGCCGGCAGGCGCTGGCCGAACGCCTCGGCCTCGCGGATCGAGCGGTCGAGCGCGTCGAAGCGGTCCGAACCGGTCATCTCGCGCACCTTGGCGCGGCCGCCGCGCACTTCCTGGCGGATGCTCAGTTCCTCGATGCGCGCGAGATCGACGGGCGAAAACACGTCGGGCCGCGCCTTCGCCTGTTCGAGCGCGCGCACCGCGCCGCCGCCCGTGGCCAGCGTCAGCACCTGCTTGCGCAGCGCCTCGTCGGGCGACGCGGAGGTTTCGGACGATTCGGACAATTTGGCCACGGCCGCGGGCACCGATTGCGACGGCGGCGGCGGCGTCTGCGGTTCCGGCGCGGGGC
>NZ_JAAGPF010000387.1 GCF_017104645.1 Burkholderia sp. Ac-20379
GGGCGGCGCGGCGGCGCGCGTGGGTGCGCAGCCCGAGCAGCAGCATCGCCGCGCCCGGCAGCAGCGCGAGCAGGTGCGACACCGGCGCGGGCAGCACGCGCAGCTGGCCGAGATCCACCAGCGCCGAATCGTAGGGCAGGTTGATCGAGCCGGGCGGGCCCAGCACGTAGAGCTGCATGCCGAGGATCGCGAGCAGGCCGGCCAGCGTCGTGACGAAGCTCGGCATGCCGAGCCGGTTGAACAGCAGGGCGTAGCACAGGCCGAACACCGCGCCGGCCGCGATCGCCGCGACGATCGCGAGCGGCACCGGCCAGCCCGCGTTGATCCACAGCGTGCCGACCAGCGCCGAGGCGAAGCCGCTGATCGAGCCGACCGACAGATCGATCTGCCCGACCATCAGCACGCAGACGATGCCGAGCGAGATCACGCCCACCGTCGAGCAGTCGAACAGCAGGTTGACGAGGTTGTTGGCCGACAGGAACACCGGGTTCAGGCTGGCGAACACCGTCCAGATGATGACGAGGCCGGCCACCACCGGCAGCGAGCCGAGGTCGCCGGCGCGCACGCGCTGCGCGAACGCGGCGAGCGTGTCGCCCACGCCGGCGGCGTGCTTGACGCGCACGTCGGCGCGGTCGAGGAGCGGGCCGGAAGCGGGGCCGGAGGCCGGCCCCGGCGCCGGATGCGGAGCGTGTTGCGGGTCATTGCGCATGATCGTTTCCTTGGCGGTGCGCGGCGTCCTGGCCGGCGGTGCGGCGGCCGGCGCGGCGCGACACGGCGTTCTCGGTGGCGCCGGTGATGGCGGCCACCAGCGAGGCGTTCGACGAATCGGGATAGAACACGCCGTTGTTGCGGCCCAGGCGCAGCACCACGATGCGGTCGGCCACGGCGCGCACGTCTTCCATGTTGTGGCTGATCATGATCACGGCGTGGCCGCGGTCGCGCACGCGCTCGATCAGGTTCAGCACTTCGGCTGTCTGCGCCACGCCGAGCGCGGCGGTCGGCTCGTCGAGCATGATCAGCTTCGGATCGAGCAGCAGCGAGCGGGCGATCGCCACCGTCTGGCGCTGGCCGCCCGACAGCGACGCCACCACGTCGCGCACGCTCGGAATGCGCGCCGACAGCTCGTTGAGCAGCGTCCAGGCACGCACTTCCATTTGCACCTCGTCGAGGCGCAGCGGGCTCAGCTCGCGCCCGAGGAAGATGTTGGCGACCACGTCGAGGTTCTCGCAGAGCGCGAGATCCTGGAACACCGTGGCGATGCCGAGATCGAGCGCGGTGCCCGGATCGGACAGCTCGACCGGCTTGCCGCCGAACGTGATGGTGCCCGAGGTCGGTTGATGGACGCCGGCGAGGATCTTCACGAGCGTCGATTTGCCGGCGCCGTTGTCGCCGACCAGCGCGACCACTTCGCCCGCGTGGACGTCGAGTTCGATGTCGGTCAGCGCCGACACCGCGCCGAAGCGCTTGGAGATGCCGCGCAGGCTCAGCACGGGTTCGCCGCGCGGGGCGCGCGGCGTGGAGTCTTGGGTCATGACGGAGAGGCCTGTGAATTGCCGCGCGGCCCGGCCGGCAAGGCGGGGCCGCGGCGGCGTGATCAGTTCGCGATGCCGAGCGTCTTGCAGCCCTGCGCGTAGCGGCCGGTGCACAGTTCCTTCGCGCTCGCGAAGCCCTTCGCGATCACGTCGGCCTTCAGGTTCTGCGCGGTGATGACGGCCGGCGTGAACAGTTGCGTCGGCGTCTTGTAGAGCGTCGTCTCGCCCTTCGGCGGCTGGCCCGACAGAAAGCCCGCGGCCGCCTTCGCCGCGGCCGCCGCGACGATCTCGCTCGGCTTCAGGATGGTGTTGTACTGGTCGCCCGCGATGATCAGCTGCAGCGCGGCGTTGGTCGCGTCGTTGCCGGTCACGGCAGGCAGCGGCGTCACGCCGGCCGCCTTGAACGCGGCGATCGCGCCGCCCGCCGTGCCGTCGTTGGCCGCCACCACGCCCACGATCTGCTTGCCGAAGCGCGTGATCTGCCCGCTCACCCACTGCTGCGCTTTCGGCGGCGCCCATTCGGGCGTGTCGAATTCGGCGAGCGTGGCGTAACCGCTGCCTTGCAGGCCCGCGTGGATGCCGTTGCGGATCAGCCCGGCCGCCGCATCGGTGGGCGAGCCGTTCACCTCGAGCACGCCGCCCTTGCCGGCCGGCACGCCGCTCGCCTTCAGGTGCTGCACCAGCGATTGCGCGATCGATTTGCCGATCGCCTCGTTGTCGAACGACACGTAGTAGTCGGCCGGCGTGGCCGGGATCGGCCGGTCGTAGGCGATCACCTTCACGCCCTGCGCCTGCGCCATGTGCACCAGCGAGGCGGCGGCGGTGGAATCGACCGGGTCGATCACGATCACCTTCGCGCCCTGCGCGATCGCCGAATTGAACTGCTGCTGCTGAAGCGCCACGTCGGCGTTCGCGTTCTGATACAGCACCTGGCAGGCTGGGCAGCGCTTCTGCATCTCGGCCTTGAAACCGGGGAAATCGTGCTGCTCGTAGCGCGTCGAGGCCTGGTCGGGCATCAGGAACGCCACCGTGCCGGACGGCGCGGCGAAGGCCGGGGCGGCGGCGATGGCCAGGCTCAGCGCGGCGGCGCGCAGCGTGCGGGAAAGCGTCGGGTTCATCGGGTGTCTCCGTATCGTTGAAAATGGGCGGCTTCGAGTGGGCCGTTTGGGGCGTTCGGGTACTGCGTCCGGATATTGCTCTGTACTGCGAATCGATAAGGCTGGCGCGTTTCGCCGATCGCGAACGACACGCTAGACGAGCGCCGCGCCCTCCGCGGCCGGCGCCGTGGCCGTCGCCGCGCTTGCGCTGTCCGCGTTGAGCTGCTGATAGGCGCGCCAGCGCGACGGCGACATCGCCTTGATCATCAGGAATTGCCGGTTGAAGTTCGACAGGTTGTTGAAGCCGACCTGATAGCAGATGTCGGTGATGCTCAGTTCGTCCGACATCAGCAACTGGCAGGCGAGGTTGATGCGCAGGCGGTTCACGTACTGCACGAACGGCACGCCGGTGTGGCGGCGAAAGTAGCGCGAGAACGCGCTCGCGCTCTGGCCCGACAGCGCGGCCAGCTCGGTTTCGCGCAGTTCCTGCGAGAGGTTCTTGCCGATGTGCGCGAGCACGTGGTTGATGCGCGATTCGCCGTAGCGCGCCGGATCCGTGGAATAGGCCGTGCTCGCGAGCCGCGCCGGCTCGGGGCTGCGCACCAGCAGTTCGAACAGCGAAACGAACAGCACGATGCGGCGCATGCCCTGCGCGCCGAGCATCTCGCGCAGGATAGGCTCGGCCGCCGCGCCCGTGTCGGGCGTGAACAGCAGGCCCCAGCGGGCGGCGTCGAGCAGCGCCTCGACGCGGCGGAATTCCGGAAAGGCCGCGATCACGCGCTCGACGAATTCCGCGCCGAACTGCAGCACGAGGCAGCGCTCGTCCACGCGCTCCTCGCGCGGCACGTGGCTGACCCAGTTGTGCGGCAGGTTCGAGCCGGTCATCACGAGGTTGCCGGGCGTGAAATCGCCGATGTGGTCGCCGACGAAATACTTGCCGCTGGTGGCCGTGATCAGGTGGATCTCGTATTCGGGATGGAAGTGCCAGCGCACCGTGCGATACGGATAGCCGTGCGACCACACCTTGAACGATTCGTCGCGCGGCACGGCCACCAGTTCGAGATCGGGCTGCGCGCGCTCGCCCGGCGCGCCATCGTGCGCATCGTCAACCCGGATCGCCTTCATCGTCGTGTCTGCCGGCACCGCCTCGTCTCCTGTCCGTTTTCGCGCGGCGCGTCGAGCGGCCGGGCGATGGATGAAAAATAGCCGCGACGGCGCGCGGCCACCACCGAAAATAAGACCGCGAACCGATACTTTTTTGCATTCGGGTTAGCCCGTAGCGCCGCCAAGGTCAACTTTCGTGCAATCGAAAAAATGGGGAGGGAACGTGACGGCGCGGGCCGTAAACGACGCCAGGCCGCCGGCGCGTCAGCGCATCGGCGGCCTGGCGGGCCGGGCGGCGGCGAGGGTCAGTGCTTGCCTTTCAGACGGCGCATGCAGGCGCCGCAAATGCCAAATACCACGTGGTTGTAGCTCAGGTAGCTGAAATCGTGTTCTTCGGCGATGCGCGCCTGCTGCGCCTCGAACGCCGGATCCTGAATGTCCTGAATCGCGTCGCAGCGCGTGCAGACCAGGTGGATATGCGGATCGCCGCGGTTCAGTTCGTAGACGACCTTCGACATGCCCAGCGACGAACCGAGAATCAGCGAGGCTTCCTGCAGCGAACCGAGCGCACGGTAGATGCTCGACAGGTTGTACGGCTCGTCCTGGTCGGCGAGACGGCGAAACACCTGATCGGCGGTGAAATGGGCGTTCGGCGATTCGTGGAACAGGCGGTAGACCGCGATACGCGTCGCGGTCGGCCGCATATGGGCCTTTTTCAGATTCGAAAAAATCGCGTTCATGGATGGAGGCAGCAGCGGTGGGTGCGGGGCGCCGCTCGGTATCGGGCGCGCCGGACTCAGGGAGCTTGCTGGCCGAAACTTAGATGAAAAACAGGGCCTGATCTTATCGGCGCGAGGAAGCGGTAGAAATTGCGGTAAATTCGCGCGTGTAGGCCCGAATCCGGTCGCGAATTGCGCCGGCGGGCGGGCAAGGCAATGCAGGCGACAGAACGGGGAACGTGCCGATGAGAGTGTTACTGGTCGAGGACGACGAGATGATCGGCGACGAAATGGCGGGCGCGCTGCGCGACGCCAGCTATGCGGTGGACTGGGTGCGCGACGGCGAGAGCGCGATCGCCTCGGTGCGCACCCAGCACTATGAACTGGTGCTGCTCGACCTCGGGCTGCCGAAGCAGGACGGCTTCCACGTGCTGTCGGCGATCCGCGCGGCCAACAACCCGGTGCCGGTGGTGATGGTCACGGCGCGCGACGCGCTGGAGGATCGCATTCGCGGCCTCGACAACGGCGCCGACGATTACGTCCTCAAACCGTTCGAAATCACCGAATTGCTGGCGCGGATCCGCGCGGCGGTGCGGCGCGGCGGCGGCACGCCCGCGCCGGTGCTCGACAACGGCGTGGTGTCGCTCGATCCGTCCACCCACGAGGCGCGCGCCGGCGAGCGCTGCGTGCGGCTGTCGAGCCGCGAATTCGCGCTGCTCCACGCGCTGCTGCAACGGCCCGGCGCGATCCTCTCGCGCACCGAGCTCGAAGATCGCATCTACGGCTGGAACGAGGAAGTCGAAAGCAACGCCGTTGAATTCCTGATCTATTCGCTGCGCCGCAAGCTCGGCAGCGAGACGATCCGCAACGTGCGCGGGGTCGGCTGGATGGTGTCGAAGACGCAATGAGACATTCGCTGCAATTCCGGCTGTCGGCATGGTTGTCCGCGATGGTGCTGCTCGCGGCGGTGATCGCGGGCGTGGCGTCGTTCTGCGCCTCGTTCCACGAGGCGAACGAGTTGCAGGATTGGCAGCTCGAGCAGGTGGCCGCGATGCTGAGCCCCGGCACGCTCGACGCTATGCAGCGCGACGGCACGATCGGCGGCCACGTGACGGCCGTGCACGACAAGCCCGAACTGATCGTGCAGCGCCTCGACGCGGGCGGCGGCCCGCTCGCGCTGCCGGCCTCGCTGCCGGACGGCGTGCAGGACGTGACGGTGGCCGGCGTGGATTGGCGGATCGTGGTGCGCACGCTGGCGGGCGGCGCGCGCGTAGCCGTGGGCCAGCAGACGGCCGGCCGCAACGACGTGGCCGAAAGCAGCGCGCTCGCCACCACCGCGCCGCTGATCGTGTTCGTGCCGGTGCTGGTGCTGGTGCTCGGTTATGTGGTGCGGCGCATGTTCGCGCCGCTGCGCGCGCTGTCGGCGCATGTCGACGGGCGCGACAGCCGCGATCTGTCGAGCCTGTCC
>NZ_JAAGPF010000388.1 GCF_017104645.1 Burkholderia sp. Ac-20379
GTCGGATCATTAAAAAAAAAAAAAAAAACCATCATTTAGATCTCGTTTCTCCTCGAGATCCAACTCACCCACCTCTACCTCTCGTTCCATCTTTTCTCTATCTATGTACTTTCAGCATTCTCCTCTAACTTCTCATCTTCTCATACTCTCCTCCTTCGTCGACGTGCTTCTCTACCTGCACATATTTCTTTTCTGCCGCTACTTGATGCTTTGTCGTACCATATTATCTCCTACTTCTCGACGA
>NZ_JAAGPF010000389.1 GCF_017104645.1 Burkholderia sp. Ac-20379
TCGATTCACCCGCATTGACGCCCCCAGGTCAACCACTGCGAACGGCGAACCCCATGACGAAAAAAATCTACATCAAGACCTTCGGCTGCCAGATGAACGAGTACGACTCGGACAAGATGGCCGACGTGCTCAACGCCTCCGAAGGCCTCGTGAAAACCGACCGGCCCGAAGACGCCGACGTGATCCTGTTCAACACCTGCTCGGTGCGCGAAAAGGCGCAGGAAAAGGTGTTCTCGGATCTCGGCCGCGTGCGCGAGCTGAAGGAAGCGAACCCGAACCTGATCATCGGCGTGGGCGGCTGCGTCGCCAGCCAGGAAGGCGAGGCGATCGTCGCGCGCGCGCCTTACGTGGACGTGGTGTTCGGCCCGCAAACCCTGCACCGCCTGCCGCAGATGATCGACGCGCGCCGCGCCAGCGGCCGCTCGCAGGTCGACATCACGTTCCCCGAGATCGAGAAGTTCGACCACCTGCCGCCGGCGCGCGTCGACGGCCCGAGCGCGTTCGTGTCGATCATGGAAGGCTGCAGCAAATACTGCAGCTACTGCGTGGTGCCCTACACGCGCGGCGACGAAGTCTCGCGCCCGCTCGACGACGTGCTGACCGAAATCGCCGGCCTGGCCGATCAGGGCGTGCGCGAAGTCACGCTGCTCGGCCAGAACGTCAACGCCTATCGCGGCGCGCTCACGCAAGGCTCGCCCGACATCGCCGATTTCGCCACGCTGATCGAATACGTGGCCGACCTGCCGGGCATCGAGCGGATCCGCTACACCACCTCGCATCCGAAGGAATTCACGCAGCGCCTGCTCGATGTCTACGCACGCGTGCCGAAGCTCGTGAACCACCTGCACCTGCCCGTCCAGCACGGCTCCGACCGCATCCTGATGGCGATGAAGCGCGGCTACACCGTGCTCGAATACAAATCGCTGATCCGCAAGCTGCGCGCGATCCGGCCCGATCTGTCGCTGTCGACCGACATCATCATCGGCTTCCCCGGCGAAACCGAGGACGATTTCGAGAAGACCATGCAGCTCGTGCACGACATGCGCTACGACACCAGCTTCTCGTTCATCTACAGCCCGCGCCCCGGCACGCCGGCCGCCAACCTGCACGACGACACGCCGCGCGAGGTCAAGCTCAAACGCCTGCAACATCTGCAGGCCACCATCGAGGAAAACGTCGCGCGGATCAGCGCGTCGATGGTCGGGCGAGTCGAGCGGATTCTCGTCGAAGGCCCGTCGCGCAAGGATCCGAACGAGCTGGCCGGCCGTACCGAGAACAACCGCGTGGTGAATTTCCCCGCGCCGGTCGCCTCGCATCCGCGCCTGATCGGCCAGATGATCGACGTGCGGATCAACCACGCGTACCCGCATTCGCTGCGCGGCGAGCTCGTGCTCGCCCACGACGACGCCAGCCGCGCCACCCACTGAACCAAGCGTCCAACCGAAGGAAGCCCACGCTACCTTGAAGCCGACCCAAAGCCTGGAATTCACCGCCCCGCGCGACAACAACGCGCGCCTCGCCAACCTCTGCGGCCCGCTGGACGAAAATCTGCGCCAGATCGAGCAGGCGCTCGACGTGACGCTGCAGCGGCGCGGCCACCGGATCACGATCCGCGGCCGCGGCGCGAAGCTCGCGCTCGCCACGCTGGAGAACTTCTACAACCGCGCGCGCGATCCGCTGTCGCTCGACGACATCCAGCTCGCGCTGGTCGAGACGCGCCATCTCGGCAACGGCGGCCAGGACAGCGCGCCCGACGTGCGCTTTCGCGGCGATCCCGACCATCCGTTCGACGATGCGCCCGCGGCCGAGCCCGACGCGCCCGGCGAGGAGCCGGGGCCGAAGCTCTACACGCGCCGCGCCGACCTGCGCGGCCGCACCCCGGCGCAGCGCGAATACCTGAAGCAGATCCTCGCGCACGACGTGACGTTCGGCATCGGGCCGGCCGGCACCGGCAAGACCTATCTGGCCGTGGCCTGCGCCGTCGACGCGCTGGAGCGCGATCAGGTCAAGCGCATCGTGCTGACGCGCCCGGCCGTCGAGGCCGGCGAGCGGCTCGGCTTTCTGCCGGGCGATCTGTCGCAGAAGGTGGATCCGTACCTGCGCCCGCTCTACGACGCGCTCTACGATCTGCTCGGTTTCGACAAGACGGCCAAGATGTTCGAGCGCCAGATGATCGAGGTCGCGCCGCTCGCCTACATGCGCGGGCGCACGCTGAACCACGCGTTCATCATCCTCGACGAGGCGCAGAACACCACGCCCGAGCAGATGAAGATGTTCCTGACGCGGATCGGCTTCGGCTCGAAGGCAGTCGTCAACGGCGACACCACCCAGATCGACCTGCCGCGCGGCCACAAGAGCGGCCTGATCGAGGCCCAGCAGGTGCTGACAGCCGTGCGCGGCATCGCGCTCACGCGCTTCACGAGCGCCGACGTGGTGCGTCACCCGCTGGTCGCGCGGATCGTCGAGGCTTACGACGAGTTCCACGCGCAGCACAAGGACGCCTGAGCGGCTTCACCCGAGCGACCGCCCGCCGCATGCCAGCGCATGAGACGGGCGGTCGCGCGTCGGTTCGTCGCTGCCCGGCCCGCGAGCCACGCCACGGCCCGCTCGCGCGTGCAAACCGCCCCCGCACACGGGCCGCGGAACCGAAAAAACACGCGATCCGGTAGCCGCCGCCCCGGCCAAAACCCCTGGCCGTTTGGTGTATCCTCGTGCGGTTGCCCTCGACGCCGCACACATGAAATCCTCCCGCAAATCCCCGCAAGCCCCCCATCCGAGCGCACCGCGCGTATCGCTGTTCGACGAGCGCGGCAAGGTCAAGACCGTCGAAGCGCAGGCCCTGCGCATCGATTTCCCCGACGGCCGCGCGCTGATGTTCGATCTGTCCGGCAGTTCCGGCGAAGCCTCGGTCGCGATCGTCGCGCAACATGCCGACATCTCGCAGCGCGCCACCCTGACGCTGCGCCCCGAGCACTACGACAGCCTGACGCTGTCGGTCGGCGCCGAAGCCGAAACGGAAAGCGATGACGGCGACGAGGACGCCGACGACGAATCCGAGCCAGCGGGCGAGCCCGAACTCGAGCTGGTCGTCCAGTACGGCGACGAAATCACGGCGCAGGTGCGCAAGACCTTGCCCAAACGCAAGCTGATCGCCGAATGGCTCGCCACCACGCTGTTCTCGGACGCGCAACTCACGGTGCGCTTCGTCGGCGAAAAGGAAGGCCGCGAACTGAACGGCGGCTACCGCAAGAAGGATTACCCCACCAACGTGCTGACCTTCGCCTACGAGCAGGCGCCCGACGGCACGACCATCGGCGATCTCGTGCTGTGCTGCCCGGTGGTCGAGAAGGAAGCGGCCGAGCAGGGCAAGCCCCTGCAATCGCACTATGCCCATCTGCTGGTGCACGGCTCGCTGCATGCGCAAGGCTACGATCACGAGCTCGGCGAGGAGGACGCGGCCGAAATGGAAGCGCTCGAAATCGATATGCTGGCCAAGCTCGGCTTCGCGAATCCGTACGAGTAAGCCACCCGTTCATTCCCCCCGCATCCGGCCTTGAGCACACCGATCCCCGCCCCCCAAGCGTATCCGCCGCCGATCGGCAACGGCCGGCTGCTGACCGAGGACGAGCTGGCCGTTTCGCTCGACGCGTCGCTGAACGGCTGGGACCGCCGCTCCGATCTCTGGCTGTTCGGTTATGGCTCGCTGATCTGGAATCCGGGCCTGCCGGTGGCCGAACAGCAGCACGGCCGCGTGCACGGCTACCATCGCGGGCTGTATCTGTGGTCGCGCGTCAATCGCGGCTCGGCCGAACGGCCGGGCCTCGTGCTGGCGCTCGATCGCGGCGGCTCGTGCAGCGGCGTCGCGTTCCGCATCGCCGGCCCCACGGCCATGCCGCATCTCGAAACGCTCTGGAAACGCGAAATGCCGATGGGCTCGTACCGCCCGGCCTGGCTGCCCTGCACGCTCGCCAGCGGCGAACGCGTGCGCGCGCTGGCGTTCGTGATGCGCCGCGACGTGCCCACCTATACCGGCAAGCTGTCCGACGAGATCGTGCGCGCCGTGTTCGCCTGCGCGGAAGGCCGCTACGGCACCACGCTCGACTACGTCACGCGCACCGTGGCCGCGCTGCGCGAGAGCGGCATCCCCGATCGCGCGCTCGAATCCCTGCTGGCGCGCTGCGCCTGAGCCCGGCCGGGCCGGTTCCGCCCGGCATTGTTTCCCGAGATGCGCGCGGCGCCGATTCCGGGTTAGGATGGATCCGCGCCGCTCCAGGCCGGCCGCCGCGTTGGCCGTTCGGCCGACACGGAAGCGCCGTGGCCTTGGTGTATCCTTGCCAACTCCGTGACAACGCGCCTGCGGTCCGCCCGGGCGCACCACCATGAACGATTCGTATCCCAGTCGAAAGTCCACCGACAAACCGCCCGAAAAGCGCTCGCTGCTGGAGCGCCTGACCGACTTCATCTCGCCCGAGCCCGAATCTCGCGGCGAACTGCTCGAAATCCTGCAGGACGCGCACGAGCGCAACCTGATCGACGGCGATTCGCTGTCGATGATCGAGGGCGTGTTCCAGGTTTCCGATCTCTGCGCCCGCGACATCATGGTGCCCCGCGCCCAGATGGACGCCCTCAACATCGCCGACAAGCCCGAGGATTTCATCCCGTTCGTGCTTGAAAAGGCCCACTCGCGCTACCCGGTCTACGAAGAGAACCGCGACAACGTGATCGGCGTGCTGCTCGCGAAGGATCTGCTGCGTTTCTACGCGGAAGAGGAATTCGACGTGCGCGGCATGCTGCGCCCGGCTGTGTTCATCCCCGAATCGAAGCGCCTGAACGTGCTGCTCCACGATTTCCGCGTGAACCGCAACCACCTCGCGATCGTGGTCGACGAATACGGCGGCGTGGCCGGCCTGATCACGATCGAGGACGTGCTGGAGCAGATCGTCGGCGACATCGAGGACGAATACGATTTCGACGAGGAAGCCGGCAACATCATCTCGGCGCCCGACGGCCGCTTCCGCGTGCGCGCGCTGACCGAGATCGCCCAGTTCAACGAAACCTTCGGCACCGATTTCTCCGACGAGGAAGTCGATACCATCGGCGGGCTGATCACCCATCATTTCGGCCGCGTGCCGCATCGCGGCGAGAAGCTGCGGCTCGGCAAGCTGATCTTCGAGATCCAGCGCGGCGATGCCCGCCAGATCCACGTGCTGCTGGTGCGCCGCGATCCGCTCGCCGGCCGCCGCAACGACTCGGCCGACGACTGATCGTCCGGCCGCCCCGCCCCTACCCCTGCCCGCCCCCATGGCCGAATCGTTCACGTCCCGCGCGCCGCGCGGCGCCACCTTCGCGGCGGCCCGCCGCGCGCTGCCCCGCTGGCATTTCCCCGCGGCCCTGCTGGCCGGCGCGGCCAATACGCTGAGCTTCGCGCCCACCCCGCACGGCGGCTGGCTGCAATTGCTGGTGTTCGTGTGGTTCTACGCCCAGCTCGCGCGCAGCGGCACGCGCTGGCAGGCCACGCTGACGGGCGCGGCGTTCGGCTTCGGCAACTTCCTGACCGGCATCTGGTGGCTCTACATCAGCATGCATGTGTACGGCGAGATGGCCGCGTGGATCGCGGGCGGGGCGCTCGCGCTGTTCTGTCTGTATCTGTGCCTGTATCCGGCGCTGTCCGCGCTGATCTGGGCGCTCGCCTCGGGCCGGGGCGCGGGCCGCGCGTTCGCGCCGAGCTGGCATGGCGCGTTCGCGTTCGCCAGCGCCTGGGCGCTCGGCGAATGGGCGCGCGGCACCGTGTTCACGGGCTTTCCGTGGCTTGCGAGCGGCTATGCGCAGGTCGACGGCCCGTTCGCCGGCTTCGCGCCGGTGGCCGGCGTGTACGGCGTGGGCTGGGTGCTCGCGCTGTTCGCGGCGCTCGTAGTCAACGTCGTCGTCAGCGCGCGCCGCACGAACGGCCCGGCCGACAGCCGCG
>NZ_JAAGPF010000390.1 GCF_017104645.1 Burkholderia sp. Ac-20379
CGCGCCCTCATCGCGCGCGGCGCCGACGATCCGCGCCCTCGCCGTATTCCGTTGCCCGCCAGCCGGAGTCCGCCTCGTGCGCGCCGGGCCTTGACGCGCGCCCGGCCCGACATCGCGTCGACGGCCGGCCGCGCTGGCCGCTGGCGGCCCGTTGCCTCGTTCCGACTTTCCATCCGGAGCCTCGTTTCATGACTCGCCCCTCCACCTCGCGCCGCGATTTCCTCGCGCGGAGCACGCTGTACCTGGCCGCCGCAACCGCCGCCGGCCCCGCGCTCGCGAGCGAATCCGCCGCGCACGCCTCGCCCGCTGCCGCCGACACAGCCGCCTCCGACACCGCCGCGCGCGATCATCTGCGCATGATGAACACGCTGCCGCCGGACGCGCCGAAGGTCGCCATGCTGATTCACCCGCAGATGGTGGCGCTCGATCTGGTCGGTCCGTTGACCGTCTTCAAGGTTGCGCGCTTCGACACGCAACTCGTCGGCAAGACGCGCGAGCCCGTCTCGAGCGTCGAAGGCCTGCCGTTCGCGCCGACGCACACGTTCGCCGACTGCGCCGCCGACGTCGACGTGCTGTTCGTGCCCGGCGGCATCATGGGCACGATCGGCGCGATGAACGATCCGGCCACGCTCGATTTCCTGGCCTCGCGCGGGCGCACCGCGACGTGGGTGACGAGCGTCTGCACCGGCGGCCTGCTGCTCGGCGCGGCCGGCTTGCTGCGCGGCTACGACGCCACCGCGCATTGGGCCGTGGCCGATCTGCTGCCGATCCTCGGCGCGCGCCACGTGAACCGGCGCGTGGTGACCGACCGCAACCGCATGACGGCGGGCGGCGTGACGGCCGGCGTGGATTTCGCGCTGACGCTGGTCGCGCAACTGAAGGGCGAGGAAACCGCGCGCCGCGCGGCGCTGACGATCGAATACGCGCCCGCGCCGCCGTTCCTGAGCGGCACGCCCGAGGAAGCTGGCCCCGAACGCACGCAGGCGATGCGCGACAGCCGCCACTGGATGGACAATCAGGCGAAGCTGGCCGCGCAGGCCGCCGCGAAACGGCTCGGGATCGACGCATGACGCCGCCCGTCCTGCTCCCCGCCGCGCTGCGCTGCGCCGCGGCCGCCGCGCTGGCCGCCTTTGCCGTGGCCGCGCATGCGCAGGCCACGGCCACGCCCGACGCGAACCCGGCCACGCCGAACGTGGCGCTGCCGTCCATCTCCGTCAGCGCCGCGCCGAGTCCCACCTACGCCGCCGCATCGCGCGCGCAGGCCTCCACCCGCACCGACACGCCGCTCGAGGACTACCCCGCGTCGATCCAGGTCGTGCCGGCCGAGGTCCTGCAGGATCGCGGCGTGACGCGCATCGATCAGGTGGCCGAGAACGTCAGCGGCGTGCACGCCGAGGCGAGCTACGGCGGCAACGGCGCGACGTTCTTCAACATCCGCGGCTTCAGCGAGAGCAACGGCCTGCGCGACGGCTTCCGCAACTACGGCTACTACGCGTTCCGCGACGTGCAGAACATCGACCGCATCGAAATCTTCAAGGGGCCGGCCGGCGCGCTGTACGGCGGCATCGGCGCGGTGGGCGGCAATCTCGACACCGTCTCGAAGCGCCCCGAACGCGACGATTTCGGCGAGATCGGCGTGACCGCCGGCACCTACGGCCTCGCGCGCACCACGCTCGACCTGAACCGCGCGCTGAACGGCGAACTGAGCATCCGCCTCAACGCGTCGGCCGAAACCGATTCGACGTTCCGCGACAACGCCGGCTCGCGCTCGTGGTCGTTCGCGCCGGCGATCACCTGGGACAACCACCACGGCACCTCGGTCACGCTGCTCAGCGAGTTCAACCACCAGAACCGCGACGGCTTCGATTTCGGCGTGCCGGCCGTGGCCAATTACCAGGACCTGTCGCGCACGCGCTACTACGGGCTGCGCAGCGGCGTGTACCCCGGCGTCGAGGGCGATTACGGCCGCAACGACACGCTGTCCGAAACGCTGCTGTTCGAACACGCGCTGTCGGAGAACTGGACGCTGCGGCTGTCCGGGCAATACACCTACGCGCGCCAGTTGTCGACGCAGTCGTTCCCGGACGGCACCGTCGCTAACGGCAACCTGCTCGATTACTCGGTGTACAGCGACGCCAACGAAGTCTCGCGCCAGTACGCCGCGCGCGCCGAGCTGGCCGGCCATTTCGCCACCGGCAGCGTCAGGCATTCGGTGCTGGCGGGCGTGGATTACAGCTATCTGGAAGTGGGCAGCGGCGGCTCGTCGGTTTCGAACATGACGGAGGATCTGTTCAACCCGGGCTACGTGTCCGGGCTGACGCCGGGCGATCCGCTACCCGGCCACCAGGGGCGCGGCGCGGATTACGGCGCCTATCTGCAGGATCTGGTCGAACTGACGCGGCAGGTCAAGCTGCAGGCGGGGTTGCGCGTGGACCGCTTCGTCAATCGCGCCGACCAGGCCGGCGAGGCCACCGGCCGCGGCCAGCAGACGGCGTTCTCGCCGCGCTTCGGCGTGGTGTGGGAACCGGTGAGCGGCACCTCGCTGTTCGCGGACTGGAGCCGCAGCTACGCGCCGAACGTGGGCCACAGCGGCAGCAACGTCACGTATCCGGCGGAGCTGGCCGAGCAGGTGGAGATCGGCGTCAAGCAGGCGCTGATTCCGCAGCGGCTCAGCGCGAACCTGGCGCTGTTCAGCCTGAACCGCAACCACATCCTGACGACCGATCCGACCAACCCGCTGCTCGAGGTACTGACCGGCAAGCAGCGCAGCCAGGGCGTGGAACTCGACATCGCCGGCAACCTCACGCGGCACTGGAAGGCGATCTTCACGTACGCCTACACGCTGGCCAAGGTGACGAGCGACACGAGCTTTCCGGTGGGCGATCTGCTGAGCAACGTGCCGCGGCACAGCGCGAGCCTGTGGACGGTCTATCAGGTGCCGGCAGTGCCGGGCCTGCAAGTGGGGGCCGGCCTGTATTACGTCGGCGCGCGCGAGGCCACGCTGCCGAACACGTTCCGGCTCGGCGGCTACCTGCGCACCGACGCGATGGCGTCCTATCAACGCGGGCCGTGGAAGACGCAGCTGAACGTCTACAACCTGTTCAACCGCAAGTACTACACGGGCGGATCGGCGGCGACGTTCGATTACACGCTGATGCCGAGCCCGCCGTTGACGGCGCAGGTGACGGTGTCGTATCGGTTTTGATGGTCCGGCGGCGGGCGGATGCCTGCCGCCGCGATCGGATAAGCTCGATGGCGGCGAGCCGCGCCGTCGCGGCGGCCGCCTCTGGATTCCCCCCAACCAAGCCGATGACCACCCTCATGCATCCCGTCCCGCCCCCGCCCGGCGCCGTGCTCCTGCTGATCGACCTGCAACGGGCGATCGACCATCCCGATTGGGGCGTGCGCAACAATCCGCACGCCGAACGGCAGATCGCCCGCCTGCTCGAACGATGGCGCAGCCGGGGCTGGCCGGTGTGGCATGTCCGGCACGATTCCAGCGAGGCCGGCTCGCACTACCGGCCGGGCCAGCCGGGGCATGCGTTCAAGCCCGAATGCGCGCCCGCGGCGGGCGAACCGGTGATCGCGAAGCAAACCAACAGCGCGTTCATCGGCACCGGCCTGGAAGCGCGGCTGCGCGACGCCGGCCACGACACGCTGGTGGTGGCGGGCGTCATCACGAACAACTCGGTCGAGGCGACGGTACGCATGGCCGGCAATCTCGGCTTCCGCACCTATCTCGTCGCCGACGGCTGCTTCACGTTTGCCCGCGCCGATTGGAACGGCAGCCCGCGCAGCGCGGACGACGTTCATGCGATGTCGCTGGCCAATCTCGACGGCGAATACTGCACGGTCACGACGGCCGACGCGGTGTTGGGCGCGCAGGCGCGTTGATCGGTCGAGCGCTTGCGTCTGCCGAAGCCTTGCGCGGCCCATTTCGGCCGCTGTGGACGACCGTGCCGTGCCGTTGCGCGATGGCGCGGATGGCCTCGACCGCCCGCGCCCGCGCGATCCGGAAACGGAATTCGGGCGGCATCGGACGCGAGATTCAGGGCGATCGAACGCGTCCGAGACCGCAACAGCGGTCGCGGTGCCGGACACGACACCGCATCGTTAAGATAACTTTTCTTATCGACACGACACGATCGAATCATCAAACTGACTGATCCGAAATCGCGCCACCCACCGCCCGCCACCCGGAATCAATCGATCGTGAACACCGTGCGCCGCCGGCTATCCGTCTTCGCCCACGCCTCGCCGACCTGCGCCAACGGCACCGCGTGCGCATCGATCCGCAGCCCCGCCTTCGGCGCGACGTCGAGCACCATGCGCAGCGCCTCGATCAGCATCGGCAACGGCACGCTGCCGATCCCGCTGCCCATCAGCGTGATCGCGGTCGAACGCAGCACGGCGGCCGGCAGCGAAATCTCGCCGCCGCCGATCGCGCCGATCTGCACGTAGCGCAGCGCGGCCAGATCGGGCAGCGCACGCGCCGCCGCGACCAGCAGTGCGTGGGCGCTCGGCCCCCACAGGTAATCGAGCACGATGTCCACGCCGCCCGAGAACTGCTCGCGCAACGCGGCGTCGAGCGCGCCGTCCTGGCTCAGCGGCACGATCACGTCCGCGCCGAGCGCGGTCAGTTCGGCCAGCGCGGTGGCGTCGCGCCCGGTGGCGATCACCTTGCCCGCGCCCAGATATTTCGCAAGCTGCACGGCAAGCCGCCCCGACGAACCGGTCGCGCCGTTCACGAGCACCGTCTCGCCGAATTGCAGCCGCACGCGCTCCTTGAGCGCGGCCCACGACGACATGCCGGGAATCGCCAGCGCGGCGGCCGTCACGTCGTCGAGCGCGTCGGGCACCGGCAGGCAATGCGCCTCGACGGCGACGCTGCGCTCGGCCATCGCGCCATGCGGCGCAGCCGGCCCGAAGAAGTACACGCGCCGGCCGTCGGCATCCTCGCCCACGCCGTCGATGCCCGGCACGAACGGCACGAACGCCCCGCCCTGGCCCGCGGCCTCCGACGTGTAATGCACGCCCGCCGCGCGCGAGCGCGTGACGTGGCTCAGCGCGGCGGCGCGCACGCGGATCTCGCGGCTGCCCGCGCCGGCGCGCGGCGCGTCGAAGTCGCCGTACACCGGCGTCTGGCCGGCCGATTTCACGATTGCTGCTTTCATGGGGTTCCTCCGTGGATGTCCGGTTCGAAGCGATATTGCGCGCTCGCGATGCCGACGCTCACTGTGCGCCGATCCAGGCGCGCAAGGCGGGGTCGCGCACCTCCAGCACCTCGAACACACCGAGCGCGCGCAGCGCCGGCAGCGCGGCCAGGATGTCCGCCCGCGCCTCGGCGCGCGCTTCCGGCGACGCATCGGGCGTGCCCAGCACGCGCGCATTGACGAGAAACGCGCCCACCGTGCCCTTGCGCACGCCGACGCCGTTGATTTCCGCCCGATCCTGCCCGTCGGGCAGCAGGTGTTCCGCTCGCATCGCAATCCTCCTTGGGCGCTCGCCGCGCGGCGCCGGTTTCGATGCAAGCCAGTTTATCGAGATAGAATCGGCCCAACTCCCTCATGCAAGCCATTCGATACGGAATTTCGGCCATGCTCGATCCCCTGCTGCCCCCACCGCTCGTGCTCCAGCCGGGCGGGCCGTTAGTTGCGGCTGCGGAATTGACGCAGTCGTCGGCGCGCGAAACGGACGCGCACCGGCACCCGCGCGGCCAGTTGATCGGCGCGTTGAGCGGACTGCTGTCGGTGGGATTGGAGGCGCAGCAGTGGGTGGTGCCGGCCACCCATGCGATCTGGGTGCCGCCCCACCACTGGCATTCGCTGCGCTCGCACGGCCCGTTCTCGGGCTGGAGCGTGTTCGTCGAGGAAGCGGCGGCCCGCGCGAGCCTGCCTGCCGAGCCGCGCGCGATCCGCACCAACCCGCTGCTGCGCGAAGCGGTGCGGCGCGCGGCCAGTTGGCCGGGCGGCCCGCGCGATGCCGACGAGACGCGCATCGCGGAACTGATCGTGGCGGAAATCGCGGCCTCGCCGGCGCAGGCGCTGGGCCTGTCGAAGAGCGGAAGAGCACACGCCTGAACTCCAGCCACCATAGATTAACTCGCATGCCGGCTTCTGCTTGAAAAAAAAACATCAGCATTGTTAACTGCCACTCCGCCGCCGCCTGCGTGGCCAGCCGTTCCCTCCACGTCATCACTACTGTCGC
>NZ_JAAGPF010000391.1 GCF_017104645.1 Burkholderia sp. Ac-20379
TGGTGGGCGAGTTCAACGCGTGGGACGGCCGCCGCCATCCGATGCGGCTGCGCCGCCCGTGGGGCGTGTGGGAGCTGTTCGTGCCGCGCATCGGCGCGGGCGTGCGCTACAAGTACGAGCTGCGTGCGCGCGACGGCCAGGTGCTGCCGCTCAAGGCCGATCCGTGCGCGCGCGCCACCGAAACGCCGCCGCTGACCGCCTCGGTGGTGGCCGATCCGGCCGCGCTCGCGCGCTTCGCCTGGACCGACGCGGCCTGGATGCGCTGCCGCGCCGAAGCCGATGCGGTGCACGCGCCGATGTCCGTCTACGAGGTGCATCCCGAATCGTGGCAGCGGATCGGCGATCCGCCGCGCTGCCCGACCTGGGACGAGCTTGCCGACCGCCTGATCCCGTACGTGGCCGGGATGGGCTTCACGCACGTCGAGCTGATGCCGGTGGCCGAATATCCGTTCGGCGGCTCGTGGGGCTATCAGCCGCTCTCGCCGTTCGCGCCGTCGGCGCGCTTCGGCCCGACCGACGGCTTCTCGCGCTTCGTCGATCGCGCACACGCGGCCGGCATCGGCGTGATCGTCGACTGGGTGGCCGCGCACTTTCCGACCGATCCGCACGGCCTCGGCCAATTCGACGGCAGCGCGCTCTACGAGCACGCCGACCCGCGCGAGGGCTTCCATCCCGACTGGAACACGCTGGTGTACAACCTCGGCCGCCGCGAGGTCGGCGGCTTCTTGATCGCGGCGGCGCTGGCCTTCGTGCGCGATCACCACGTGGACGGCCTGCGCGTGGACGCCGTGGCCTCGATGCTGTATCGCGATTATTCGCGCGCCTCGGGCGAATGGATTCCGAACCGCCACGGCGGCCGCGAGAACCTCGAATCGATCGCGTTCCTGCGCCAGATGAACGACACGCTGCACGGCCCCGACGCGCCGCCCGGCGTGCTGACCATCGCGGAGGAATCGACCGCGTGGCCCGGCGTGACCGCGCCCACCGCACACGGCGGCCTGGGCTTCGATTTCAAGTGGAACATGGGCTGGATGCACGATACGTTGTCCTACCTGCACGAGGATCCGCTGCATCGTCGCCATCATCACGAGCGCATGACGTTCGGGCTCGTCTATGCGTTCTCCGAACGATTCGTGCTGCCGCTCTCGCACGACGAGGTGGTGCACGGCAAGGGCGCGCTCGTCGCGAAGGTTCCGGGCGACGCGTGGCAGCGCTTCGCGACGCTGCGCGCCTATTACGGCTTCATGTGGGCGCATCCGGGCAAGAAGCTGCTGTTCATGGGCGGTGAATTCGCGCAGCCCGGCGAGTTCGCGCACGACGGCCAGCCGCCGTGGGAACTGCTCGACGCGCCGCCGCACCGCGGCGTGCAGCGCCTGGTGCGCGACCTGAACCGGCTATCGGCCGATGAACCGGCGCTGTACAAGCTCGACAGCCGCCCCGAGGGCTTCGGCTGGCTGATCGGCGACGACGCGGCCAACAGCGTCTACGCGTTCGTGCGCCGCGACGACACCGGGCGGCTGCTGGTGGCCGTCTGCAACTTCACGCCGGTGCCGCGCGACGGCTACCGGGTCGGGCTGCCGGCCGGCGGGCGGTGGGCCGAATGCCTGAATACCGACAGCGCCGCGTACGGCGGCACCAATCGCGGCAACGGCGGCGGCGTCCACGCCGAGGACGTGCCGTCGCACGGCGAGCGCTGGTCCGCGCAGCTGCGCCTGCCGCCGCTCGCGACGATCTGGCTGCGGCCCGACTGACGCGCCGGTGCGCCTGTATCGATGCAAACACAACAACCCGAACGACATCACAAGGAATCCGCATCATGCGCGCAGCAACGATCGACCGGCTGGAACCGGGCAAGCCCTATCCGCTCGGCGCCAAATGGAACGGCCTCGGCATCAACTTCGCGGTATTTTCGGCGCACGCCACGCGCGTCCAGCTGTGCCTGTTCGATCCCACCGGCCGCAAGGAAATCGCGCGGCTCGATCTGCCCGAATGCACCGACGAGATCTGGCACGGCTACCTGCCTGACGCGCATCCGGGCACCGTCTATGCGCTTCGCGCCGACGGCCCATATCAGCCGCAACACGGCCATCGCTTCAATTCCAGCAAGCTGCTGCTCGATCCGTACGCGCGCAAGCTGATCGGCCAGGTGCGCTGGTCCGACGCGCTGTTCGGCTACCGCGTGAATTCGAATCGCGCCGATCTGTCGATCGACCGCCGCGATTCCGCGCCGGCCATGCCGAAATGCGTGGTGGTGGACGAAACCTTCGACTGGCAGGACGACCGCCGTCCCGACGTGCCGTGGTCGAGCACCGTGATCTACGAAACCCACGTGCGCGGCGTGTCGATGCGGCGCGACCGGCTGCGCCCGCCCGAGCGCGGCACGTTCTCGGCGCTCGCGTCGCCCGAATTCATCGATCACCTGCTCAAGCTCGGCGTGACCACCGTCGAGCTGCTGCCGGTGCACGCGTTCCTCAACAGCCGCGAGCTGGCCAATCGCGGGCTGCGCAACTATTGGGGCTACGACACGCTGTCGTACTTCGCGCCCGAACCGTCGTACCTCGCCACCCGGCGGCTCGACGAGATGCGCATCGCGATCCGCCAGTTGCACGCGGCCGGCATCGAGGTGCTGCTCGACGTGGTCTACAACCACACCTGCGAGGGCAACCAGCTCGGGCCGACGCTGTCGTGGCGCGGCCTCGACAACGCCAGTTATTACCGCCTGCAACCGAACGATCCGCGCTACCACATCGACGAAACCGGCTGCGGCAACACGCTGAACCTCTCGCACCCGCGCGTGCTGCAGATGGTCATGGATTCGCTGCGCTGGTGGAGCACCTCGTTCAACATCGACGGCTTCCGTTTCGATCTGGGCGTCACGCTCGGCCGCGAGCCGAACGGCTATGACCGCGGCTCGGGCTTCTTCGACGCGCTGTGCCAGGATCCGGTGCTCGCCACCCGCAAGCTGATCTCCGAACCGTGGGACGTCGGCCCCGGCGGCTACCAGCTCGGCAATCACCCGGCCGGCTTCGCCGAATGGAACGACCGCTTCCGCGACACGGTGCGCCGCTTCTGGCGCGGCGATCCGGGCATGCGGCCCGAGCTGGCCGCGCGGCTGGCCGGCTCGGCCGATCTGTTCAATCACCAGAAGCGCCGGCCGTGGGCCTCGGTCAACTTCGTCGCCGCGCACGACGGCTTTCCGCTGGCCGACATGGTGGCCTATTCGTCGAAGCACAACGAAGCGAACGGCGAAGGCAACCGCGACGGCCGCGACGACAACTGCAGCGCGAACTGGGGCGCGGAAGGCCCGACCGGCGACGCCGGCATCAACGCGGTGCGCGCGCGTGTGTCGCGCTCGCTGCTGATCACGCTGTATGCCGCGCTCGGCACGCCGATGCTGCTCGGCGGCGACGAGTTCGGCCGTACCCAGCAGGGCAACAACAACGCGTATTGCCAGGATAACGAACTATCCTGGTTCGACTGGGAGCAGGCCGGCAGCGAGGCGGGGCAACAGATGTCGGCGTTCGTCGGGCGGCTCGCCGCGCTGCGCCGCGCGCATCCGCTGCTGTCGGGCGCGCGCTATCCCGACGGCGATCGCGAGGTCGCGCCGGGCCTGCGCGAGATCGACTGGTTCGACGAGAGCGGCGAGGGCGTATCGGTGCCGTCCTGGCAGGACCGCGAGCGCCGCGCGCTGACCATGCGCCGCGTCGGCCCCGACGGCAACGGCGAAACCGAGGTGCTGCTGCTGATGCTGAACGGCTCCGCGCAGCCGCTGACGTTCGTGCCGCCCGCGCCGGGCCTCGCCTACCTCGTGCTGGCCGACAGCGGCCGCCCCGACGCCGAGCCCGCCGCGATTCCGCCCGAAGGCATCGAACTGGCCGCGCATGCGGCCGTGATCGCGGCCGCGCGGCTCGGCGCGGCGCAAACCGAAACCGTCGACCCCACGCATGCCGACGCCACCGGCGACGCCCTGCCCGAGGATGCCGGCGACGAACCGGCACCGCTCGCGGCCGACCCGCAGCCGCAAACCGACGAAGACGCCGAGCCCGAGCCCGTCGCGCATCGTCAAGCATCCCGAACCGATCAGGATGGCGCGCAGAACGACGCGCCGATCGCCACCGAATCGGCGTGCGCGCCGGCCAGCGCCGGCCGTTAGCGCGCCGCCCCGTTTCCGAGGATTCGCTCATGAACGACGCCCTGCCCTATCCCGCCGCCCGGCACGCCTACCCGGCCTCGTTCGGCGCCTGCTGCATCGATCCGCGCCGCACCCACTTCCGGCTGTGGGCGCCGGCCTGCCGAAGCGTGGAGGTGGAACTCGACGACGGCGAGCGCCAGGCGCGCGTCGCGATGACGCCGTGCGACGGCGGCTGGTTCGACACCACCGCGCCGTTCGGCCCCGGCACGCGCTACCGCTACCGGCTCGACGGCGGCGATGCGGTGCCCGACCCGGCCTCGCGCTTCCAGCCCGACGGCGTGCACGGCCCGAGCGAGGTGATCGACCCGGCCGCCTACCGCTGGATGCACAACGACTGGCGCGGCCGGCCCTGGAGCGAGACGGTGCTCTACGAACTGCACGCGGGCGCGCTCGGCGGCTATCGCGGCGTCGAGCGCCGGCTCGGCGAGCTGGCCGCGCTCGGCGTGACCGCCATCGAGCTGATGCCGCTGTCGTCGTTTCCCGGCACGCGCAACTGGGGCTATGACGGCGTGCTGCCGTTCGCGCCCGCCGCCGCGTACGGCCGCCCCGACGAGCTGAAATCGCTGGTCGACGCCGCGCACGGGCTCGGCCTGCAGGTGTTTCTCGACGTCGTGTACAACCACTTCGGCCCCGACGGCAACTGGCTCGCGCGCTACGCGCCCGAATTCTTCCGCGCGGGCAGCCACACCGCCTGGGGGCCCGCGATCGATTTCTCGCGCGCGGAAGTGAGCCGCTTCTTCATCGACAACGCGCTGTACTGGCTCGAGGAATTCCGCATCGACGGGCTGCGCCTCGACGCCGTTCATGCGATCGACAACGACGCATGGCTCGGCGAACTGGCGGCGCGCGTGCGCGCCTACGCGGACGGCGACCGGCACATCCACCTGGTGCTGGAAAACGAGCGCAACAGCGCGCGGTTGCTGGCCGATGCGGGCTTCGACGCGCAATGGAACGACGATTTCCACAACAGCCTGCACGTGCTGCTGACCGGCGAGCGCGACGGCTATTACCGCGCCTACGCCGACGCGCCGCTGCAGCGCTTCGCGCGCACGCTGGCCGAAGGCTTCGCATATCAGGGCGAGCCGTCGCCGCTGCACGACGGCCGGCCGCGCGGCGAGCCGAGCGCGCACCTGCCGCCCACCGCGTTCGTGGCGTTCCTGCAGAACCACGACCAGATCGGCAACCGCGCGTTCGGCGAGCGGCTGCGCGCGCTCGTCAACGACGACGCGCTGCGCGCCGCCACCGCGCTGATGCTGCTCGCGCCCGCCGTGCCGATGCTGTTCATGGGCGAGGAAACCGGCTCGACGCAGCCGTTCCAGTTCTTCACCGATTACACCGGCGAACTGGCCGACGCCGTGCGCGAGGGCCGCCGCCGCGAATTCGCCGCGTTCCCGGCGTTCGCCGACCCCGAGCATCGCGACCGGATTCCCGATCCGAACGATCCGGCCACGTTCGCGCGCTCGTCGCTGGCCGACGCCGCCATCGACGGCGAGAGCGACGACGCGCGAACGTGGCGCGCGTTCTACCGCAGCGCGCTGGCCGTGCGCAGCGGCTTCGTCACGCCGCATCTGCCGGGCACGCGCTCGGCAGGCGTGACGCTGCTCGCGCGCGACGGGCAGGCGCCTGCGACGGCCGTCGTCGGCTATCCCGATCGATCGCGCCTGCCGCTGAACGATCCCGAGCACGCCAACGACCGGCAGGAAGCGGCAACCGTTGCGGCCGCAACCAATGCGATGACGAACGGCAGCCCCGACGCGCCGCCGCGCGCGTTGATCGCCCGCTGGCGGCTCGGCAACGGCGCGGGCCTCGCGATCGCGCTCAACCTGGACGACGCCGCCGTCGCGCTGCCCGACGCGCCGCCCGGCAGGATCGTGTTCGAAACGCCGCC
>NZ_JAAGPF010000392.1 GCF_017104645.1 Burkholderia sp. Ac-20379
TTGCCGGGCGGCCTGCTCGAATGGGGACGGCGCTGGTTGTCGGGGCGCGGCGTGCCGGCTGCGCCCGTTTGCGGCGCACCGCCCGCGCGGCTCGACGCGAACCGCGCGCTGGCCGGGCCGGCGATGGCCGCGCTCGATGCACGCATCGGCGGCAGGACGCATGCGATGCCGGGGTGGGGCCCCGGCAGCCGCAATGGGTAAGCAGTTCAGTAACGGGTTCGGCGTGAGCCGGGCGACGCCGTGTGCCACGGCCGTCGTCCGCGAAAACGGGCTGCCGGGCCGCGGGCAATACGAAGGTTCGACGTGCGTGGCCGGTGAGACGAGGCGGTATGGTTCGGCGGTGCGGGTTCCGTTTTCGCAAGGTGTCCGGTCGGATTTCGAGCGTGACGATCATTGCGTGGCAACAGGCACGGCGGCGGCGCACTGCAGCGCCCGTCGTGACCGGATGCGAGGCGTGCCTGCCGGCATGCCGCGCATCGCGACAACACCATGCCGCCATGGCCAAAGGCGGTGTGCCGCGCGATCGTTCGCCTCGGGCCGGAGGCCGTTTTCCCGCATCGACTCGGATGCCGGGGGCAGGAAGCATGAAAAAAAGCGAGCCACTATCCCGCGATAGTGGGTTGAGACCTGTTTGAGCGTTATAAACCGTCGCCGCGCGCATCGAATCCTCACAGCCGTATGCCAGGGCGCGCGAGAACGACGGTGTTCTACGAGGAAGCTGTCATGTCGAATTACCACGAGTTGCTCGAGAAATTGAACGAGCTGACCCGCCAGGCCGGCGAAGCCCGCGAGGCCGAGCTCAAGACCGTGATCGCGGATATCCGGCGCGCCATCGCCGAATACGGACTGACCGAGCGCGATCTGTTTCCGCCGCGCCTGGGCCGCCCCCGCAAGGAGGATCAGAAGCCGAAGCCCCGTTATCGCGACCCGGAAACGGGCGCGACCTGGACGGGCCGCGGCCGCGTGCCGGGCTGGATCGCCGGGCAGGATCGCGACCGCTTCCTGATCGCCTGAGCGGCCGGGCGGCACGCGCCGCCCACGACGATCACGATCTCCCGGGCCGAGACGGCCAGTGCCAGCTGCCGCCGGCCCCGGGACGCAAAAAGATTGGAACGATCGATTGCCGGGCCGGGTGCAATGCGCCGGCGGCCATGGCGACGTCCTCCACGCATCGGATCGATTTGATGGCGCTACACCGTGCCGATTTATTTTTTTCTGCAAGTCAAACGTTTGCGAGCATCGATTCTTGCGTTCGAACGGTGAGTTTCGGGTGTTTCGTGGGATGGGGGCCTTCGTTGCCGGCAATCGGCGAAGGGCGGCGTCGCGCCGTTGCGATCGCGAACGGCCCGGGCGAGCCGGCGATGTAATGAGAATGATAAAAATCAGCAGGCAATTTGCATTAATCGGTTGCCGAGATTGAAATAAAAAGTAATGCACGCGCGTACCGATGTCGATGACCTCAAGGCATACTGTCGCGCTTCAATTGAATTCCCCTCCATATCAAATTAAAACAAGGTTTTCATGCAGCCGATCAGATCTCTGATTTTCCTGCTGTGCGGTTTCGCCGCGACCACGGCCATCGCCCAAGAATCCACCTCGCCGGTCGAACAAATGCAGAAGGCGCGGCAAGCGCTGGCCGGTAATGCGCAAATCGATCTTCAGCAATTCAGCCGCGATACGCAGGCCATCGCCACGGCGGCCAACACGCTCGATCGTTCCGGCGACGATGCGGCGGCGCTGAAGAAACTGCTGGAAGTGGAGAAATACGCGCCGCTCGCGCAATACCCCGATTACGACACGCAGGTCGTCTGCTTCAACGTCTACCGGAAGCTCGGCCGGGCGAGCGAGGCCGCTGCGTGCCTGCAGCGCGTGAATGCGCTGGCGGATATCCTGCTCAAGCGCTCCGGCAGCGGCGATACGCCGGACGACCCGGTGCGCGTGGTGCGGGTCGGCGAGATGGGCGATTGGGTGCGCCTGCATTCGGGCACGGTCAGCAGCGTGGGTTCGCTGGATTACCGGGGCGCCATGCTGCAGAAGGTGTCGTATGTCGCGCCGGCCGGCGGCAGCCCGGCCGTGGTTTATTTCGCGACGAATCCGCGTGAAACCGAGGAAATCAAGCAGGCGAATCAGGATATTTTCAGGCCGCTGCCGGTTTCACCGGACCAAGGTCAGTTCGGCGCCGCATTGAAAGACGCGCATGAACGGCGCATCGCATTCCTGAACGACACGAGTTTCAATTATCTCGAGTTGATTCAAGCCGTGCAGGACGATCAGAAGCAGGCAATGCAACTGGCACAGCAAGGCGACGTGACCGCGGCGCTTGCTAAAATTCGCGAGGTCGAGAAAATCCGTCCGATTCGCGATATTCCGATTTTCAGCCTGATTTCGAACTACAGCTTCCTGCTTGGCAAATCCGGCGATACGCAGGCGCAAAACGAAATGCGGCTGTACCTGTTCGGCATCACGCAGGATATCGCCCACAGCGGCGATGGATTGACGCCCGATACGGCCGTGCACGTGGTGGCCATCAACGAGGAACTGAGCTGGCTGTTCGTCAAGAAGTTGCGGATAGGGCGCCAGTCGTTGCAGAAGGCGCAGGATCGCGACATCGATGCGATCGACACCGTGGATGCGAACGGCCAAGCGCGCACCTACTATTTCGACGTGACGGCGCTGTTCAAGCGCTATCGTCCGGCGCTCGCCGGCCACTGACCGGCCGGATTCCGGAACGACCCGGCCCCGCTTCAGGCGGGGCTTTTTCATGGGCGCGAACGACGCGTCGCTGTATGGCGGCGGCGATTGTTTCTCGCCGCGCCGCGCTCGAATTCCGGCGGCTTCCTCAAGTGAAAAATACCGAAGGCACACGCATTGCTCGCGGCCGGGCGGCGCGGCGTGGACGCTCGCTTGCCGCCCGTCGTACCGCCCCATGCCGGCGCACGGTCTTGCCCGTTGCCGCTTCGCAGCATCTCAGCGTTCCCGCCGAACGATCTCCCGCCGCGCCGCCACGGCCCGCCGACCTCTGCCCGACATTTGCATTACGCTCGATCGACGATAACCGGGCCACATCGCATGGCTTCCGAGGCCACTGACCGACATCAATCAGGAGGGGGCATGGCACCACGTCGTTTCGTCAAATCGCTGATCGCATCGTGTCTGTGCGCGGGGCTGCTGGCCGCGTGCAACGACGACGGCACGCAGTCCGGCGGCACGCAGCCCAGCGCCGCGTCGCTCGCGTTCCGGATGGATGCGGGCGGGCAGATCAACGCCTTCTTCCGGCAGGACAAGGTCGCCGCGCATCTGTTGATGCGCTCGTCGGCCAAGCCGCGCCTGCTCGTCGTGTTCCCGGCCGGCAACAGCGGCACGGGGCTGTGGTTCGACGACACCGCGCAGGCGGTCAACTGGAACCTCGATACCGCGCCGTCGGCGATCTCGAATCAAGACCATCTGGGCCGGCCGCTGTACGGGATCGCGTCGGATGTGTCGGTGGATGCCGCCACGCTGACGCTTCGCCAGGGGCTGCTCGGCAGCGTGCGCTTCCTGCGCGACTACAACGGCGGCGCAACGGTGCCGTCGCAGATCGTCACGGCGCCTACCGTGCAGGGGGCGACCGCGCAATGGCAGCGCGATCGCGTCGACGGCGCGCCGGGCCAGGCGCTGCGCGTCACGCTGCGCGACGGCGGCAGCCTCGCCGCGACGCCGGACGGCAAGCTCGTGCTGACGGCGCCCGCCGGCGCGACGCGGCTGCGCCTGCACATCGAGGCGTTGTCGGGCGAGACGCCGCTGTCGCCGATCGGGCACGGCGACCTGTTCGAGGCGTCGGTGGGCGCGGATCCGGTCAGCCAGAACGTGGTGGAATTCCTGAGCTTCAACGACAAGCTGCTGGCCGGCTCCTGGCAGTACGACACGTATTTCGGCCGCGACACGCTGATCTCCGTGCAGATGCTGATGCCGGTGCTCAAGGCGCCGGCCGTCGAGGCGGGGCTCGGCGCGGTGTTGAGCCGGTTGTCGCCGGACGGCAAGGTGGCGCACGAGGAGGGCATCGGCGAATTCGCGCTGATCGACAACGCGAAGAACGGCCGCCCGAACGATGCGACGCCGACCTACGACTACAAGATGATCGACAGCGATTACCTGCTCGCGCCGGTGATGGCCGCCTGGCTGATCGACGACGTGCGCGGCCAGGCGCGGGCCGCGGCGTTTCTCGCGCAATCGTCGGGCGGCGCGACCAACGGCAGCCGCTTCGTCGCGAACCTGTTGCATGTCGCGCAGACGGCCCAGCCGTTCGTCCAGCAACCGGCCGCCGCGAACCTGATCCACCTGCGCCCGGGCGAGATCGTCGGCAACTGGCGCGACAGCACTGACGGCCTGGCCGGCGGCGTGGTGCCGTTCGACGTCAACGCGGTGCTGGTGCCGGCCGCGTTGCGTGCGGCGAGCCATTTCCTCGAGCGCGGCCTGCTCGATCCGTACCTGAGCGCCGATCAGCGCGCCGTGCTGCAGAACGCGGCCGGCGAAGCGGCGGCCTGGGAACAGCAGGCGCCGCCGCTGTTCCAGGTCAGCGTGCCGGCCGCGCAGGCGGTCACTGATGCGTCGAACTACGCGGCGTCGGCGGGCGTGCCGGCCGGCACGGCGCCCACCGGCGCACTGAACTTCTACGCGCTGTCGCTCGACGCGCAGGGCGCGCCGATCCCGGTGATGCATTCGGACGGCGGCTTCGCGCTGCTGCTCGGCACGCCGCCGGAAGACGAATTGCAACGGATCGTCGGCGATGCGATCCGGCCGTTTCCGGCCGGCCTGATCACCGACGTCGGCATGCTGATCGCCAATCCGGCCTATGCCGATCCGGCGCTCTGGCCGAAATTCACGAGTTCGGCCTATCACGGCACGGTGGTCTGGTCCTGGCAGCAGGCGATGTGGGTGGCCGGGCTGGACCGGCAACTGGCGCGGCAGGATCTGTCCGCCGCGATGCGCACGCAACTGACGCAGGCGCGCCAGCAGATCTGGCAGGTGATTTCGAACGCGCGCGACATGCGCACCTCGGAGATGTGGACCTGGTCCTACGCGAACGGCCAGTACCAGGCCGACGCGTTCGGCACGCGCAGCGCCGATGCGACCGAGGCCAACGCCGCGCAACTGTGGAGCACGACGTATCTGGCGATCCAGGATCCGAACCTGCGCGCCGGCAAGTTCTGGTGGCAGGCATCGGCGGGCGGCGCGAGCGCGGTGCCGTCGATGGCGGCGGCATCCACGCAGGCGCGCGCGCCGGCGAGCGGTTCCTAGGCCTGCGAACGATTGATTCCTCGGACGATTCGCGCCGCCGCGCGCGAATCGTTCGGAATCCGACGCGGTTTGGCCGCGAAGCGACGCCGCCGGTGTTTTCCCTCCCTGCGCAAGCGGGCGCGAGCCGCTATAACGACCGAAGCGCGGCCGAAGCGGCTTGCGGCCGGCGCGAGATCATGGGGAAGGGAGGGGGGCGATGCCGATGAAATGGCTGGCAGGACTGCTGATCGTCTTGATCGGCACGGCGGTGATTGCGGCGCGAAGCCCGGAGGACGACACGCAGATCGTGCTTGCGGCGGGCTACGGCGCGACGATCGTGATCGGCCTGATGGCGGGCCGGTTGCTGCGGGCGCGCGCGGCGCGCAATCGCCGGTAAACAGCCGGCTCAGGCGGCCGCGCCCGGCTCAGGCCGCGCTTACTGGCCGCCGCGCCCTGCCGTTCCCGGCCGAGCCACGGCCCCGCGCACCTCGAACGCCACCTGATCGGCCAGCTTGCCGCTCGCGTCGAGCAGTTCGAGCCGATGATGGCCCGGCCACGGCAGCCACGCGACGCGTTCGCCGCGCCCGATCGTGCGGCCGTCGAGTCGCCAACTGCCACGCCCGCTGTCGCCCGACACGCGCTCGAACCACACCCGCTGGTTGCGCGGCGGGATGTCGGGATCGAGCGCGAAG
>NZ_JAAGPF010000035.1 GCF_017104645.1 Burkholderia sp. Ac-20379
GCGGGCGGCTGCGCGGCGGCTCGGCGAGGCCGACTGGCGTCGCGCCGGCGAGTCGCTCGGCGCGCCGCAGGTTTATGGGCTGGAGATCAGCAGGCAAGCCACGCCGAACTGATCGGATTCAACTTCTAGGAACGGATAGCGATATGAAATTGGTGCGATTTGGAACTCAGGGCCAGGAAAAGCCGGGCGTGCTCGACGCCGGCGGGCGGATTCGCGATGTGTCGGCTCACGTCGGCGATTTCGATCCGGCCTTCTTCGCCAACGGCGGGATCGCGACGCTGCGCGGCCTCGATGTCGAAGCGCTGCCGGTGGTGGAAGGCAACCCGCGTTACGGCGCCTGTATCGCGAGGCCTGGAAACTTCATCGCGGTCGGCTTGAACTACGTGCAACACGCGATCGAAACGAACGCGCCGATTCCCGACGAGCCGATCCTGTTCAACAAGGCGCCGTCGTGCATCGTCGGCCCGAACGACAAGGTGCTGCTGCCGTTGAAATCCACCAAGGCCGATTGGGAAGTGGAGATCGCGTTCGTGATCGGCAAGCGGGCGCACAACGTCACCGAGGAAGCGGCGCTCGACCACGTTGCGGGATTCTGCGTGTGCAACGACGTGTCGGAGCGGGCGTTCCAGCTCGAGCAGGGCGGCCAATGGGTCAAGGGCAAGATGGCGCCGACGTTCGGGCCGCTCGGCCCGTGGCTCGTCACCGGCGACGAGATCGCCGACGTGCAGAACCTGCCGCTGTGGCTCGAACTGAACGGCGAACGGATTCAGAACTCGTCCACCTCGGACATGATCTTTCCGATCCGCAAGCTCGTTTCGTACATCAGCGAATTCGTGATGCTCGAGCCCGGCGACGTGATCACCACGGGCACCCCGCCCGGCGTGGGCCTGGGCATGAAGCCCGAGAAATATTTGAAGCCGGGCGACGTGATGAGGCTCGGTGTGGAAGGGCTGGGCGTGCAGGAACAGACGGTGGGCCGCTGGGGAGACGAATGATGACCGGGAAAAAGCGCATGGGTTACACGTACGAGGATCTTCACGTCGGCATGCAATTTCGCAGCCCCGGCCGAACCATCACCGATGCGGATCTGGTCGGGTTCGCCGGGCTGACCGGCGATTTTTCCGAACTTCACACCAGCGATGTCTATGCGCAAAGCAGCCAGTTCGGCCGGCGCGTCGCGCACGGCATGCTCGGCCTGGCGTATGCGCATGGGCTCATGTGGGCGCGTACCGGCGAACTGCGCGAGACCGCCATTGCGTTTCTCGGCATCAACGACTGGAAGTTCGCTGCGCCGCTGTTCGTCGGCGACACGATGTTCGTGAATTACGCGATTCGCGAACTGCGGGACAGCAAGTCCAAGCCCACCCAGGCGATCGCGCTGTTCGACGTGAAGGTGGTGAATCAGGACGACGCGGTGGTGCAGCACGGCACCAAGGCGTTGCTGTGTTCGAAGGTGCCGCTCGCGGCGGTGGAAAATTCCGCCTGAACGCGGGGCGATTGCCGGGTTCGCGACATCGCGTCGATGGGATTCACGCGTCGGCCGAATTGACCGCCAGCCCATACGGCTGCCCGTGCGGCCAGCACGCGATTTCGAAGCGCGTGCCGGGGCACGCATCCTCGACGCGCAGCGAGAAGTCGTGCAGCCGCGCGATCGCGACGACGATGGCCAGGCCGATGCCGGAGCCGGGGATGCCGATGGCCCGGGGCGAGCGGTAGAAGCGCTGAAAGATCGCTTCGCGTTCGTCCTCGGCGATGCCGGGGCCGTCGTCGGTCACGCTGATCGTCGGGCCCCGCTCGGTGGACGCGATGCGCAGCGCGATGTGGCCGCCCGCCGGGGTGAACTTGATCGCGTTGTCGACCAGGTTGGTCACGGCCTCGAACAGCAGGGTGCGGTCGGCGCGGATTTCGGCGCGCCCGTCGCTCCGACAGGACAGCCGCTTGCCCTCGCTGTCCGCGAGCGGTTCGAAGAGATCGTGGACCTCGCGCATCAACGCCTCGACATCTACCTGGCAGTAGCCCGACTTGCGGGTGAGCGAATCGATCTGCGAGAGCCGCATCATGGCCGAGAAGCGCGTCAGCAACGCTTCGGTGTCGCGGCGCGTGGTCGCCACCAGGCTATCGAGTTCGGCGTTGTCGTATCGGCGCGTCTGCCGGCCGATGCGATCGAGCAGGATGCGAACGTGCGAGAGCGGTGTGCGCAAGTCGTGGGCGATGCCCTCGTTGGTGTTGCGAATGTCGATCATCAGCCGCTCGATCTCGCGAAGCATCTGATTCATGACCTCGGCAAGCAGATCGATCTCGTCGCGCCCGGCCACCGGCAGGCGGTGAGACAGCTCGCCCCGGGCGATGCGCTGGGCGGTTTCGGCGATCGCGTGGATGCGGCGATTCTGCCGCGCGTTCAAGCCGGCCGCGGCGGCCGCGCTCAACACCAGGCAGAACGCGCCGATCAGCACGGACGCTTTGATGATGTCGTTGCGGACCCGATGGATATGGGACAGGTTGTGCGCGACGACGATGGTGTCGCCCTGCGCGTTGGTCGTCACCATCGCGCGCAGGATCGGTTGCTCCGACAGACCGTCGATCAGCAGCGTGCCCCGGTAGGTGGTGCCGGAAAACGCGGCGGGTTGCGGCTCGGGAAGCTGCTCGATGTTGCCTGCGATCCGGTGCTTGTGCCGATCGAAGACGCCGTAGTAGTTGGCGTGCGCCAGCCCTTCGGGGATCGCCCGATCCACGGCCAGCACGCCGTCGGAGGCCTGGCCGAGGCTCGTCAATTCCCAGCGCACGATCACGTCGGTGCCGCGCTCCATGATCGAGGTCGTCGAGATCGTGATCGCGGCGATCAGCAGAACCAGCGAAACCGACAGCACCACGGCATGACCGAGAATCATGCGGGCGCCCGACGCGCGCCAGTTGCCGGGCCGGGCCAGCGACCAGGCGCGCCGCAGCGCCTCCCGCGCGGTGCGGCGTTCGGACGAATCGGTCATGGCGGGCGCGCTCGGTGGCTTATCGCACGGCGGCGGCCGCGCGTGCGTCGCGCGCCGCGCCGATGGGGGACCGGGTCGCCGACATGACCACCGACGCGCCCGCCACCAGCAACAGGCCCGCGATGCGGAACGCCCAGTCGTAACCGCCCGTGCCGGCCACGACGTAGCCGGTGACGATCGGCGCGGCCATGCCGAACACCTGGCCGCCCGCGACGACGAACGCCGTGGCTTTCGCGACGTCGCGCGAGTCCGGCAGCATGTCGTTCAGCAGCGCGAAGTTCAGCGAGGTCGTGGCGGCGATCCCGGTCAGCGTGACCGAGAACAGCGCGATCAATTGCGCCAGGCTGCCGGCGAACGGCAGCAGCAGGATCGACGATGCGCCCAGCATCGCGATCGCAACGGCGCCGCGCCGCCCGCCCGCGCTCACCTGGTCCCGCTTCACCAGCCTGTCGCTGGCGCGCCCGACCGCGATGCAGAGGAGCACGGCCAGGCCGTACGGCGCGGCCGACAGCAGGCCGGTGCGGGCCAGATCCAGATGCCGCGTGGCTTGCAGGTAGCTCGGCAGCCAGGTCAGGAACAGATACTGGGTGTAGACGTTGCAGCCTTGCGCGATCGCGAGGCCCCATAGCGTTGGCGTGCGCAGCAGGTCGCGCAGGCCGGACGACGGAGCCGGCTGCGATGCCGTGGCCGCCGCCGTTCCGCGTTCCGCAAGAATTTTTTCGCGCTCGGCCGCGGAAAGCCATCGTGCGTGTTCCGGTTCGTCGAACCAGATCCACCAGGCCACGAGCCAGACGAACCCGATCCCGCCGGCGACCGCGAAGGCGGCGCGCCAGCCGAGGGCGGCCACCAGCGAACCCAGCAGCGCCGAGCAGATGGCCGGCCCGGCATAGGCGCCGCTGTTGAAGACGGCCGAGATCGTGCCGCGCTCGTGGGCCGGAATCCACTGCCGGATCGCCTTCGCGCCGATCGGGTTGCTCGACGATTCGCCGGCTCCCATGCCGAGGCGCGCCACGATCAGCCCGGCGAAGCTCGACGCCGCGCCGGTCAGCGCCGTGGCCGCGGACCACACGAACACGCCGATGGCCGCGATCCGCTTGGTGCCGAACCGGTCGATGAGATAGCCCATCGGGATCAGGCACAGCACGTAGCTCCAGATGAACGACGAGAAGAGATAGCCCATGCCGACCGAGGACAGATGAAACGTCCGCTCGATCGGGCCGGCCGCGATCGAAAGCGCAATCCGGTCCATGTAGTTGATCATCGACAGGGAAAACAAGAATACGGCGATCCAGCCTCTGCGGTACGACATCGAATTCTCCAGCTTCACACGGCGCGATTTCCCGAACCGTTGCAGGCATGGCATTTAAAGCATTTTGTAATCACAAAATGCATCAATATGCAAAAAAAACGGCCAGATGGCCGTGTGAGGGGGGGCGGGGTTCAAGCCTGCTGCGTGAACACCTCCCGAGCGTGAACCTTGTTGCGCCGCGCTTCTTCGAGGTGCTTGCGCAGCAACGCGGCGGCGCGGAGCAGATCGTGCTGCGCAATGGCCTCCAGGATCTCGAGGTGCTCGAGCGCGTGCTCGCGGCGCGGCTTGCGATCCTTGGCCTGCCGATATTCGACGAGGCGCCGCAGCCGGTCCATGCGCCGAACCGACTGCGCGATGAAGCGGTTGCCCGACCAGCGCGCGATGGTCTCGTGGAAATCGCTGTTCGCTTCGAACAGCTCGACCGAGTTCATGGCCAGGTAGCCTTCCTCGGAGATGTACTTCTGCCGCCGGCGCAGCTCTTCCAGCTCGACGCGATTCGCGGCGAAGGACGGCGACAGGATGCCGGTCGGCTCGATGGCCGAGCGGAACAGATAGCTTTCCTCGTAAGCCTCGACCGAATCGATCAGCGACGTGAACTGCCAGCCGTGGCCGACCTGCCGCTCGATCCATCCTTCTTCCTGGATCCGCGACAGGATGCGCCGCAGCTCGCTGCGCGAGACGTCGTAGAGGCGCATCAGATCCGCTTCCGACACCACGTCGGCCAGACGCTGCGCGAGGCGGTCGTCGGCGATCTTCAGGTAGAGCGGATCGTCGGGCTCGTTGAAGAACTGCTCGGAGACGTCGCCCACGTCGCGGGCGGCGCGCGCCATGAAGAAGCCCCGGTTCGCGTCGTAATGCACCACGCCGAGCGAGGCGAGATGGTGCAGCGCGACGTTGACGGGCGTGCGCGACGTGCCGATGCGCTCGGCCAGCAGCGATTCCGCCAGCCGATCCCCGAGCGCGAGATCATCGCGACGGGCGAGCGTCAGAATCTCCCTCGCCACCCGGAACTGGAGCTGGGTGAGTGGGGCGCGATGATCGGTGGCGACGGCTTCCATCTGGGCTTTGGGCGGCATACGTGCGTTTTTGCGCAGCGGGCAGCGGGCCCGCGCGGGGAGTCGAATTACCGTGATTCTGCCACTGCCGCAGGGCGGGAGGCTGGCCCCGTGGGGACGGGGCGCGCACGGTAATCACACGCAGATATGCATTATATGACGATAAAAGACATGCGTCGCAGCGTGCTGCAGCCCGGCGCCCCTCGGAGGCGCGGCACCGGGCTGCACGCCGGTTTCGATCAGGCCTGGCGCGGCACCGACCAGTAAGTCCGCGTGTTCGTGAACTCGCGGATCCCGGCGGTGGCCAGCTCGCGGCCATAACCCGACTTCTTCGTGCCGCCGAACGGCACGCGCGCATCGGAGGCCGTCATCGCGTTGATGAACACGGCGCCGGTCGTGACCCCGTTGGCGATCGACAGCGCGCGATCGACCGATGCCGACCAGATGCTGATCGACAAGCCGAACTGCGTGGCGCCGGCCAGGCGGATCGCGTCGGCATCGTCCTGCGCCACCGCGATCGCCGCGACCGGGCCGAACGTTTCCTCGTCGAACACGGCGATGCCCGGGCCGGTGTTGCCGATCACGGTCGGCTCGTAGAAGTAGCCGTTGCCGTCGACGGCCTTGCCGCCGGCGAGCAGCGTGGCGCCCGCTTCGATCGAGCGCTGCACCTGGTTGTCGAGCGCATCGCGCAGATCGCCGCGTGCCACCGGGCCCATGTGGGTGCCGGCCTGTGTGGGATCGCTCACCACCAAGGCGCGCACGCCAGCGACGAACTGGCTGGTGAACGCTTCGGCGATCGGGGCCGACACGATGAAGCGCTTCGCGCACACGCAGCTTTGGCCCGCGTTGTTGAAACGCGCCTTGATGGCGGCCGCCACGGCTGCGGGCACGTCCGCATCGTCGAGCACGACGAAGGCGTCCGAGCCGCCCAGTTCGAGCACCGACTTCTTCGAGGCGCGGCCAGCCGCGGCGCCGACAGCGGCGCCCGCGCGATTCGAGCCGGTCAGGGTGACGGCGGCGATGCGGTCGTCGGCGATCAGCGTTTCGATGGTGGCCGGCACGTCCGGCTCGGCCACCACCAGCGTCGTGACGAGATGCTTGGGGAAGCCCGCGTCGACGAACAGCTGTTCGAGCGCCAGCGCGCTGCCGGTCACGTTCGGCGAATGCTTGAGGATCACGCCGTTGCCGGCGGCCAGCGTGGGGATCGCGAAGCGCATCACTTGCCACACAGGGAAATTCCACGGCATCACGGCGAGAACCAGGCCGATCGGCTCGTAGCGGATCCAGGCGTCGACGCCGTCGATCGCGGCGGTCTCGTCGGCCAGGATGCGCTCGGCGTTGTCCGCGTAATAGAGCGCCGTGACGGCCGACTTCTCGACTTCGCCGGCGGCTTCCGGAAGGATCTTGCCCATCTCGGCGGTGGTCAGCGCGGCGAACTTGCCGCTCTGTGCGCGCAGCGTGGCGGCCAGCGCGCGCAGCAGCGCGACGCGCTGCGCGAGCGGCACCGCGCCCCAGGCGCGCGCGGCCGCGTGGCCCTTGGCGACGGCCTGCTCGACCTGCTCGGCGGTCCAGCTCGGATAGGTGGCCAGCGTTGCGCCGTTGACCGGATTGAGGGTGGTAATCGTGTGCGTCATGACGGAGGTCCTGTCGTGGACCGGCACATCACGGCGCCGGCCCGGGGCGACGGATCGCGAAGGCGATCCGGTCAGGCGTGATGGAAGAGCTGGTGGGCGATCGTGTTGACCTGGCTGCCCGGCACGACGCAGCGTGCGGCCGCCTCGCGCCATTTCGCGAAGTGCGGGGCGGCGCGATGCGCGTCGATCGCGGCTTCGTCGTCGTACAGCTCGTAGAACAGGAAGTGGAGCGGATCCTTGGTGTCGCGCGTCACGTCGAAGTAGCGGCAGCCGGCTTCGTCGCTGAACGTGCTTTGCGCGTTTTGCTCGATGGCGGCGAGGAACTCGTCGAGACGATCTTCATGGACTTTCAAGGAAACGATAAGCGAGAGCATGGGGTGTCCTGTTGCGTCAGATACGGGTGGAAGCGGGGAGATCCGTGCCGGTCTCGACGCTCAGTTTCATCAGGCTTTGCCAGGTGTGGTCGGCGATGGCGATGCCGGATTCGCGCAGCGCGCGGGTGTTGCGATCCTCGATTTCGCCGGGGAAGAAGATCTCTTCCACGCCGTGCGCGGTCGGCGAGTTCTTGACTTCGTCGATCAGCGTTTCCATGCGCTGTTCGAATTCGGCGAGCGGCATCATCGATGCGATGTCGATGGTGATCAGCAGGTGGCCGCAGCCGCTCGGGCGGGTCGCGTCGTACGGGCCGACCACGTCCTTGCCGAATTTGCTGCCGGTCAGCACGCCGGCCAGCACGTCCATCATGAACGAGATGATGTAGCCCTTGTGGGCGGCCATCGGCAGGATCAGGCCGTGCACGGCCTTGCTCGCGTCGGTGGTGGGCACGCCGTTTTCGTCGGCGGCCCAGCCGGCTGGAATGTCCGTGCCGCGCTCGGCCGCGAGATAGATCTTGCCGCGCGCCACCGCCGTGTTGGCGATGTCGAGCACGGCGGTGCCGCGCTTGCCGCCCGGCGCGGCCACCGACCACGGATTCGTGCCGATGGTCTTTTCGCGGCCGCCCCACGGCGCCATGGCCGGGCTCGCGTTGGTGGCGAGAATGGCGACGCAGCCGGCGCTGGCGGCCATGCGCGTGAAATACGCCGCGGTGCCGAAGTGATTGGAATTGCGCACCGCCACGGCGCTGATGCCGTGCGTGCGCGCGCGTGCGATGCCCAGCTCGGTGGCCTGCTTGGTCAGCACCTGGCCGATGCCGTGACGGCCGTCGAGCACGGCGATCGCGCCGCCGTCCATGACAGTTTCCGGCGCGGTGACGGCCGTCATCACGCCGCTGCGCAGGCGATCGACATACCAGGGGAGCCGCAGCATCCCGTGCGAGGAATGCCCCCAAAGTTCGGCGGTCACGAGGCTGTCCGCAAGCAGGTGGGCGTCGGATGTCGGCACGCCGAGCGACTCGAGGACGGCCGTGCCGAACCGGGTCAGCGCGTCCGCTTGAGCATTGAAAGGCATGGATCTCTCCTGGAAATGCCGGTGTGGATACGGGAGGCGGCGGCAACGCCGAACGCGGCGCGGGCCTCCCCGAAAATCATTCCTTGCCGTGTTCGGCCGAGACGGGATTGGTCTTGCCGGAATCGGTCAGCGTGCGCGTCGCGTCGGGCGTCGCGTAGATCCACAGGATCTTCATGCCGTTGGTCTTCGACAGATTGCGGAAGCGGTGATTGACGTTCGGCGGAATGAACGTGACGTCGTGCGCCTTCAGTTCGTATTCGAGCCCGTCGATGTCCAGGATCGCTTCGCCTTCCATCAGCACGACGCTTTCCTGCACGTTGTGGCTATGAAACGGGATCTCGACGCCGGGGCCGAACGCGGTGTAGCCGGTGATGAAGCTGGTGGTGCCGACGGCCTTGCCGACCAGCGGCGTGGTGCTGGCGCCGCCGCCGCGATCGTGCTTCGGCAGGGTTTCCGGTTTGAGAAGCGCTGCGCCGGAAGGCGTGGTGATGGGCATGCTCGTCTCCGCTCAAGTAAGGGGGGGCGCCACGGGGGGCGTAGTCGGGGTGGATGGGGAATCCGGCGCTCGGCGCGCAAAGAACCGAATCCGGACGGGGGTCTAGCAAACCTCCCCATCCACCGTTTCACTATAGCATTCTGTGACAACGAAAAGCAATTCAAGAAAATCGATTCGGAACAGGGTCAGGGAAAATGCCCTGAAATTCCGGATGTCGATGCGCTTGGGATGCCGATTGAAATGACAGAACGCAATGTTCGTGCTGCGTGGCGCAGCCCGCGCTCAGGCGTTCGACGCCGCGGCTTGCAGCGGTTTGGCCGCAACGATCGGCCGCCGGGTCATGGTGACGATGATCGTGGCGCCCGACACCAGCAGCAGGCCGGCGATCCCGAACGCCCAGTCGTAGCTGCCGGTGGTGGCCACCACGTAGCCGGTCGCGATCGGCGCGATCATGCCGAAGATGTTGCCGCCCACCACGACGAACGCCATCGCCTTACCGACATCGCGCGAGCTGGGCAGCAGGTCGTTGAGCAGTGCGAAATTCAGCGACGTGGTGGACGCGATGCCCGTCAGGGTGATCGAGAACACGATCAGCAGCGCGGTCAGGTTCTCGGTGAACGGCACGGCCAGGATCACCGCGCCGAGCAGCATGGCGAGCGCAACCGCGTTGCGGCGCCGGCCGGTCGAGACGCCGCCCCGTTTCACGTACATGTCGCTCAGGCGGCCGGCGGCGATGCAGAGCACCACCGACACCGCGTACGGCACCGCGGCGAACATCCCCGTCTTGGTGATCGACAGGTGGCGCGTGGCCTGGAGATAGCTCGGCAGCCAGGTCAGAAACAGGTACTGCGTGTAGACGTTGCAGCCCTGGGTCAAGGCGAGCCCCCACAGCGTCGGGCTCTTCATCAGCGACAGCAGGCCGTGCGACGGTTGATCGCCGCCGGCGGCCGCACTGGCCGAGGCCGGCTTGACGTCGCGTTCGCGCAGGATCTTGTCGCGCTCCGCCGCGCCGAGCCAGCGCGCCTTCTCCGGCGCGTTGAAGAACAGCAGCCACGCGCCGAGCCAGACGAAGCCGATGCCGCCCGCGATCATGAACGACAGCCGCCAGCCGAAGCGCGTCACCAGCCAGGCCAGCAGGATCGAGCAAATCGCCGGGCCCGCGTACGAACCGCTGTTGAACAGCGCGGTGACCACGCCGCGCTCGCCGGCGGGAATCCACTGCCGGATCACCTTGGCGCCGACCGGGTTGCTGCACGATTCGCCGCCGCCCATCACGAGGCGGGCGCTCAGGAGGCTCGCGAAACTGCCCGCGAACCCGGTCAGCGCCGTGGCGGCCGACCAGATGAAGATGCCGACGCCGGCAATCCGCTTGGCGCCGAAGCGATCGAGCAGCAGGCCCATCGGGATCAGGAACAGCGCATAGCTCCAGATGAACGAGGAAAACAGGTAGCCCATGCTGACCGTCGAGAGGCCGAATTCCTTCGCGATCGGCACGGCGGCAATGGAGAGCGCGATCCGATCCATGTAGTTGATCATCGCGAGCGAGAAGAGGAAGGCGGCGATCCAGCCGCGGCGATAGGACATCGTTGTCTCCTGATGGGAGGTGCGCATCATGCGCGTTATGTAATTACAAAATGCAATTAATGGTGCGCGATCAGATGTGCGCGAAAGCCGCTGCGCGCAGCGCCACATCGAAATGCGTCGTGACGTGCATCTGTTCCGATCGACGAAATTTCCGCGTTTGTCGCTGTAATAAAGGCTTGCGCCGTGTAGTTAGTCCTTCCGAGACTGCGTCGGGACGCAGTTTCATGGACGGACTTCGGCGTTTACGCTAGCATCGCGGCGCTTTTCGATAAGATTTTCGTGAGAATAAAATGCATCATTGCGAATTGCAAGAAACTTGCGCGACGCTAGGAGAAACCCCGATGCAGGCAGTGTGGTACGAACTTTCGAGTGGAGATCGCGCCCCGATGGCGCTGGCCGGCCGCGACGGCGCAAGTCGGGAGGCGCGATGAAGACGTTCGCCTATGTGGGCTGCCGCACGACGCGCGAGCGCAATGCCCGCGGCAAGGGGATCGGCATCTACGCGGTGGATCCCGACACGACGGCGTGGACGCTCGTCGGCATCCATCCGACGCTCGACAACCCGTCGTTCCTGGCGCTCGACGACGCGCAAGCCGTGCTGTACGCGATCCACGGCGATGGCAGCCAGGCGAGCGCCTACCGCATCGATGCGGAAACGGGGCGGCTGACCGATCTCGGCGCCGTGTCGTGCGAGGGGCGCAATCCGGTGCACCTGGCGCTATCGGCCGACGGCGCGTGGCTCGCCATTGCGAACTACGCCACCGGGGCGGTGACGCGCCTGCCGATCGGCGCGGGCGGCGCGCTCGGTCGTGCGGCGCCGCTCGTCGCGCTGCCGGGCGAGCCCGGCCCGCACCCGAAGGAGCAGGGCAGTTCGCATCCGCATCAGATCGCGCGCTATGCGACGCAATCGAGCGATACGGATTGGCACATCGTGCCCGACAAGGGGCTCGACACGGTGTTCGCGGTGCGCTGGCACGACGGGGGCGAGCCCGAGGTCGTCGCGCATCGATGGCAGCCCGGCTCGGGGCCGCGTCACGCGGCGTTTCATCCGGTGTTGCCGCTGATCTACGTGGCCAACGAGCTCGACTCGACGATGACCACCTGGGCGTTCGATGCGCAAACGGGGCGCATGACGCCGCTCGACACGATTCCGTTGCTGCCGGCCTCGTTCGACGGCGCATCGTCGGCGGCCGGCATCGTGATCGCGCCCGATGGCGGGGCCGTCTACGTGTCGAACCGCGGGCACGATTCGGTGGCGGCCATTGCGCTCGATCCGTTCAACGGCATGCCGACGCTGTCCGTCTGGGTGGCCACCCAAGGCGATTTCCCGAGATTCATCTGCCTCGGCCCCGACGGCCGCCGGCTGTACGTCGCCAACGAGCGCTCCGACACGATCGTCGAGTTCGCGTGCGCGGCGAACGGCCGGGGGCTGGCAGCCACCGGGCAGGTGATCGAAACCGGCAGCCCGGTGTGCGTGGTGTTCAAGACGCGATAGCCTCGCGCCGCGGTGGGGCCGAACGGGGCGGCGCGTTTCGCCGTTCGGCCGATCCGGCTCACCGCAGCCACGCCGCCACACGCTCGGGATTCGCCGCGATCCAGTGCTGCACGCCTTGCTGCGGATCGGCCTCGCCGGCCGCGCGAATCTCGTTCATCAGCGAACCGAGCGACTGGTCGTCCATCTTCCAGGCGGCGAGCCAGCGCGCCACGTCGGGATGGCGCTTGCCGAAGCCGGCGGTGGCGATCGCGTAGATCGCATCGGGCTTGCCGTACACCTGCTTCGGATCCTTCAGGTAGTGCATCGGGTATTTCGCCCACACCCAGTGAGGATTCCAGAGCGTCACGACGATCGGCTCGCGGCGCTTCTCCGCGCGCTCGAGCGCGAGCAACATGGCCGCCTCCGACGAGGGCAGCACTGCCGCGTCGAGCCCGTATTCGGTGCGGGCCTTGGCCGTCAGCTTCATCAGGCCGCTGCCGGGTTCGATACCGAAGACGGTCGGCTTGCCGTCGTGCTGGAACAGCGCGCCGTTGGCGTTCAACTGATCGATGCTGTCGACCTTCACGTAATCGGGCACGGCGAGCCCGAGCGCCGCCCGCGGAAACCACGGGCCGATCTTCTCGACGCGCGATTGCACGGCCGCGTAGGGCGCGCCGTCGGCCGACGGCAGCCACACCTCGAAGGTCATGTCGAGTTTGCCCTGCGCCACGCCGCTGTAGATGATGGCCTTGTCGCCGGGTTGCAGCCTGACGTGGTAGCCCTTCTGCGTCAGCAGCGCCTGCCAGAGGTTCGCGACGGCGATGTTCTCGGCCCAGTTGTTCACGCCGATCGCGATGTCGCGATCGGCGGCGCGGGCGGCCGCGGCGGCCGACAGCAGGCAGGCGAGCAGTGCGAGGCGCTCGGCCGCGCGGCGCAGGGAGGAAAGACGGATCGGCGGTAGCAGGGACAGGATCATGGGGGCACTCGGTTGGTCGGTCGACGGGACGAGGAACGGAGCGGCCGCGCGGCCTTGTCTCGGCCGCCACGCGCATCCGTTCGCTCGGCGACATAGTCGCGACGCCAATTTCGTTTTGACAGCGAGGAATTCCGATGACGCCCATCGGGGAAGCCGAACGATCGGCTGAGCGGGCCGTCGCGCGCCGGCCCGTTCAGCGCGGCACGGCTTCGTTGCCGGTGCGCCGCCGTTCCTCAACCATCGTCTCGATCAGCGAGGCGAGATCGTCGGTGGCGGGGTTGCGGCTTTGCGGCAGCCGGTGCAGTTCGAGATCGGCCGGCGGCAGCGGCGGCAGGCCGTCGCGTTCGTCGAGCACGCGCCAGTGCAACGGCAAGGTGCAGCGGTCGACGATCGTCACGGCCGCGCCGTGGTTGACGGCCACCTTGATGCCGGTCGGGCTCTGGCTCGTGTAGATCACGTGGTAGGGCCGCCCGGTCGCGGCCAGCGCCGCGAGCCCGCGCTGCCGGTAGCAGCAGGTTTCGGGAAACAGCGCGAGCGGCACTGGCGCGCCCTCTGCCAGCGTGAAATCGCGGTGCGCGGCCCACACCACGTCCTCGCGGCCCAGGTGCCGCCCGCCCGACTGCGCGCCGTGCCGCACCACCAGCGCCAGATCGAGCTCGCCCGCGTGCAGCCGCTCGATCAGCTCCAGCGACATCCGGCAATCGATGTGCGGCCGTGCACCCGGCCGCAGCCGATAGAACTTCTCCAGCAGCTCGGGCAGCCACAGCTCGGCGTAATCCTCCGGCAGTCCGAAACGAATCACGGCTTGCCCGCTGCTGTGCTTCAGCGCGGCGATCGCCTCGTTCTGCACCTGGATGATGCGCCGCGCGTGGATCAGGAAGTTTTCGCCGTCGCGCGAGAGCGCGAGGCGCCGGCTGTCGCGCAGGAACAGGTGCGTGTCGAGCCGTTCCTCGAGCGTGCGGATCCGCAGGCTGATGGTGGATTGGGTGCGATGCATCTGCCTGGCCGCGGCGGTCACGCCGCCGCTGTCCACCACGGCGATGAACGCCCGCACCAGTTCGCCGTCGAGCGAGCGGAGTTGAGACCAATCGGGTTCGCTGATGGTGGTCATCGGAATTACTCGCTTTCCAAACGAAATTGTCGATCGAATCATGGGGCCGTCACTGAGCCGATTGTTGTCGAAAACAATTCCGGCCACAAACCACCCGACACTCTCTTTGAACCCGGAGCCCGCCGTGCCAGTCAGCCTGCCTCTCGCCGACGCAGAATGCGTCGATCTGAGCGATATCGTCGACACCGACCGTTACCCCCTGCACGAACCCGATCACCCGCGCATGCGCGATCTGCTCGCCCGTTGCCGCGCCGAACTGGCCGGCCACGGCAGCGCCGTGCTGGACGGCTTCCTGCGCCCGGCGGCGCTGATGCAAGCGGGCGCCGAGGGGCGCGAGTTCGCGAAGAAGACCTACTTCTCGCATCGCAAGGTCAACGCCTATTTCACGGCCGACGACCCCGCGCTGCCGCACGACGATCCGCGCCGCGTGTTCATGGATCGCACGAGCGGCTTCGTCACGCGCGACGTGATTCCGGCCGACGCGATCGTGCATCGGATCTACGTGGCGCAGGCGATGAAGCGTTTCGTGGCCGCCTGCCTCGGCGAAACGCGGATCTGGGAATACGCCGATCCGTACGCGGGCCTCGTGCAGAACGTGATGCCGCCCGGCACCGAACAGCCGTGGCACTACGACACCAACGAATTCATCGTCTCGATGATGACGCAGCAGCCCGAAGCGGGCGGGGATTTCGAGTACTGCCCGAACATCCGCACGCCCGACGGCGAGAACTACGGCGGCGTGGGGGCGGTGGTGCGTGGCGAGACGCGTGCGCCGATCAACGTCATCACGTTGCGGCCGGGCGATCTGCAGTTGTTCAAGGGCCGCTTCTCGTTGCACCGCGTGACGCGCGTGGCGGGAGAGATCGAGCGGCACACCGCGATCTTCGCCTACTCGAAGCGGCCCGGCATGGTCGGCCGGCTGGAGCGCACGCGCCAGTTGTACGGCCGCGTTTCCGAGATGCATCTGGAAGCCGAGCGCAACCTGGTGCGCGCGGACAGCCTGGTCGACTGACGCGGGCATGCCGCCGTGCGCATCAGCCATTTTTTAAATTCGCTGTACTGATCGATAGCTATTCTCCCCACCATCATGACGATCCTTCGCCCGACCCATCGCCCCGAAGATTGCGAGCCCACCGCCGACGAAATCGCGCAGATCCAGCGCGACCGGCTCGCCTCGGTGCGCCGCGAACTGAAGAAGCGCGACCTGAGCGCCGCCATCCTGTTCGACCCGACCCACATGCGTTATGCCACCGGCTCGCGCAACATGCAGGTGTATTCGATGCGCAATCCGGCGCGCTACCTGTTCGTGCCCGCCGAGGGCAAGGTGGTGCTGTTCGAATACGCCGGCTGCGAGTTTCTGGCCGACGGGCTCGATACCGTCGACGAGATTCGCCCGGCCACGGCGATCTCCTATTACTTCTGCGACGACATGCTGCGCCAGGTGACCGAGCGCTGGGCCGCCGAGATCGACGATCTGGTGCGCGCCAACGGCGGCGGCAAGCGGATCGCGATCGAGAGCGCCACGTCGGCGGCCGCGTTCGCGCTGCAGGCGCGCGGCTACGAGATCTTCGATGCGCAGGAGCCGCTCGAACGCGCGCGTGCGATCAAGGTGAAGAACGAGATCAAGATGATCCGCGCCTCGCTGCGCGCGGCCGAGGACGGCGTGCGCAAGCTGGAGGCGGCGCTGGTGCCGGGCATCAGCGAGAACGAGCTGTGGTCGCATCTGCATCAGCACGTGATCGCCACCGATGGCGACTACGTGGAAACGCGCCTCATCAGTTCGGGGCCGCGCACCAATCCGTGGTTTCAGGAAAGCAGCCCGCGCCAGGTGCAGGCCGGCGAACTGGTGGGGCTCGATACGGACGTGGTGGGCCGCTTCGGCTATTACGCCGATTTCTCGCGCACCTTCCTGTGCGGCGACGGCCCGGCCACGCAAGCGCAGAAGACGCTGTACCGGCTGGCCTACGATCAGGTACACGCCAACATGGAGAACGTGCGCGTGGGCACCACGTTCCAGGAATTCATCGCGCGCGCCTGGCGGATTCCGCAGCCGTACCGCGCGCGCCGCTATTTCGCGCTGGCGCACGGCGTGGGCATGACGGGCGAGTATCCGTACATCTGCCATCGCGAGGACAACGACGCGAAGGGCTACGACGGCGTGATCGAGCCGGGCATGACGCTGTGCATCGAGAGCTACATCGGGCACGAGGCCGGCGGCGAGGGCGTCAAGCTCGAGGAGCAGGTATACGTGCGCGACGACGGCCAGCTCGAACTGCTGTCCGACTATCCGTTCGAGGCGCGGTTGCTGGCCTGAGCGGCGTGCCGGTGTGATGGTGTGGCCGCGCCTTCGAGCGCGCGCCCACGATCCGCTTTTGAAAATGAAGAGTTTGTCAGGTTTCCGAATCAAGCTGTAATCGAACTGCAAATCGCCGATGGATTTCGGCGATTTGCATCGCCGCATCCCCTCATCCACGCGCCGCCTTAAGCCTTCCTTCAGGTCGCCGCCGATACGATCGGGCGTCTTCATTCCCACGCGGAACGGCCCCGCCGCCGCGCATCCCATGTTCCCGATTGCCACCGGTTCCGCGTTCGGTTTCGGCACGCCCGAGGGCGTCTCGCGCGATGCGTGACGCATGGCGCGCCAATGCGATGATCGCCGCCGCCGCGGCGATGCTGGCGCAATTGATCGTGTTGCTGATGATGGATGTGTTCCATGTGCCCGATCGCGCGTTCACGTCTTTGCCGTTCCATTGCGCCGCGGTGGCCTATCTCGCCGCGGCCGTGCTGCTCGTGCACCGGTTCGCCGCGCTGGCGTTTCGCGGCGCCGTGGCGTCGGGCCATGTGCGCCTGACCTCGGCCGACGAACGGCTGGTCCGGGTGGTGGCGCATTGCCCGCGCCGCGCGCTGGTGCTGCTGCACCTGCGTCTGCATCGCTATCGGGTGGATCGCCGGCCGTTGTGATTCGGCCCGCGCCCGGATGACGGTTTTGTCATGAACGGGCCACGATCGGGAGCGCGCCGCGCCGCCACACTGAGCGCGGGCAGGCACCGCCTGCAACGGCCAACTTGAATGCAGACTCCGTCGTGAACAAGCTAACTTCGATCCGTACTTTCGTTAAGGTTGCCGAGTGCATGAGCTTCGCGAAGGCCGCGAAGCAACTCGGCGTATCCGCCTCGGTCGTGACGCGCAGCGTCGCGGATCTGGAAAAACACCTGGGCGTGCTGCTCGTGAACCGCACCACCCGCAGCGCGGCGCTGACGGCGTCGGGCGAGCTGTACTGGAAGCAATGCACCGAGGTGCTCCGCCTGCTCGACGACATGGACGCCTGCGTGACGCGCGCGAGCAGCCTGCCGGCGCGCACCTTGCGGATCGCCGCGTCGGCGTCGTTCGCTTCCACCGATCTGCCGGCGCTGCTGGCCGCGCATCGCAGCATCGAGCCGCATACGGCGTTCGAGCTGACTGTCTACGACGCGATCACCGATGTCAGCGCGGCCGATTACGACGTGTGCTTCAGCACCGAGCGGCGGCTGCGCGATTCGTCGATGATCTGTCGTTCGCTGTCGCACACCGAGGAAGTGGTGGTGGCCAGCCCCGACTATCTGGCGCGGCGCGGCGAGCCGCTCGCGCCGGAAGACATGAGCGGCCACGACGTGCTGCTCAGCACCGATGCGCCGAGCACCTATTGGGATTTCCACGACGATCACGGCGCGTGCCGCGCGATCGTGCGGCCCGTTCTGAACCTGCAGCCGCCGCTGATGGTCAAGCGCGCGGTGATCGCGGGCCTCGGCATCGCGCGCCTGCCGGCCGACATCGTGGGCGAGGCGCTGGCCGACGGCACGCTGCGGCAACTGTTCGGGGCGCTAAGCCTGCGCGACGCGCGCCGCACGATCTGGATGCTCTATGCCCGGCAGCCGCATCGCGGCTATTCGATCCGCCATTTCGTCGACTTCGTGGTCGCGCGCTATCGCGATGCATCGCCGGCGACGGACGATGCCGCCGTGCCCGCCGACGCCGGGTAGCGTGCCTCGGCCGCCGCACGCAAGCGTCGCGCGCGCAGAAACGTGGAGGAAACACGACACGATTCAGTCAATTCAGTCTTGCTCGCGGCCTTCATATTGTCGTCTCTACAGTGTGCGCACCGGAACCGCGCTCGCACCGACGAACGCGGTCCGGCTCGGACATTTCATTTGGAGACCGAACCGTTATGAAGAGAATCGTTCTGGCAGGGATGTCGGCAGGCTTCGCGCTGTTGCCGATCGCGGGTTTTGCACAAAGCAGCGTGACCTTGTATGGCGTCATCGACGAAGGCCTCAACTACACGAACAACTCGAACGGCCATGCCGCTTATCAGATGCAGAGCGGCTTCGCCCAGGGCAGCCGCTGGGGCCTGAAGGGCACCGAGGATCTCGGCGGCGGCATGAGCGCGCTGTTCCAGCTCGAGAACGGCTTCGACGTGAACTCGGGCGCGCTCGGGCAGGGGCACCGGATGTTCGGGCGTCAGGCCTACGTGGGCCTCGGGTCGAAGCAGTTCGGCACGGTCACGTTCGGCCGTCAGTACGATTCGGTGGTGGATTATCTCGCGCCGCTCACGGCGAACGGCAACTGGGCCGGCTACCTGCTCTCGCATCCGTACGACAACGACAACACCGACAACTCGTTCCGCCTGAACAACAGCGTCAAGTACACGAGCCAGAACTACGGCGGTTTCAGCTTCGGCGGCCTGTACGGCTTCAGCAACCAGGCCGGCGGCTTCGCGAACAATCGCGCCTACAGCCTCGGCGCGCAATATACGGGCGGCCCGCTGCAACTGGCGGCGGCCTACATGCAGATCAATCGCGCGGGCGCGAACGCGGGCGGCTCGCTGGCCACCGACGATACCGATTTCGTGGCCGGCCGCGAGCAGGTATGGGGCGCGGGCGTCAACTACACGATCGGGCCGGCGGTGCTGGGCTTCGTGTACAGCCACACCACGTTGAACGACGCGACCAGCTCGGTGTATGTCGGCAACTTCGCCAATGCGGCCAACAGCCTGAAGTTCGACAACTTCGAGGTGAATGCCAAGTACGACATCACCAAGGCGGCCTATGTGGGGGCGATGTACAACTACACGATCGGGCATTTCAACAGCACGGCCGGCAACGCCAAGCCGAAGTGGCATCAGTTCGGCTTGATGGCCGACTACGCGCTGTCGAAGCGCACCGACGTGTACGTGCAGGGCATGTACCAGCATCTGGCCGGCGGCTCGGCCGTGGCCGCGCCGCTGAACACCGCCTACATCACGGGGGCGGACGCGCCGTCGTCCACCGCGAACCAGTTCGTCGCGCGCGTCGCGATGCGCCATCTGTTCTGATCGTTGCGCCCAACGCAGCGTGGCGCGCCGGCAACGCGGCGCGTCGCGTTGTCATCAAGCTGTCGCCGCAACGTCGCGTTGCGGCGCTTCAAGCCGTTCCGGCAGGCGCGCCGTTCACGCAATTCTGAATTGGTGGACGGCGCTTCTCTTGGTCTCCCTAGACTGACGCTGCCCTCGATCGCTGGCGATGTCGCCTCGCCACGCACGCGATCGGCCGGGCCTGCCGGCAGGCCGCCTGCATCGCCGCGCGTTGCGCCATGCGGCCTGCATTCCCTCAGGACTCCAAGAGAAAAAGCCATGCACCTTCGACATGCGTTCGCCCTTGCCGCGTTGACCGCCCTGTTGTCCGCCTGCGGCGGCAACGATTCCTCGCCGCCGGCCTCGCCCGCCGCGGCCACGCCAACCACGCCTGCGTCGCCGTCCAGCGGTGCGTCGAGCATCGCCGTGCCGTTGGCCGTGACCGCCGCGCAGGCCGGTTACGCGATTTCGGTGTTCGCGCAGGCGCCGGGCGCGCTGCTGCCCGACGATCTCGTGTTGCACGGCGGCCATCTGTTCGCGGTGGCGCAGGACAACAACGCGAACCCCGACGGCACCTCGGTGGCCGGCACGACGCCGCAGAGCGAGCTGGTGGAATACGACATGAGCGGCAACGTGGTGCGCACCTACGCCATTCCCGGCCATCCCGACGGCCTCATGGAATTCGACGCGAACACGCTGTGGGTGTCGACCAACGAGGACGCCAACGGCGCGATCGTCGTGATCGATACGTCGAGCCACACGCAGCGCACGCTGACGCCCGACGCCACGCCCACGCACGGCGGCGGCTTCGACGACATGAAGCTGCTCGGCGGCAACGTGTATGTGGCGGCCTCGCATCCCACGCTCGGCGCGGCCACCACGGCGTTTCCGAACGGCGTCAGCAGCGTGCCGGCGCTCTACACCGTCACGCTCAACGCCGACGGCAAGACGTTCCACCTAAGCCCGAGCCTGATGGGCAACGCCTCGGCCACCCGGATCACCACCAATACGCTCGTCACGCTGAGCTTGACCGACCCCGATTCGATGGCCGTCGATCCGGCGGGCGACCTGGTGGTGGACAGCCAGGCGGATTCGGAGCTGGCCTTCGTCGCGAACCCCGGCGCCTCGCAAAGCGTGCGCGTGTTGCCGCTGACGGCGGCCGGCGCGGCCGCGCAGATCGACGATTTCCGCTGGGCGCCCACGGCCGGCTCGACGATGTACCTGGCCGACAACAAGACGCGCCTGATCTACAAGATCACGGCGAGCGCGGGCTTCACGCCGGGCACGCTGTACGCCTCGGGCAAGGGCACGCTGTGGCAGGTCGATACGTCGACAGGGGCCGCCACGGCCGTCTACACCGGCATGGGCGCACCGAAGGGCCTGATCTTCGTGGCGAACTGACGGCGCACGGCTTCCCGTTCGCGCGCCGTCGCGCACGATCGGACGGCGCCTTATGGGAAGCTTAAATTCGCGGCAGAAACAAAAAAATAAAGTGTTCAAGCTGGCTATCGCCACGCCGATAACGCGGTTGCCGAACCCCGGCATTTACTCAGGAGAACGACTCATGACGATTCAGGCGATTTCCAGCCAGGCCGCCAGCGCCGCCCCGCTTGTCGCGAATCCGCAGTCCGGCAACGCGCCGCAGGCGACCGGCACCACGCAGGCGGCCAACGCAACGGCGGCCGCGAGCGGCACGATGTCCGGCTCGTCCAGCGCAACGGCCGCCACGGCGTCGTACACGGTCAAGATCAGCCAGGCCGCGCACGCTGCCCTGGCGGAAGCATCGGAAACCTCGGTGCAGACGGCGCAGGAAGCCGGCCGTGGCGATCAGCAGGCGCAACGCCTGCTGGCGAAAGAGCACGCCAACAAGGTCGGCTGACGCCGGCTCGCGTGCGGGCGTTCCTCGAACGGGGCGCTCGCACGCCGGCTTCGGCGCACGCAGACTTAGCGCCAAATTACCAACACGCCGCATGCGTCGGGCGTCTGTAAATTCCCGCCTTTATATTAGTAATCTAGATGAGAATTGTTCTCATTTCTATTGACGCTCCATTGGCTTCTGCTTAGGATTCGCTTCGTCCGGACAGGGGGGCCACGAAGTCGAAACATTTCGTCAGGCCAGACTCATTACTTTGGATAACGAATCAAGGAACGGGATGGATCGCGTCGACAGACAAGGCGGGCCGGCACGCCGCAACGTGCCGGCCCGTCGTGGCATCGCGGGCACGGCATTGATGGCGCTCGCGGCGCTCATGGCAAGCGAAGCGCGGGCGGCAGGCGGCATCGATACGCAGGCGCAAGCCGATTCGCAGCCGCAATCGCAGCAACAGACGGTGCAGGAAACGCAGCGCCGATCTCAAGGCGCTACTGCGGCGCAGGCGCCCGAAGCCGACCTCGCGATCCAGGCCGCGCCGTCGAATTTCTTCACGGGCTTCTGGACGCGCCAGAACGCGCTCGGCGACATGGGCGGCTTGCGTCCGTGGCTCGGCAAATACGGCGTGAACCTGCAGGTGACCGAGGTCAGCGAATATCTGGCGAACGTGCGCGGCGGGCTGCATCGCGGCGGCGAATACGACGGGCTGACCACCGCCACGGTGACGGTGGATACCTCGAAGGCGCTCGGCTGGACGGGCGGCCTGTTCAACGTGAGCGGCCTGCAGATCCACGGCCGCAACCTGAGCGCCGACAACCTCGGCACGCTGAACACGGCGAGCGGCATCGAGGCGCAGGGCACCACGCGGCTGTGGGAGCTGTGGTTCCAGCAGTCGTTCATGAACAAGCGCTTCGACATCAAGGTCGGCCAGCAGAGCATCGATCAGGAGTTCATCTCCAGCTCGTATGCGGCCACCTTCGTCAATACGATGTTCGGCTGGCCGGCGCTGCCGTCCTACGACATGCCGTCGGGCGGCCCGGCGTATCCGCTGTCCGCGCTCGGCGTGCGGGTGCGCGCGCAGATCACGCCGTCGCTGACGGCGCTGGCCGGCGTGTTCGACGGCGATCCGCTCGGCAACGACGCGAACAACCTGCACGGCACCAATTTCAACCTGCACAACGGCACGCTGATGATCGGCGAGCTGCAGTATTCGATCAATCAGCCGTCGGACGGCGAGTTGGTGAGCGCCGACAACAGCCACGCGCTGCCGGGCACCTACAAGCTCGGCGTCTGGTACAACAACGGCCGTTTCGACGATCTGAACCTCGACAACACGGGGCGCTCGCTGGCCGACGCGGCATCGTCGGGCACGGCGCTGTCGCATCGCGGCGATTACAGCTTCTACGCCGTCGCCGATCAGATGATCTGGCGGCCGGACCCCGACGAGCCGCGCAGCATCGGCGTGTTCGCGCGCGTGATGGGCGCGCCGGGCGACCGCAACCTCGTGAGCCTGTCGGCCAACCTCGGCATCGTGATGAAGGCGCCGTTCGCGCATCGCGACAACGACAGCATGGGACTCGCGCTGACCTATGTGAAGGTGGGCAGCCATGCGCACGATCTCGATCTCGCGTATCGCGCGCAGGGCGGCCCGTACGGCGTGCGCACCAGCGAAACGGCGCTCGAGGCGACCTATATCTATCAGGTCACGCCGTGGTGGCAGATCCAGGGCGATGCGCAGTACACGTTCAACGCGGGTGCGGGGCAGAACCCGAGCGACGCCACGCAGCCGTTGCGCAATACGTTCGTGATCGGCGCGCGCACCACCATCACGTTCTGACGATGGCCCGCCACGCACCTTACTCGATGTTCGTCATCCCGACGATTCATGCAACATGTTGCCGGCGGGACGCCGCCGGCTCAACCGAGGCTCACACGATGTCCAACTCGCGCATGCTCGCCGCGCCCTGGCGCGCGGCCCTTGCCGTCGCGGCGGCGCTCGCCGCGTTCGCCACCGCGCTGCCGGCGCAGGCCGCGCCGCAAGGTTTTCTCGAAACGCTGCATCACAACACCACGCTGATCAACACCGTGCCCGACAACGGCGACCAGAACCCGTACGCGATCGTGGTCGCGCCGGTGTCGGCCGGCAGCGTGAAGGCCGGCGACGTGCTCGTCGACAACTTCAACAACGCGTCGAACCTGCAGGGCACCGGCAGCACGATCGTCGACTTCCACCCCGACACCAAGCAGATGACGCTGTTCGCGCAAATCCCGCGCGACTTGAAGGCCTGCCCGGGCGGCGTCGGCCTGTCGACCGCGATGACGATGCTGAAGTCGGGCTGGGTGATCGTCGGCAGCACGCCGAGCAACGACGGCACCGCCAACACCAAGGGCGCGGGCTGCCTGATCGTGCTCGATCCGAACGGCAAGGTGGCCAACGCGATCTCCACGCCGAACATCAACGATCCGTGGGGCAACATGGCCGTCGTCGATCGCGGCAGCAGCGCGACGCTGTTCCTCAGCAACGCGGGCTTCGGCGTGGGCGGCGTGGATCCGTCCGGGGCCACGCCGCCGGTGTTCCAGCAGGCCACGGTGCTGCGCCTCGAGCTCGACGTGCCGGCGGGCGGCGCGCCGGTGCTCAAGCAGGAGACGGTGATCGGCGCCGGCTTCGGCGCGCGCGCCGACAAGGGCGTGTTCCTGGTCGGGCCGACCGGGCTGGCGCTGTCGCAGGACGGCAAGACGCTGTACGTATCCGATGCGATCGGCAACCGCATCAACGCGATCGACGATCCGCTGACGCGCACCGACAGCGCCGGCACCGGCCGCACGCTGACGGCAGACGGCCTGCTGCACCGGCCGCTGGCGATGGCGACGGCGCCGAACGGCCATCTGCTCGTGACCAACGCGCTGAACGGGCAGGTGGTGGAGATCATCCCCGACACCGGCAAGCAGCTCTACGCGCGCTGGATCGACACCGATCGCGCGCAGGTGCCGCCCGGCAACGGCGATCTGTTCGGCATCGCGATGACGCCCGACGGCGACGGGTTCTATTACGTGCAGGACGACGTGAACACGCTGGTGCTCGCGAAGTAACCACCACGAGGCAAGCCATGACCGATCGATCCGATCCCTCCAAGCGGCGCGCCGGCCTCGCGCGCCGCCGGCAGCCATCGCACCGTCCGCCACTGGCAACTGGTGCGCGCCGTGCGCGAGCTGGTGGAGGCGTCGCCCGACGGCCCACTGACGGTGGCCGAGCTGTGCGTGCGCTTGCGCGCGAGCCGCCGCACGCTGCAATACGCGTTCGAGGCATCGCTCGGCGTCAATCCGTTCACGTACATGCGGGCCGTGCGGCTCGGGCACGCGCGCAACGAACTGCAGCGCGCCGACACCGTGACCGAGGCAGCCACGCGCTGGGGCTTCTGGCATCTCGGCAACTTCTCGAACGAGTATCGCGAACAGTTCGGAGAACTACCGTCCGAGACGTTGCGGCGGCATCGCGGGCACGGCTGAGGCAAGGGCAGAAGGGGCGGCCGGCGCGGCGGCGATGCGCGCGTGGCTCCATGAATTCGCTGCCGGCTGGCGCTCATCAAACGCCCGGCGCGCTCCTATACTGGCCTGCCATCGAACGCCATGCAGGAGCGCTTTTTCATGACCGATTCACTCGTTGTCCGCGATGCACGCCCCACCGATTTCGACGCGTGGCTGCCGCTCTGGGACGGCTACAACGCGTTCTACGGCCGCTCGGGCGCGACCGCGCTGCCGCGCGGAATCACCGAGCTGACATGGCAACGCTTCTTCGATGGTTACGAGCCGATGCGGGCGATGGTGGCGGAACTGGACGGCGCGATCGTCGGCCTCGTGCATTTTCTCTATCACCGTCACACCACGATGGCCGGGCCGATCTGTTACCTGCAGGATCTGTTCACGCTCGACGCCGCGCGCGGCAAGGGCGTGGGGCGCGCGCTGATCGAGGCGGTGTATCGCGCGGCGAAAGCGGATGGCGCCGAGCGCGTGTATTGGCAGACTCACGAAACCAACGCGACGGCGATGAAGCTGTACGACCAGGTCGCGAACAAGTCGGGATTCCTGGTGTATCGGCAGCAGCTTTAAGCCGCCCGCGCGCGTTCACCCCCGCCCGCGCCGCCGCATCCTCGCGAACGACACCGTCATCGCCGCCAGTTCCTTCGCGGCCGGCGGCAGCGGCGCGTCGGCGCGCTGCAACAGGCTCAGGTCCGAACGCGGGATCGGGTTGCCGATCTCGATCGCGGCCAGCGTGCGCGCGTAGTCGGCCGTCTGCGTGACGAAAGCCGGCGCAAGAAACAGCAGATCGCTGCTGGCCACCAGCGCCAGCGTATCGAACAGCGATTCCACCGTCAGCGCCACGCGCGGCGGCTCGCAACCGGCCTCGGCGAACATGTCGTAGAGCCGGTTGCCCGGCGCGCCGAAGCGCCCGTAGCGCCCCGTGTTCACCCACTCCGCCTGCGCGAGTTCGCGCAACGCCGTCGCGCCTTCGAGCGGATGCCCGCGCCGGCACACGATGGCCGGATGCGCGGGATCGAGCACGGTGGACGCCAGGTCGCTCATGTCGGTGCCCTGCGACACCAGCGTGATCGCGAAATCGAGGTTGGCCTCGCGAATCCGCGACATCAGCACGTTGGCCGGCCCGCTCGCCAGATGCAGCGCGATCTTCGGGAAGCGCCGCCGGAATTCGCCCACCACCGGCAGCAGGATCCGCGCGAACGCCTCCGACGACACGCCCACCGCCACGCTGCCGATCAGCTCCTTGTCGCGCCCGGCGATTTCGGCCTCGGCGCGTGCGCACTCCGTGAGAATGATCCGTGCTCGCGCGAGCAGCGAACTGCCCGACGGCGTCAGCGTGATGCCGTGATGGCCGCGCAAAAACAGCTCGGTGTTCAGCGCCGCCTCGAGGCGTTTGACCTGCTGCGTGAGCCCGCTCTGCGCCAGCCCCAATTCGCGCGCGGCGGCCCGGATGCTGCCGTGTTCGACGATCGCGACGAAGCCTTCAAGCTGATCGAGCGTCATGGTTCACCCCGGGTCTACCCCGATAACAAAACGTGATCATGATAGCTGCGAAACCATCTTCCCCACGGTTTTTGGCGTTCCTAGACTGGGCTCATCGATATCGCGGCGCCACCGAAACGCGCCGCAGCCAACGGAGCCAGCATGAGCCAGGACACGCTTTACGACATTGGGGAACAGATGCGCCGCGAGATTCTCGGCGAGGCCTACGTCGCGCAATCGGCGGCGGCAACCGACGCGTTCAGCGCGCCGATCCGCGAATTCGCGATCAAGCATTTGTGGGGCGAGATCTGGGCCCGCGACGGGCTCGACCGCCGCAGCCGCAGCATCGTCAACCTCGCGCTGCTGACCGCGCTGAACCGCCCGACCGAGCTGAAGATCCACGTGCGCGCCGCGCTCAACAACGGCCTGACCAAGACGGAAATCTCCGAGATCTTCCTGCAATGCGGCCTGTATTGCGGCATCCCGGCCGGCAGCGAAAGCACGCGCATCGCCAAGCAGCTGTTCGCCGAACTGGACGCCGAAGCGGCCGCCGCCAAGTAAGCGCACCGCCCCGATCCTCAGGAGAGCGAACATGACTCATCAGCAACACCTGGCCGCGCTGCTCGACGCGCTCGGCGTGCCCGACGGCGCCGGCTCGTTCGTCGACGGCCGGATGGCGAAGGGCGAAGGCGGCGCGATCGAGATTCGCGATCCGTTCGACGGTGCGGTGTCCTACACGTTCGCCGATGCGGATCCGGCGCTCGTCGAGCGCGCGGTGCGCTCGTCGGCGGCCGGCCTGCAGACATGGCGCGCGATGTCCGCGCGCGACCGGGCGCGCGTGCTGCGCGCCGTGTCGGCGGCCGTGACGCGTCTGGCCGAGCCGCTCGCGCAGCTCGAATCGGTCACCAGCGGCAAGATCGTCAAGGGCTCGCGCGCCCAGCTCGAGCTGGTGGCCGACATGCTCGACTACTACGCCGGCTGGGCCGACAAGTTCACCGGCGACGTGATCCCGGTGCCGGGCGGCCAGCTCAACTACACGGTGCGCGAGCCGCTCGGCGTGGTGCTGCAGGTCACGCCGTGGAATTCGCCGCTCTATCTGGCGGTGTGGAACGCCGCGCCGGCGCTGGCGATGGGCAACGCGGTGCTGCTCAAGCCGTCCGAGCTGACGCCGCTCACGGCGCTCGCGTTCGCGAAGCTGGCGGTGGAGGCCGGGCTGCCGCCGGGCGTGCTCAACGTGATCGGCGGTTACGGCCAGTCGACGGTGCAGCCGCTGATCCAGCGCGACGACGTGAAGAAGGTGGTGTTCGTCGGCTCGACGGCCACCGGCCGCAAGGTCGCCGCGCAGGCGGCGCAGCGCCCGATCCCGTGCCTGCTCGAACTGGGCGGCAAGTCCGCCAACATCGTGTTCGCCGATGCGGATCTCGAACGCGCCGCCGACGCGGCGCTGCTGGCCGGCTTCGCCAACACCGGCCAGAACTGCGCGGCCGGCTCGCGGCTGCTCGTGCAGCAGGACGTCTACGACCGCTTCATCGCGCTGCTGGAGGCGCGGCTGCCGCGCTACCGGATCGGCTCGCCGCTCGACGAGAACGTCGAGATCGGCCCGGTCAACAACGCGCAGCAACTGCGCCGCATCCGCGAGATGGTCGAGCTGGGCGTGGCCGAAGGCGCGCGCTGCCTGCAGGGCAACCCCGCGCCGCAAAGCGGCGGCTATTTCGTCTCGCCCACCGTGCTCGCCGGCGCCACCAACGCGATGGCCGTGGCGCGCGAGGAGATCTTCGGGCCGGTGATCGTGGCGATTCCGTTCGAGACGGAAGCGCAGGCGGTGGCGATCGCCAACGACAGCGAGTTCGGCCTGGCCGGCGCGGTGTGGACCCGCGACATCGCACGCGGCCACCGCGTCGCCGGGCAGATCAACGCCGGGCTGCTGTGGATCAACATGTATCGCGAGATGCATGTGTCCTCGCCGTTCGGCGGCAACGATTCAAGCGGCTACGGGCGCTCCAGCGGGGTCGAATCGCTCTACGAATACACGCGCACCAAGAGCATCTGGCTGCCGACGGCGCCGGGCGCCTGAGGCGAACGCACGATCAATCCGGATCAACAGGAAACAGGTACTTAGCATGACTAATATCGGTGTCATCGGACTGGGTAACATGGGGCGCGGCATGGCGGCATCGCTGCTGCGCAAGGATTTCGCGGTGGTCGGCTACGACGCGTCGCCCGCTTCGGCCGCATTGGCCGGCGAGGCCGGCGTGCTGCTGGTGGACAGCCTGGCCGCGGTGGCCGGGCGCTGCGGGACGCTGGTGCTGTCGCTGCCGAACCCGCAGATCGTCGATGCGGTGATCAACGGCGAACACGGCCTGCTCGCGCACTTGAAGCCGGGCGCGCTGATCGTCGACACCAGCACGTCCGACCCGCAGGTGTCGCGGCGGCTCGCGGCGCAACTGGCCGAGCACGGCGTGCGCTTCATCGACGCGCCCGTCAGCGGCGGCCCGCGCGGCGCGCAGAACGGCGAGCTGACGTTCTTCCTCGGCGGCGACGCGGCCGACATCGCCGCGGCCGGCCCGGTGTTCGACGCGCTGGCGAAGGCGCGCTTCCATATCGGCGCGTCGGGCGCGGGCAACGTGGCGAAGATCGTCAACAACCTGCTGGTGGCCTCGCATCTGGTGATCGCGGCCGAGGCGTTCAAGCTGGCCGAATCGGCGGGCGTGCCGGTGGCGGATCTGCTCGAATCGATCAACGCGGGCTCGGGCCGCAGCGGCGTGACGACCTACAACTATCCGTCGCGGATCGTGAACGGCGCGTTCGACTCGGGTTTCACGATGGGCTTGATGCGCAAGGACGTGCGGCTCGCGCTGGCGCTGGTGGACGCGCAGGGCCTCGACCTGCCGGTGTGCAGCGACATCGCGGCGGTGTGGCAGGCCAGCGCGGCGGCCCTCGCCGACGGCGAGGATTTCAACCGGATCGTGCAGTTCGCCGCGGCGGGTGCGCAGCCGCAGCCCGCATAACGCACGCAACGCACGCATCGATCGCACCGACCGCCGCGCGCGCCGCCGAAGATGGCCGCCGGCCCGGTTGCCGTCCCAGTCAGGGTGAGGGAGAGAAGACCATGCAACACATCTCAGTCGTTCAGCATGACGTAACAAGCACCAAGGGGCAGCTCGCCCGGCTCGTCGTTTTCGTCGCAGCGATCGCCATCGGTGCATCGCTCATCGGCCCGCTGAAGCTCAAGCTCGGGATCGGCACGGTGGTGCTGCTGCCGATGGTCTGGGCCATGATCCTCGGTGCGATCGTGGGCGTGATCGGCACGCGCCAGCACGGCATCGCGCGCTTCGATGCGGAGCTGCAATTCAAGGCCGGCGCGCTGCTGCAACCGGCGCTGCTGATGTTCACGGCCAAGCTCGGCCTGATGGTGGGCTGGTCGCTGCCGAAGGTGATGCACGCCGGCTGGGCGCTCGCATTCCAGGAGTTCGGCCACTTTCTCGGCACCATCCTGGTGGCGCTGCCGCTCGCGCTGCTGCTCGGCATCAAGCGCGAGGCGATCGGCGCGACGTTCTCGGTGGGCCGCGAGCCGAGCCTCGCGATCATCGGCGACCGCTACGGCATGAACTCGCCCGAAGGCTGCGGCGTGCTGGCCGAATACCTGACCGGCACGATCTTCGGCGCGGTGTTCATCGCGCTGCTGGCCGGCTTCATCGCCTCGCTCGGCATCCTCGATCCGATCGCGCTGGCGATGGGCGCGGGCGTGGGCTCGGGCAGCATGATGGCCGCCGCCTCGGGCGCGATCGCCGCGCAGCAGACGCCCGAAGTGGCCAAGCAGGTCGCCACCTTCGCGGCCGCCAGCAACCTGATCACGAGCACGGTGGGCGTGTACTTCACGCTGTTCATCTCGCTGCCGTGCGCCGTGCGCTTCTATCGGTTCCTCGAACCGAAGATCGGCCGCACCACGCGCGCCTCGTCGGCCGCGAGCGACCGCGTCGACGCGTCCGACGCCAAGGAGGGCACCTATTCGAGCGTCGAGAAATGGGTGGCGTGGCTCGTGGTGGGCGCGGTGTCGATCGTCTGCAATGCGATCCTGACGGGCGGCAACCCGATGGACAGCGTGCCGTGCATCCTGATCATCCTCGCCGTGCTGGCCGTCAACGACGTGCTCGTCAAGCTGATCGGCGGGCGGCTGCCGGCCGTGTGCGTGGTGTCGCTGGTGGCGATGGCGCTGACCTCGCCGTGGAGCCCGGTGGCCGCCAGCGTCAATGCGCTGAGCAATCACCTCGACTTCCTGTCGGTCACGCCGCCGATGCTGACGCTGGCCGGCCTGTCGATCGCCAAGGACATCCCCGCGTTCCGCAAGCTCGGCTGGCGCATCGTGCTGGTGTCGTTCTGCGCCAACGCGGGCAGCTTCCTGGTCGCGAGCGTCGTCGCGCAATTCTTCCACCACTGAAGCCTCAAAGCCCCGCTCCCCGTCCTTCCCAACCGACGCGCCGCGCCGGCAGGCTCACGCCCGCCGCACGCGGCGCGCACCAGCCTGCCCAGCATGAACGCCAACTTCACCGCTCCCGCCTCGTCCGCCGCCTCGCGCGACGCGCTGATCGCCGCTGCCGCCCGCCATTTCGATTCGGGAGCCTACACATTGGAACTGGCACGCCGCGTCGCGGCGCGCACCGAAAGCCAGAACCCCGAGCGCCACGACGAACTGCTCGCCTACCTGACCGGCGACACCGCCGCCTGCCTCGCCGCGCTCGGCTTCAAATCGGAAATCTGGGAGAACCCGGTCGACGGCGCGCCGCCGTTCCTGTTCGCCTCGCGCATCGAGCACCCCGAGCTGCCGACCGTGCTGATCTACGGCCACGGCGACGTGGTGCGCGGCGACGACGCCAACTGGGCGCCCGGCCTCGAACCGTGGCGCGTGCAGGTGGTCGGCGACCGCCTCTACGGGCGCGGCACCGCCGACAACAAGGGGCAACACTCGGTCAATCTGGCCGCGCTCGCGCTGACCTTGCAAGCGCGCGGCGGCAAGCTCGGCTTCAACCTGAAATGCCTGATGGAAATGGGCGAGGAAGTGGGCTCGCCGGGCTTGGCCGAGGTGGCGGCGCTGCACGCGGCCGAGTTGCGGGCCGACCGGTTCCTCGCCTCGGACGGCCCGCGCGTGGATGCCGCCACGCCCACGCTGTTCCTCGGCTCGCGCGGCTTCATCAACTTCACACTGTCGATCGAGAGCCGCCAGCGCAGCTATCACTCCGGCAACTGGGGCGGCCTGCTCGCGAACCCGGCGCTGCGGCTCGCCAACGCGCTGGCCACGCTGGCCGACGAACGCGGCGCGATCCGGCTGGCCGGGCTGAAGCCCGCGAGCCTGCCACCCGAGGTCAGGGCGCGCCTGGCCGACGTGACGCTCGACGATCAACCGGGCGCGCCCGCCATCGACGACGGCTGGGGCGAGCCGGGCCTGAGCCGCAGCGAGAAGCTGTACGGCTGGAATGCGTTCGAGGTGCTGGCGATGACGGCCGGCAACCCGGCCGCGCCGGTCAACGCGATTCCGCCGAGCGCGCGGGCGCATTGCCAGTTGCGCTTCGTGGTGGGCACCGATTGGGCGCGGCTCGACGCGCTGCTGCGTGCGCACTTCGACAGCCTCGGCTTCCCGGACGTGCAGGTGGCGCTCGGCGACCGCTCGCCCGCCACGCGGCTGAGCCCGGACGATCCGTGGGTGCGCTTCGTCGAGCGCTCGGTCGAAGCCACGCTGGGCCGCGCGCCGCGCGTGCTGCCGAACATCGGCGGCTCGATTCCGAACCACGTGTTCTCGGACGTGCTCGGGCTGCCGACCGTGTGGATGCCTCACTCCTATCCGGGCTGCGCGCAGCATGCGCCGGACGAGCACATGCTGGCGAACGTGGCGCGGGAGGGGTTGATGATGATGGCGGGGGTGTGGTGGGATCTGGGGGAACGCAGCGTCGCCCGTTAGGCTCAGACGAATACGCTCATGTCGGTGCCGAAGCGCTCGGCCAGCGCTTTCGCGACTTTCTTGCTGATCTCGCGACGGCCCGCCAGGATATCGCTGATCAACGTCGGCGATGCAATGTCGGCCAGATCCTTTTGCTTCAGGCCATGCGTTTCCAGCAGATAGCGAAGCACGTCGCGCGGCTCGGCTTTCGGCAATGCCATCTGTCGGGATTCCCAACCCTCGATCAGGTCGGTGACCAGATCGAACAGGTCGTGCAGCGGGCCGTCGTCTTCTTCGAGATGTAGGTGATCGGCCAGTTCGTTGGCCAGCGCGACCATCTTGCGGTGATCGTCCTCATCGCGAATCGGCTTGAGAAAGACTTGCTCCTGCAAGGCCGACCAGGTTTTGGCAATGGCGGGAAAACCGCCCGAGAGGCGTTGAGTTTTCATTTCTTTCTATTCTTCCCGGTCCAGGCGTCGTATTCCTTGTGCGTCAGAACATGGCGGATGAACAACTTTTGCCGATCGAAATGAATGGCGGCAACGACTCGACACTTGTTGCCTCCCACGTTGAATACATAGAAGCAGGCGGGAACGTAATCAACGGTACCGAATGTCTTCTTCAGGCTGGCCAGATCGTCGGCCTTGCACTTCAGCGCCAGGGTGTACCAGATCTGAAGCGAACTTTTCGTTACAGGGTGCTTGGCAATGAATTCATCGACTGCCGTCTTCGAAATGACACGCATGCTGGCGTTCCTTGTCAAACGTTTCGGCGTCGTTCATGACGTTCTCCGTAACAGGGGTCGCGCCCGGAATGAATCATGGCAAACGCCGATGCTGCATACGCGGAAACGAGTGTATTCGCAAAACGCGAACTTCGCAATATGCGAAGTTCATGTGTTCGCTAGCATAGCGCGCGAGGGCTGAAACGGCGCTGATGTGCATCAAGCGGATATGCCCGCGGCATGAATGACACCGTGATCGTCGAGGTGGTTCGCGAGGTGCCGACAGCCGCTGCGTGTTTCTCCCGATGTCCACGCAACACCCGCCCCGCTATTCTCTGGATACAGAGTTCGGCATTCGGTAGACAATTTCACCGACCCATCACGACGATCCCGCCGCTCTGCTCCCCACGATTGGCTCACCGCCGAGGACGCGCGATGAAGATGCCGGATTGCCTGTTTGGCCGTTCCCCCAGCACCGACCGCAACGAACCGCTGCTGCTCGGCGAAACCGGCTTCTCGTTCGCCCGCGCGCAGCGCCCGGCCGCACCGCTCGCGCAATGGGCGCACGGCGGCGTGCCCGCGCCGGCGCGCGCGGCATTGCAGGCGCAGGACGGCTTCGCCGATCCGGAAACGCTGTCGTACGTGCCGCTGGAGCGCGATTCGCTCGGCGGCGTCGAGGCCGAATGGATTCTGGCGCGCGCCGCGGCCGGCCTGCTGTCGATCTTCGTGCGCGACGCGCGCGGCGGCGAGGCCAGCCAGTTGCTCGACGACATGCGCTTCGCCGTGGCCGAGGCGCGGCGCTTCCGCGCGGCCGCCGCGCTGGTGTTCGTGCAGCAGGCGCGCGGCGGCGATCTCGCAGGCTGCCTCGACGCGGTGCGCGCCGCGTACCATGCCGACACGATCAAGACCGGCCGGCTCTACGCCGCTGCAACCGCCAGCGCGGACGACCTGCCCGTCTGGTTCTGCTGCCTTCCCGCCCACTGAGCCGCCGGGCCCCAATACCCCTCGCCCCGCTCCGGGCTGACGCAACGCAAGCGGCCGGCGCACCGCCTGGCCGCCGTCCCTTCGCGCCCCCGCATCCGGGCTGGTAAGCTAACGGTATTCTGTATCCATAGATGCCGTGACCATGCCAGCGAAACTCTTGAAAATCCAGGCGCGCACCGATTACGTCGACGAGGTCTATCGCGTGCTGCGCGATGCCATCACCGAAGGCTCGATCGCGCCGGGCACCCGCATCGTCCAGGAAGAAATCGCCGAGCAGCTCTCGGTGTCGCGCTCGCCGGTGCTGCAGGCGTTCCGCCTGCTGAAGAAGGATGGCCTGGTGGAAGACGCGCCGGGCCGCGGCCTGCAGGTCGCGCCGCTCGACGCCGAGCGCATCGGCCATCTGTACGAGCTGCGCGGCGCGCTCGACAGCCTCGCCGCCCGGCTCGCCGCGCGCAAGCGCGTCAAGCTCGACAAATCGCTGATCGCCGCGGGCCGCAAGCTCTCGAAGGGCGAGGACATCAAGGCGATGATCGAGGCCGACATGGCCTTCCACAGCGCGATCTACGCCGCCTCGGGCAACCCGCTGATCGTCGACAACGCGCACCTGCACTGGATGCTGCTGCGCCGCGTGATGGGTGCCGTGCATCAGGTGGCCGGCCAGCGCAAGACGGTCTGGGACGAGCACGCGGCGATCGCCGAGGCGATCGCGCAGGGCGACGAGGAGCTGGCCGCGAAGCTCAGCATTCAGCACACCGAATATGCGCGCGAGAACCTCGTGCGCAACATGGCCGAGGCGGTGGCCTGAACGCACGCGCGCCGGCGGATGCGAAACCCGCCGGCGCGCAGCGCCGAACCATCAGGCGAACGAACCGTTTCAAGCCCGCGTGCGGCGCGAATTCACCAGCGCGGGCGGCACCAGCAACACCAGCGCACCACCCACCACCAGGCTCGCCGACAGCACCAGCACCCCGGCGCCGGCCGATCCCGTCGCGTTCTTGATCAGGCCGATCAGCGACGGGCTGACCACGCCCGAAATGCTGCCGACCGAATTCGCGAGCGCGAGGCCCGCGGCGGCGGCGGCGCCACCGAGAAACGCGGGCGGCAGCACCCAGAACTGCGAGATGGTGGTCATCACGCCCATCGTGCCGATCGTCAGGCCGATCAGCGCCAGCGCGGTGGAATGCGCGAACGCCACGCTCAGGCCCAGCCCGAGCGCCCCCACCAGCCCCGGCACGATCAGGTGCCAGCGCCGCTCGCCGCTGCGATCCGAGCTCTGGCTGACCAGCACCATCGCGATCGCGCCGGCCGCATACGGAATCGCGCTCAGCAGCCCCACGTTGAGCGGGTTCGACACGCCGCTCGATTTGATCAGCGTCGGCAGCCAGAAGCTCACGCCGTACAGCCCCATCGTGTAGAAGAAGTAGATGCCGCTGACCAGCAGGATCTTCGGGCTGAACAGGCCGTCGGTCACCGAATGCAGCGCGCCCTTCGGCGCTTCCTCGCGCAGCTTGCGCTCGATCGCGGCCTTCTGGTCGGCGTCGAGCCAGTTGGCGTCGGCCACCTTGTCGTCGAGGAAGAAGAACGCGATCGCGCCGAGCACGATGGTCGGCACGCCTTCCAGCAGGAACAGCCACTGCCAGCCGGCCATGCCGTGCGCGCCGCCGAGCTGCGTCATGAGCCAGCCCGACAGCGGCCCGCCGATCACGCCCGACATCGGAATGCCCGTCATGAACAGCGCCGTCACCTTCGAGCGGCGCGACGGCGGAAACCAGTACGTGAGATACAGCACGATGGCCGGAAAGAAGCCCGCCTCGGCCACGCCGAGCAGGAAGCGCATCACGTAGAACTGCGTGGCCGTGTGCACGAACATCATGCCGGCCGACAGCAGCCCCCAGGTCACCATGATCCGCGCGATCCAGCGTCGCGGCCCCACACGCAGCAGCATCAGATTGCTTGGCACTTCGAACAGCAGATAGCCGATGAAGAACACGCTCGCGCCGAAGCCGTAGATCGCTTCGTCGAAGCCGAGATCGGTCAGCATCTGGAGCTTCGCGAACGCGACGTTGATGCGGTCGAGATACGCGGCGAGATAGCAGAGAAACAGGAACGGCACGAGCCGGACGGTCGCTTTCGCGAACGCGGACGACTCGCCGCCTTCCATATACGCGGCAGGGCTGGGGGAACTCATGGTTGTCTCCTGAGGGGCCTTGCGATGGCCGGCCGGGCGGGCGCCTTCTGAGGATCGTCTCCGCCGGCCGGTCTGGGGTTCGACCGGCGGGAATCAGTCGAACATGTCCGGCTGCGTCGCGACCAGATCGTTCCAGAGCGTCTGGAAGTGGAGCCAGCCGATGTATTCGCTGCCCACGTGTTCGCGGCTGTAGCGCGCGCGCTCGGGCGTCACTTCCTTCGGCACGATGCCGGTGGCCTCGATCATCAATTGCTGGCGGCAGCAGCGTTCGAGCGCGATGAACCAGAACGCGGCCGAATCGATGCTGTGACGGCTCGCCGTCAGCAGCCCGTGGTTCTGGTGGATCGCGGCCTTCACGCCGGCGAACGCGTTGGCGACCTTGTTGCCGCCCTTCACTTCCACCGCCACCTTGCCCGCCTCCTCGCCGATCACCACGTGATCCTCGAAGAACGCGGCGGCGTCCTGCGAGATCGGCGCGAGCGGCTTGCCGAGCGCGGCGAACGCGGTGCCGTACACGGTGTGCGCGTGACACATCGCGACGATGTCCTGATGCTGTTCGTGCACCGCGGCGTGCAGCACGAAGCCCGCGCGGTTGATCGCGTATTCGCCCTCCACCACCTTGCCCTCGTGATCGGCGCAGATCAGGTTCGACACCTTGACCTGCGCGAAATGCACGGCCATCGGGTTGGTCCAGTACAGGCCCGGATGTTCGGGATCCCGAATCGTCAGGTGGCCGGCGAAGCCGTAATCGAAGCCGTGCTGCGCGAACGCGCGGCACGCGGCGACGAGCCGTTCCTTCAGATGCTGGCGATGCGCCGCGTGCGATTCGAACGTCGGCAGGTCGGGAAAGATCAGCCCTTCCTGATCGGGCTGGTAGATCGATACCTTGCCCGGCTTGACGATCGATTCGGCCGGGCGTTCGGCGACTGTGGACATGAGATTGCCTCCTTCGCATAGTGGGGTGAAGAGAGGCGGCGCGGCCTCCCACTGCCTGTCCCGCGCCGCCGATACCGTCATCGTCTGTCGCGCCGATCGCGTTGACAAACGAACGCTGTTCATACAAACATGAACCACATTCATACCTGGAGACGCGCATGCGCCGCATCCCGAACTTCGTTCTGCTTAGGGCTTTCGAAGCCACGGCGCGCCTGCGCAGCTTCACGCGCGCGGCCGAGGAGCTGCATCTGACGCAATCGGCGATCAGCCACCAGGTGCGCGAACTCGAAGAGCACTTCGGCCGCCGCCTGCTGGTGCGCCGCAACCGCACCGTCGACACCACGCCCGAGGGCGCGCGCCTCCAGCACAACCTCGGCCGCGTGTTCGACGTGATCGAGGCCGCCTGCAACGAGGTGAGCCTCGCGCCCACGGCGCAAGTGCTCGCGCTGCACAGCGCGCCGAGCTTCGCCGCGAAATGGCTCGGCCCGCGCCTGCCGCAGTTCATGCGCGACAACCCCGACATCACGATCCGCCTGTCGTCGGGCGCGCCCCCGATCGACATGACGCGCGACCGCGAGATCGACGTCGCGATCTCCTACGGCCAGGCCATCGAGCGCCCGGCCATCGTCACGCAGGCGATGGGCGCGGAACGCATCGCGCCGATGTGCTCGCCCGCGCTGCTGCAGGACGGCGTCGATCCGCGCGAGGCGATCCGCCGGCTCACGCTGATCGATTCGCAACTGAGCCGCATCACCTGGGCCGACTGGTTCGCCGGCAACGGCATCGCGCTGCCGGCCCGCGCGCGGCCCTCGTTCGATCGCGCCGCGCTCGCGCTGTCGGCCGCCGTGGACGGCATGGGCGTGGCGCTCGAAACCACGCGGCTGGCCGAGCGCGAGCTGTCGCGCGGCGATCTCGTGCTGCTCGGCGACGGCGCGTTCGCGCCGCTGCATCGCGAAACCCACTTCCTGTCCTATCGCGAGGACGAGCGCGAGACCGACAAGGTCCGGCGCTTCGTGCGCTGGCTCGACGCAGCGGCGCGGCGCGACGCCGCCTGATGCCGCTC
>NZ_JAAGPF010000393.1 GCF_017104645.1 Burkholderia sp. Ac-20379
AGCCCCGTTCCGTGATTTGCCGAACCGCTTCCTGCTTGAATTCCGGGGTAAATCTCTGTGCACTCATGACGCCCTCCTATGCTCAAATCATAGGCCGGCAGCGTCTAGCATTCCCTGGGCAGTCCAGTCATAGGCCGGCAGCGTCTAGCATTCCCTGGGCAGTCCATTTAACGCGTAGCGCCGCTCAAACTCTACAGGTGACAGGTCGTCGGCGGAACCATGCCGGCGAATCGGGTTGTAGGACATCTCAATGTAATCGAACGCGACACGCTTCATTCCCCTGCCCAACGAAGCCGCCAGCAGAATGCCAACGCAACCATGACGCCCGATCGCGTCGGCATCCTGCCAAACCGCCGATGGCCAGCGCCTCACCCCCTCAAAAACCACCCCAACGCCCGCTCGGCCGCACGATGCGCATCCGTCTCCACGATCGTGTCGTGCGCCACGATCACCCGCGTGAACGGCCAGGCCAGAATCCGCTCGGCGCTGGCCCGCGCGGCGGCGCGATCCTTCACCGCCATCCGCACCGTGCGCGGCACGGCCAATTGCCGCCTCACGCCCGTCAGCGATGCATACAGGCGCGACGCCAGCGGTGCCGGCCCCCGCCACCACTGGCACAGATCCGTCAGGATCAGCGTGCCGGACGCCCGGTGCAGCCACACCGTTTCGTTGCCCAAAGGAATACCGTCGAACGGAATCTGGTCGAGATCGTCGCGCCATTCGGGTTCGATGTCGCGGCCCAGCTCGCGCAGGTTGCGCAGATCGGGACGCTTCTTGCCAAGGCCGCGCGCGCCATACAGCACGGCCTCGGGAAACGCGGCGGCGCAGTCGCCCGCGAACAGGTGGTGCATTTTGTTAGGCGCCACGATGTAGCGCACGGTGCCGAGCGCGACAAGCTGGGCACGCACGTCGGCCGACAACGGCACCGGGGAATGCAGCCACAGCGAGCCGTCCTTGAAGCGGACGACGGTCATGCGCGAGGTGACGCGCAGGCCGCTTGCGGTAAAGCTGTGGGGAAGGTGCCAGAGATCGGGAGCGATGGCTTCGAGCATGATGGGGTGGGTCTCTCGTTGTCTTTTGTGTCGCGTCGCGGGCAGCGCGCGATTGTGGATGGACGCCGGTGCGGGCTTGTGACCCTGCCCGGCGCCCGCGAGCATCGCATTCGCCCGCGGCGCAAGTCAATACCGATCGCGATGCCGGCCGCGCGAACGTTCAGCGCCGCTTGCGCGCCGCGCCCGCCCACGGCGCGCCGGCGAATTCCTCGGTCATCCAGTCGATGAACGCCCGCACCTTGGCCGGCGTGTGCTGCGCCGACGCACGCACGACGTGCATGACCTCGTCGCCGGCCACGTCCCAGCCGGGCAGCACGGTCACGAGGCGGCCGTCGCGCAGCGCGTCGGCCACGATCCAGTCGGCGCTGAACGCCACGCCGGTGCCCTGCAGCGCGGCGTGGAGCGCGGCGTCGATGTCGTCGGTGGCGAGCCGCGAGCGCGTGCGCACGGCCTGCCGCTCGCCGCGCCGCGACAGATGCCAGACAGGGTGCGAAGCCATCGGCGTGAAGCCGATGCACGCGTGCAGCGCAAGATCGCGCGGGTGCCGGATCGGCGCGTGCGCGGCCAGGTAATCGGGCGCGGCGCACAACAGCCGGCGCATGCCGAGCACGCGCCGCGCGACGAGCCGGTTGTCCTCGAGCCGCCCGATCCGCACGCCGGCATCGAAGCGCTCGGCAATCAGGTCCACGAAACGATCGGTGAAGCTGGCCTCGACGTCGAGCGACGGATACCGCGCGAGAAACGCCGGCAGTCGCGGCGCGATCCAGCGCCGCCCGAAGCCGGCGGGCAGACTCAGGCGCAGCAGGCCGGTGGGCGTGGCGGCCAGCGAGCGCGCCTCTTCCTCGCCGGTGCGGATCAGTTGCATCGCCTCCTGCACGCGCTCGCGCAGGCGCAGGCCGGCCTCGGTGGGCGACAGGCGGCGCGTGGAGCGCTCGACGAGGCGCGTGCCGAGCCGCGTCTCCAGCGCCTTCAGCCGCCGCGAGATCACCGAGCTGTCGCGCCCGAGCTGGCGCCCCGCCGCCGTGAAGCTGCCGGTTTCGAGCACCGCCAGCAACGCGCCGATCTCGTCCGATTCCGTGCCGTTCATTGCTGCACTCCATGCAAGGGTGTCGTGTTTTGGCGATCGATTATAGGGTTTATCTCCGCCTAACATGGACGCTCGATTTCTTCAGGAGCAGACCATGAGAGCGTATCGACTGACCACCGGCGAACCCTTCGGACTGACACTGGGCGAGGCCCCCGTGCCGCGCCCGGCGGCCGGCGAAGTGCTGATCCGGCTGCACGCGGCCGGCCTCAACTATCTCGATCTGATGGTGGCCTGGGGCCGCTTCGGCGACACCGCGCCGCCGTTCGTGCCCGGCACCGACGGCGCGGGCGAGATCGTCGAGGTGGGCGAGCGCGTGCACGGCTGGGCGCCGGGCGAGCGCGTGATCTCGGGCTCGATCGTCGACTGGCAGGCCGGGCCGCCGAGCGCGGCCAACGGCACGCGGATTCGCGGCGTCACGATGCCCGGCTCGCTGGCGGACTACGCCGTGGTGCCGGCTGGCGCACTGGTTCGGATTCCCGACGGCATGCCGTACGCGCAGGCGGTCACGTTGCCGATCGCGGCCACCACGGCCTGGAACGCCATCGTCAAGGGCCGCGTCGGCCCGGCCTCGACGGTGGCGCTGCTCGGCACCGGCGGCGTGAGCCTGTTCGCGCTGCAATACGCGAAGGCGGCGGGCGCGCGCGTGATCATCGCTTCGTCGTCCGATGAAAAACTGGCGCGGGCGCGCGAACTGGGCGCGGACGTGACGATCAACTACCGCACTCGCCCCGAATGGGACGTGGCGGTGCTCGACGCCACCGGCGGCGAAGGCGCGGATCTGGTGGTGGAAACGGTGGGCGGCGGCACGTTCGCGCGCTCGGTCAACGCGGCGAAGATCGGCGGCACGATCTACGTGGTGGGCTTCATCGGCGGCATGGAGGTGACGATGCCGGTGCTGCCGGTGATGATCAAGACGCTGAACATCCTCGGCAGCCAGACGGGCTCCACGCACGATCTCGAAGGCGCGGTGCGCGCGTTGCACCAGAGCGGCATCGCGCCGGTGATCGATCGCGTGTTTCCGTTCGAGGCCGCGCACGAGGCGTATCGCTATCTGGCCTCGGGGGCGCACTTCGGCAAGGTGATCGTCGATTTCGGGCGGGGTGCGGCTTGAAGCAGCGTTCCCGAACGGGCCTTGGCCGCCGCATCAGTCGCGCAGAAACGCGGCGAGCGCCTCGAAGCGCCGCCGCGTTTCGTTCTCGAACAGGCGCGCCACGATCGGTTTGCCGTGCCGGTCGAGCCAGCCGGGGCGCAGGCTGAATCGCACCGTGTAGATCAGATCCGACTGGCCGCCGCCGAGATCGCGATGGCGAATCGAGGCGCTCCAGGTGCGGAAGATGCCGGCCGGCGCCACCAGCGTGGCGGCGGCCAGCAGCGGCGGCTGGTAGGACACGAAGCGCGTGCGCAGGCAGAACAGGCTTTTCCAGCCGCGCCCGACGTTGACCGAAATCGCGCCGACATGCGGGTAGCGATGGCCGCCTTCCACGCCGGCCGTCTTGAGCAAGGTGTCCCAGCGCAGCCGCGTGTCGTGATTGTGGAATGCCTCGAACACTTCGGCCGAGGTGGCGGGCATGCGGAACGTCAGGCGGCTGATCATGCCTTGGTCAGCAACGCCTCGACGAGCGGCTTGCCGTGCAGGCTGTCGAGCCAGCGCGTCGGCAGGCCTGCCTCGCCGTACAGCAGCCCGGCCAGGCCGCCGGCGATGGCCGCCGTCGTGTCGGTGTCGTTGCCGAGCTGCACGGCGCGCTTCATGCAGGCCTCGAAATCCCGTGTCGACAACAGGCAGTGGACAGCCGACCAGACGCTGTCGACCACGTAGCCCGAGCCTTGCGGCGCATCGAAACGGCCGTCGAGAACGATCCTCAGTTCGGCCTCCTCGCCCGTGCCGGCGCAGCGCGCGAGCAGCACGTCTTCCGCCGCGCGCACGGCGTCGGCCGCGCTCAGGCCGTCCACGATCTCCCTGCCCGCCACGGCGTAGAGCGCGCAGCACAACTGCGAGCGCACGTGCCCATGGGTGACGAGGCTCTGCCTGCGGGCCAGCGCGATCGCTTCGTCATGCGAAGCGGCCACCAGCACCACCGGCAGGCAGCGCATCAGCGAGCCGTTGCCGTTGTCGTGTTCATCGGCCGGGCCGGCCTGCGCCGGCGCCGCGCCGGCCGCCAGCCGGTGGAACGCGCGCTGCGTCTGCAGGCCGACGTCGAATACCTTGCCGTCGGGCGTGAACGCGCCGCGGTGGAACCAGTCGCGCAGGTTGGCGGCAAGCGTGTCGAGATCGAGCGCGGGGTCGCGCCGCAACGCGTCGAGCAGCGCGAGCGCCTGCGCGCCGTCGTCGCTCCAGGTGCCGGGCGGCACGCCGTGGTGAGCGCGCGCGAAACCGGACGGCGGCGTCATATCGATCTCGTCGGGGCTCAGATGGGCGAGCGAGGCGGCGCTGTGAAATTCGTAAGGCACGCCAAGCGCGTCGCCGAGCAGCAGGCCGTAGAGGCCGCCGCGCAGGCGGGCGGTTCGGGACGGAGTCGGGGTCGTCATGTGGGAAGGTCGAGAGTGCCGATGCCCCACATCATCGCCGAAGTCGCGAATCGAGACCACCGCGGCCGCCGCGAACAGCGAACGCAAGCAAGCGCAGCAGGCCGCCGCCACACGAAAAAAGCCGCCCGGCTTCGACCCCGGGCGGCCTTTCGAACATCGGGCCGGCGCAACGCCGCCCGCTCAGCTCTTCAGGAACGCCAGCAGATCGGCGTTGACCTCGGCGACGTGCGTGCTGCACATGCCGTGCGGCGCGCCCGCGTACACCTTCAGCGTGGCGTGACGCACGATCTTCGCCGTCAGCTTCGCCGAATCGTCGATCGGCACGATCTGGTCGTCGTCGCCGTGCAGCACCAGCGTCGGCACGCTGATCTTCTTCAGGTCCTCGGTGTAATCCACTTCGGAGAACTGCTTGATGCACTCGTACTGGCCTTTGATCGAACCGGCCATGCCCTGACGCCAGAAATCCTGCACCAGCCCCTGCGACACCTTCGCGTTCGGACGGTTGAAGCCGTAGAACGGCGTGGCCAGATCCAGATAGAACTGCGAACGATTCGCCGCCACGCCGTCGCGGATGCCGTCGAACACCGACATCGGCAGCCCGTTCGGGTTGCTGGCCGAGCGCACCATCTGCGGCGGCACCGCGCCGATCAGCACGGCCTTGGCCACGCGCGCCTCGCCGTGGCGACCGATGTAGTGCGCCACCTCGCCGCCGCCGGTCGAGTGACCGACCAGCATCGCGCCCTTCACGTCGAGCGCGTCGAGCACGGCGGCCAGATCGTCCGCGTAGGTGTCCATATCGTTGCCGGCCGACGGCTGGCCCGAGCGGCCGTGGCCGCGGCGGTCATGCGCGATCACGCGGTAACCCTGGTTCACGAGGAACAGCATCTGCGCATCCCACGCGTCGGCCGACAGCGGCCAGCCGTGCGAGAACACCACGGGCGTGCCGGTGCCCCAATCCTTGTAGTAGATCGCGGTGCCGTCCTTGGCGTGGACATAGCCGCCGCCGTCGGGATGGCCCTTCGCGCGATGCGGCGCGGCGCCGGCGGTGGCCGCTGCGGCGGCAGGCAGGCTCGACATCGCGGCCATTGCGCCGGCGACGCCCGCGCCGGCGGACAGCAGGCGGCGGCGCGTGGTCGAACGGCTCGTCAGGGTGCGTTGCAGGTTACTCATGTTCTCTCCTTCGATGCCTTGCCTCGCCACGAAGCGGCGAGCGGTCCGGCGTTGCGGTGGGTGGCCGCCGGGCAAGCACGCCGACGCGAGGTCGCGGCCGGGCCCGAGGCGCGAGTGCAGCCTATCGGGCGAGAACACCTGAAGTCTTTTGGCAGACCTGAAAAATTCTGAACGCGCGCGTTCAGGCGGCGACGGCACGCGGCGCGATGTCGGAC
>NZ_JAAGPF010000394.1 GCF_017104645.1 Burkholderia sp. Ac-20379
GGCTTGCGCGCGGGCCGGCGCGGCGCTGGCCGCGTTCGCGGCGGCCGTGAATACCGTTGCCGCATTGCCCTCCGCCGACAACGCCAGGCGCTGGATCAGCCCGTCGACCGCCGGCCCCTTGAAGCCGCGCTGCTGACACATGCCGAGCACCGTCCAGGCCGCCGAGATCTGGCCCGCCTCGATCAGCGCGTTCACATAGCTGACCCAGTGCTGGCCGTTGTTCGGATCGATGCCGAGCGCCGTTTCGAAGTGCGGCAGCGCGCCGTTGGCGTCGCCGCACTGCACCTTCAGCACGGCAAGGTTGTAGCAGGCGTCGACCTGATCGGGCTTCGCGCCGAGGACTGCCTCGTAGAGCGCCTGCGCATTGGCGAGCTCGCCGCGATGATGGTGGGCGACTGCGTTCTTGAGCACGAACGCGATATCCGCGTCGAACTGCTGTTGCTGTTCAGGCGAGAGGCCGGCGGACATCGTATCGGACATGGGAAAACCGGACGGAAGAAGCGAATGGTGGAAATTATCCGGCCGGCCCCGGCCCGGCGAAGCGTGGAACTGACCGGTAAACGGGCGTCAATTTCATCGATATGCGCGCGGGCGGCGAAACGGGGCGGGAACGAAACCGGGGGAGCAAGGTGCCCGGCGCGCCGGCGGGCACACAGAAAAAACGGCCCGCGCGAGGCGGGCCGTGAGGTGAACGAGCACGCGCTCGTGCGCGCGAATTGTTATTCGGGCAGGCCGCTCAGAAGCGCAGCGCGGCCTGGTTGTACTGTTTGGCCGCGTTCAGGCGTTCCGAGGCGGTCCGGTATTCGTGTTGCAGTTCTTCGCCAGCGCGGGCCGCTTCGGCCGCGATGCCGGCGTCGATCGCCTGGATTTCGCGGATCGTCAGCAGATCTTCCGGCGTCTGCGTCGCGTCGAGCGATTGCAGGTACGGCGCGCGCGCCTCGATCAGGCGCTCGGCGCCTTCCCAGTCGGCGAGCCGCACCGCGCGCTCGATCTCGTGCGTCATCGACAGCAACTGCGAGACGAGGGTGTGCTGATCCATGTCCGGTTCTCCAGGAGGCGGGCGGGGCTCAGGACGACTTGTTGGTCGCCAGCGCGCCGGCGCTGTTGGTGCCGCCGAACAGCGCGGTCAGGTAGTTCTGCTGCTGGTTCATCTGGGCGAGCACGGTGTTCAGCTGCGTGAACTGCGCGTTGTACTGCGTGGTCAGCGTCGCCGCGTAGGCCGTCAGCGTGGTCTGCTGCGCCGTCAGGCTCTTCAGGTCGGTCTGCACCGCGTTGGCGCTGAGGGTCAGAATGCCCTTGTCCGCCGTGTACGACGTGATCGCCGCGTTGATCTGCTCGCCCAGGCCGTTCTTGCTGTTGAACAGCGTCGAGGCGGCGGTGGGGTTGTTGGTCAGCGCGGTGGTCAGGGCCGTCTGGTCGACGATCAGCGTGCCGGCCGTCTGGCCCGCCGTGGTGCCGTCGGCCACCGTGATGCCGAGCTGCTGCAGCGTCGCGCCCACGCCGTTGCTGTTGACGGCGCTGCCAAGGATCGACTGCATCTGGGTGCGGATCGTGTTCAGCGTCGAATCGCCGAACAGCGGGCCGGTGACGGGGGCGGTCGGGTCGGTGTTGTCGAACGAGCCGACCGTGGCCATCGCCTGCACCAGCGTGTTGTAGCTGCTGACGAAATTGGTGACGGCCGTGGCCTGCTTGGTCGTGTCGGCCGCGATCGTCAAAGTCTGGGTGGTCGCCGGGCTGGTCACGGCGGCCTGCGTGAGGTTCAGCGTGACGCCGGTGATCACGTTGGTGACGGCGTTCGAGGCGCTCAGGTTGGTCACGCCGTTGACGGTGACCGAGGCGTCCTGCGCCGCCGACGATTGCGTCCACTTGGTCGCCGCGGTGCTGCCGGTGGTGATCGTCGACTGGCCGCCCGTGGTGTTCGGCGTCGAGCTGACGCCCAGGTTCGACAGGCCGTTGTCGGTGGTGGCGTTGACCGCCACCGTGATGGTGTTGGCCGCGCCGCTGTTGTTCGCGCGCAGCACCAGGTGGGCGCCGTCGCTGCCGGTCACGATGCTGGCCGTCACGCCGGGGTTGTCGCTCGCGCTGTTGATCGCGCTGGCGATGCCCGACAGGGTGTTGTTGGTGGAATCGAGGTTGATCGTCGACGATTTGCCGTTGACGGTCAGCGTCATCGAGCCGGTGCCGAGCGCGGCGGTGGCGTCGAAGGCCGGCGAGGTCAGCGATTGCGATTGCGCGATCTGGTTGACGGTCACGCCGTAGGACGCGGCCACGGCGCCGCTGGCGGCGGTGGCGGTCAGGCCCGTGCCGCCCGAGGCGGTCGCGGTGAAGGTTTGCGCGAACGAGCCGTCGCTCAGCGTGGCCAGCGAGCTTTGCAGGTTCTGCAACGCGGTCTGCAGGCTGGTGTACGCAGCGGCCTTGTTGTTGTCGGTGGCGACGGCGGTCGACAGGATCGCCGTCTGGCCGGCGGTCTTGGAGTTGACCAGCGCGGTCACGAGCGTGCTGACGTCGATGTTGGCATTGCCGGTCGAGCCGCTGATGATCGACTGGGCGGCGGTCTGCAACGCGGAGCTGCTGCTGATCGCGTTGTTGGACGTGGATGACGTGGACGAAATCGTGGACATCGCGTGGCTCCGTGGGCGCCGTCGGTGGCGCTGACAAGTCGGTTCGACCGTGCGGATACTGCGGGAAACCGGGGAAAAACGGAAGACTTCAAATGCAAAAAACGCGCGGCAGCCACGAGGAAGACTGCACCGCCGCGCGAACAGGCCGCCCGTGAGGGCGCGGCCCGGTTTTCAAAGCACCTGCCTGATGCCTTACTGCAGGAGCTTCAGAACTTGCTGCGGCAGCGAGTTGGCTTGTGCCAGCACCGAGATGCCGGCTTGTTGCAGCACTTGCGCCTTGCTCAGGTTCGCGGTTTCCTGCGCGAAGTCCGCGCTCTGGATTTGCGACTGTGCCGACGACAGGTTCGTCGAGTTTTGTTGCTGCGTTTGCGCGATGGCGGTCAGACGGTTTTGCGTCGCGCCCAGCGTTGCCTGCAGGTTGTTCACCGTCGACAGCGCGTTTTCGATCGCGACCAGGGCCTGGTTGGCGCCCGTCGTGTTGCTGATGTTGATGTTCGACACGGTCGGCGGCGAGTTGACCGAGTTGATCTGCGAGATCATGTTGGCGGCGGCGCTGGCTTGCGTCGTCGTCATGCCGCTCGTGGCGCCCGTCGCCAGCGTCAGGTTCGTGACTGCCGTGCCCGTGCCGGCTGCCGTACCCGTCGTGAAGATCGCGCCGACTGCCGTCGTGCTCAGGGCTTGACCGTTCTGATCCGTGAACGTGAAGCCGCCGTTGCCGTCCGACAGAACGTTGACCGACGTGATCGTCGCGTTCGCTGCCGACGTGGCTGCGCCAGCGGAGGTCAGGCTCAGGTTCGAGATCGTGCCGACCGTTTCGCCCTTCGACACCAGACCGCCGCCGATCTTGGCAGCCGACAGGCTTTGGCTCAGGTCCAGCGTGACCGTCTGGCCGACGTTTGCACCAACCTGGAACGTCGTGATGCCGGCGGAACCGTCAAGCAGGTTCTTGCCGTTGAAGTTCGTTTGCGAAGCGATACGGTTCACTTCCGAGATCTGCGCGGCAACTTCCTGCTCCGCGGCAGCCTGGTCGCTCGTCGACAGCGTGCCCGTTGCGGCCTGGTTGGCCAGCGTACGGATACGTTGCAGGCTGGTCGTCAGTGCCGACAGGGCGCTCGACGAGCTCTGGATCAGCGAGACGGCGTCGTTCGTGTTCGACACGCCTTGGTTCAGGCCGTTGATGGCCGTTTGCATGCGGGTCGAGATTGCCAGACCGGCTGCATCGTCTGCTGCGCTGTTGATGCGGTTGCCCGACGACAGACGCGTGATGGCCTGCGACAGTGCGCTTTGCGAGCCGTTCAGGTTTTGCTGAGCGACCAGCGAATTGATATTGCTTGTGATTCCGAGCATGGTAAATCTCCTAAAAGCCGATAAGCCTTTGACAAGCCAACGTGGGCATCGGCGGACGCACTCGTTCTTTGCTGGCCGCCTCAAAGCAGGATTTCGGCGCTCCCAAAAAAAACTTGAGGGGAAGATTGCGATCGCTTGCAATTTCTTCCGATTTTTTGTCGGAGGCGCGCTTGCCGGGCGTCCCCCCCGCCCGAATCCCGCTGTGGTACTGGGTTGCAGGATGGAGAGAGGGGGTGTTGCAGTCCCGTCCCTGATTGTTAACGGTTTTCCCGCGATTCTCTTGAGCCGCCGCGTGCTCGAAATTTGTCCGGCAGGCGCGGTAAACCGCTAGCTCTACGAATGTTTACCTGCTAGCATGGCGGGCTGAATTGAGATTTCTGTCAAGCCCTTGCCGTTTCGGCATGTCAAAGCTGGCAGTCAAACGCGGCGCCGGTTGCAGGTTGCCGAGCGTTTCGCGGTGCATTCCGCCTCTCTTTTCCGGCCTCCCAGGCCACAAAACCCGCTCGTTTCGCCTGTTGTGGGAACGCCCGGAAGGCCGGTGCGTGGCGCTTGGCCGCTACGTTTTTGACCGTATCAAGCAATTTAGGAACGACATGACGACGATTCTTCTGAAAGAAAACGAGCCGTTCGAAGTAGCGATCCGCCGCTTCCGCCGCGCGATCGAAAAGAACGGCCTGATCGCTGAGCTGCGCGAGCGCCAGTCCTACGAAAAGCCGACCGCCGTGCGCAAGCGCAAGAAGGCGGCAGCTGTGAAGCGCCTGCACAAGCGCCTGCGCAGCCAGATGCTGCCGAAGAAGCTCCACTAAGGCTTCCGCGGTTCGCATTGAAACGGCGACGTCCCTCGAAAGAGGGGCGCCGCCGTTTTGCTTTGGGCGGCGCTTTTGTTCGGTGCGGTGTTGTGCTCAGGCCACGCCAGGTTTCCCGGCCGGCTTGGCGGCCGCCCGCTTTCCCGCTGCCCGCTGCTTTCCCGCCGCCGGCTGCTTTCCCGCCCTGGCGGTGGCGCTCTCCGCCGCGTTGCTGGCAAGTTGGGATTGGCCGAGCGCCGCGCAGGCGTCCCGGCATGGGCAATCGAATTCGTGATCGTTGACCATGCCCGTGGCCTGCATCAGCGCATAACAGATCGTCGAGCCGACGAACTTGCAGCCGTAGCTCTTGAGCGCCTTGCTCATGGCGTCGGAGACGGCGGTGGCGGCCGGCGCGTCGCGGTACGAGTGCCAGCCGTTCTGGATCGGCACGCCGCCGACGAACGACCACAGGAACGCGCCGAGCGAGCCGTGTTCGGCGCGAATGCGCTGCACGGCGCGTGCGTTGACGATCGTCGATTCGATCTTGGCGCGGTTGCGCACGATGCCGGGGTTCTGCATCAAGGTATCGACCTGGGCCGGCGTGAAGCGGGCGACGGCATCGGCATCGAAATTCGCGAACGCGGCGCGATAGCCCTCGCGTTTGTTCAGGATCGTCGACCACGACAGCCCGGCCTGCGCGCCCTCGAGGATCAGCATCTCGAACAGGTAGCGCTCGTCGTGGGCCGGACGGCCCCATTCGGTGTCGTGATAATGCGCATCGGCATCCGTGCGGACCCAGTTGCAGTGTTCGCTCATCGGTTTCTCGCGCCTCGCGTTGGTGCCGGCGCCCATGCCGGCACGGAAGGCGCCCAGCATAGCGCAACGCCCATGCCACGCAAGCCGGCCATCCGGCCAATGGGCGGGGCGCGCCGATGCGGTTAAGCTCTCGGCTCGACTGATCGGCAATCCCGGAGTGTTTCACCATGACAGAGCCCACTTACCTGATCGGCATCGACGGCGGCGGCACCGGCACGCGGGCGGTGCTGGCCGATGCCGGCGGGCGCGAACTCGCGCGCGGCAGCGGCGGCCCGTCGGGGCTGGCGCTCGGCATCGAGGGCGCCTGGCGTTCGATCGAAGCGGCCTGCGCGCAGGCATTCGAACTGGCCGGCCTGCCGTTGGATTGGGCGCGCTGCACGATGGGCTGCGGCCTGGCCGGCAGCAATCACGCGGCTTGGCTCGCGGCGTTCCTGGCCAGCGCGCCGGTGCCCGCGCTGGCGGTGGAGAAC
>NZ_JAAGPF010000395.1 GCF_017104645.1 Burkholderia sp. Ac-20379
TTCGAACACCACCACGCGCTGCTGCGGCAAACCGCGTTCGATGCGCCGGCCGAGGCGCTGGCGCGCGCGCGGATGGTCTATGTGTACGGGCAGGGCGGCGGTTCCACGGCGCTGGCCGACGAGTTGCGCTTCCGGCTGGTGCGCTTCGGCCGCCCCGTCGCGAGCTATCAGGACGCGCTGTTGCAACGGATGGTGGCCAGCACGGTCGACGCGCAGTGCGTGGTGGTGGCGCTGTCGGTCACGGGCCGTGTGCCCGAGCTGCTCGAAAGCTGCGCGCTGGCCAAGCGCTACGGCGCGCGCATCGTGGCGCTGACCGCGCCCGCCTCGCCGCTCGCGCAACTGGCCGACGATCTGATTCCGGTCGTCGCGTTCGAAACCGATTTCATCTTCAAGCCGTCCACCTCGCGTTACGCGATGATGATGGCGCTCGACGTGCTCGTCACCGAGGTCGCGCTGCGGCTCGGCGACGGCTGCCGCGAGACGCTGCGCCGCATGAAGCACGCGCTCGACGTGCACCGCGGCGGCGGCGACCGACAACCCCTCGGAGACTGACATGCATTCCCATCCCGAAGTCGCGGATACGCTGATCGTCGACGCCGTGCTGATCGACGGCACCGGCGCGCCGCCCGCGCAGCGCGACGTGGCCGTCCGCGACGGCCGCATCGTGGCGATCGGCAATTTGTCGAGCTGGCTGGCCGAGGACGTGATCGAGGCGAACGGCCGCGTGCTCGCGCCGGGCTTCATCGACGTCCACACCCACGACGACACGCACGTGATCCGCGCGCCGCAGATGCTGCCGAAGATCTCGCAGGGCGTGACCACGGTGGTGGTCGGCAATTGCGGGATCAGCGCGTCGCCGGTGGCGCTGCGCGGCGATCCGCCCGATCCGATGAACCTGCTCGGCGATCGCGAGGCGTTCCGCTACCCGACGTTCGCGGCGTATGCCGAAGCGGTCGACCAGGCGCAGCCGGCCGTCAACGTGGCCGCGCTGGTCGGCCACACGGCGCTGCGCAACAACCAGATGGACCGGCTCGACCGCGCGGCCAGCAGCGAGGAAATCGCCGCGATGCGCCTGCAGCTCGAAGAAGCGCTGCTGAACGGTGCGCTCGGGCTCAGCTCGGGCCTTGCCTATGGTTCGGCGTTCGCCGCGCCGGTGGAGGAGGTGATGGCGCTGGCCGAGCCGCTCGCGCTGGCCGGCGCGCTGTACACCACGCACATGCGCACCGAATTCGACGCGATCCTCGACGCGATGGAGGAGGCGTATCGCGTCGGCCGCCATGCGCGCGTGCCGGTGGTGATTTCGCATCTGAAGTGCGCCGGGCCGTCGAACTGGGGGCGCAGCGCCGAGGTGCTCGCCTCGCTCGACCGGGCGCGCCGCATCCAGCCGGTCGGCTGCGACTGCTACCCGTACAGCCGCAGCTCGTCGACGCTCGACGTCAAGCAGGTCAGCGGCGATATCGAGATCACGATCACGTGGTCGGAGCCGCATTCCGAGATGGCAGGCAAGAAGATCGCCGCGATCGCGGCCGAATGGGGCGTGAGCGAGCAGGACGCGGCGCGGCGCCTGCAGCCGGCCGGCGCGGTGTATCACAACATGTCCGAGGACGACGTGCGGCGGATCCTCTCGCATCCGTCGACGATGGTCGGCTCCGACGGCCTGCCGAACGATCCGCTGCCGCATCCGCGCCTCTGGGGCGCGTTCCCGCGCGTGCTCGGCCACTACGCGCGCGACGAGAAGCTGCTGCCGCTCGAGGAAGCCGTGCGCAAGATGACGTCGCTGACGGCGCGCCGCTTCGGCCTCGACAAGCGCGGCGAGGTGCAGGTCGGTTTTCACGCCGATCTCGTGCTGTTCGATCCGGCCACCGTGATCGACGTCGCCTCGTTCGAGGCGCCGCAGCAACCGGCGCGCGGCATCGACGCGGTCTGGGTCAACGGCGTCATGTCCTGGCGCGACGGCGCGGCCACCGGCACGCGCGCCGGGCGCTTCGTGAAGCGCGGCACGCGCGCGCTCAGCGACGCGGCGTTCTGATCCGCACCATCCGGCCGGGCGTGTCCCGGCTCGGCTCGAACCGAAATGACCGGCGCGCTGCGTGCGCCGGACGAACCGGCCGCGCGGCCAACGCGCGGCCCGAACCCGCAAACCGAAGGAGAAAACGATGAAGCGTTACGGAGTGGGCGATGCGAAGGGAACCGGCGGCCAGGTGATGCCGTTCGCGAAGGCCGTCGAGGCCGACGGCTGGCTGTACGTGTCGGGCCAGACGCCGATGGTCAACGGCGAAGTGGTGGAAGGCGGCATCGTCACGCAGTCGAAGCAGACGATCGAGAACGTGATCGCGATCCTCAAGGAAGCCGGCTACGGCCTCGAGCACGTCGTGCGCTGCGGCGTGTGGCTCGACGACGCGCGCGATTTCGCGTCGTTCAACAAGGTGTTCATCTCGTACTTCGGCGAGCATCCGCCAGCGCGCGCCTGCGTGCAGTCGAGCATGGTCATCGACTGCAAGGTCGAGGTGGATTGCATCGCCTACAAGCCGCCCGTCAAGTAAGCCGGGCAGCATAAAAAAACGCGGCAGCGCGGGCCACCGAGGGCTCGCGCTGCCGCGTTTTGCATTGGCGCTGCGCTTATTGACGCGCGGTGCGCGCGTTGTCGGGCATCGGCTGATTGAAGTTGGTGCGGAACGGGTTGATGTCGAGCCCGCCGCGGCGCGTGTAGCGCGCGTACACGGCCAGCTTCACCGGGCGGCATTCGCGCAGGATGTCGACGAAGATCCGCTCGACGCACTGCTCGTGAAAGCCGGTGTGATTGCGGAACGAGATCAGGTAGCGCAGCAGCCCGGCCTGATCGATCGGCGCGCCCACGTAGTGAATCTGCACGCTGCCCCAATCGGGCTGGCCGGTGACCGGACAGTTCGACTTGAGCAGATCCGACACCAGCGTTTCCTCCACCGGGGATTCGTCGTGCGAGGCCGACAGCAGCGACGGATCGGGGTGGTAGATGTCGGTATCGAGATCGAGGCGGTCGAGCGACTGGCCGTCGAGCTCCTCGAGCTTCAGCTTGGCGAACGCCGACGGCGAGGCCAACTGCACCGACACGGTCGCGCCGCAGGACGCCGACACGTCGCGCTTGAGCGTGTCGCGCACGGCGTCGACCGAGTCGAACGCCGTTTGCGCGAACGAGCCGAGATACAGCTTGAACGATTTCGATTCGACGATGTTCGGCGAATCGGCCGGTACGAAGAACGTCGCCACGGCGATCTGCGGCTTGCCGCGCGCGTTGACCCACGACAGTTCGTAGGCGTTCCAGATGTCGGTGCCGAAGAACGGCAGCGCCGCGCCGATGCCGATCTGTTCGCGCGCGCCGGCGCGCGGGATCGGAAACAGCAGCGAGGCGTCGTAGGCGGTGGTGTAGGCCGAGGCCTTGCCGAGGGGGGAGTGTTCGGGCGTCATCGATCGTCTCGCGTGGGTCAGGCCAGGAACAGCCGGTAGGCCGGGTTCGCGGTTTCTTCGTGGTAGGGGTAGCCGAGCGCGGCCAGGAAGCGGTCGAACGCCGCGTGATCGGCGGCCGGCACCTGCAGGCCCACCAGGATCGAGCTGTAGTCGGCGCCCTGGTTGCGGTAATGGAACAGGCTGATGTTCCAGTTCGGCGCCATCGACGACAGAAACTTCATCAGCGCGCCCGGCCGTTCGGGGAATTCGAAGCGGAACAGCCGCTCGTCGCGGGCGAGCGGCGAACGGCCGCCGACCATGTAGCGGATGTGATCCTTCGACAGCTCGTCGCCGGTCAGGTCGGCGGTCACGAAGCCTTGCGCGTCGAAGGTGGCGGCGATCTCGGCCGATTCGCCGCGGCGGCGCGTCTGCACGCCCACGAAGATGTGCGCGGAGCGTTCGTCGGCGATCCGGTAATTGAATTCGGTCACGTTGCGCTCGCCCACCAGTTCGCAGAAGCGCCGGAAGCTGCCGCGTTCCTCGGGTATCGTCACGGCGAACACGGCCTCGCGGGCCTCGCCCACCTCGGCGCGTTCGGCCACGAAGCGCATGCGGTCGAAGTTCATGTTCGCGCCGGAGGTGATCGCCACCAGCGTTTCGCCCTCGATGCCGGCCTGCTCGGCGTAGCGTTTCGCGCCGGCCACGGCCAGTGCGCCGGCCGGCTCCAGCACGCTGCGCGTGTCCTGGAACACGTCCTTGATGGCGGCGCACAGCGCGTCGGTGTCCACCGTGATCACGTCGTCGAGCAGTTCGCGGCACAGCCGGAACGTTTCCTCGCCCACCAGCTTGACCGCCGTGCCGTCCGAAAACAGCCCGACTTCGGCCAGCGTCACGCGCTCGCCGGCCCGGATCGATTGCGCCATCGCGCAGGAATCGTCGGTCTGCACGCCGATCACGCGGATTTCGGGACGGATCGCCTTCACGTAAGCGGCCACGCCGGCCGCCAGGCCGCCGCCGCCGATCGGCACGAAGATCGCGTGGATCGGCCCCTGATGCTGGCGCAGCACTTCCATCGCCACGGTGCCCTGGCCGGCGATCACGTCGGGATCGTCGAACGGGTGGACGAAGGTCAGGCCGCGTTCGTTCTGCACCTGCACGGCGTGGCCGTAGGCGTCGCTGTACGATTCGCCGAACTGGATCACCTCGACGGTCGGGCCGCCGTGGGCGCGCACCGCGTCCACCTTTACTTGCGGCGTGGTGACGGGCACCACGATCACGGCCTTCACGCCGAGCCGCGCCGCCGAAAACGCCACGCCCTGCGCGTGATTGCCGGCCGAGGCCGTGATCACGCCGCGCTCGCGCGCCTCGGTGGACAGGTGCGCCATGCGATTGTAGGCGCCGCGCAGCTTGAACGAGAACACCGGCTGGTTGTCCTCGCGCTTGAGGAGCACGCGGTTGCGCACGCGGGCGGACAGATTGCGGGCCGGTTCGAGGCCGGTTTCGACCGCCACGTCGTAGACGCGGGCGGTGAGGATCTTCTTCAGGTAGTCGTGAGCAGCCATGACGGTCGCGCGGGTATCGGCCGGCGCGGCAAAAGCGGGGAAAACCGGGATTTTAGCGCCAACCCCGCCCCGGCGGGCCTGTGAGCCTCACGACCGACCGGACGGGCGGGCAATTCCCGGGCCGCGCCGCCGGGCCGGGAATTGCGGCCGATTCAGGCGTCCACGCTCGCGCCGATCATGGGTTAGAATTCCGTTTTGAATCAAGGATCGGAAGATGCAAAGGCAGTATCGGACCGCCCATTTGAAGCCGTCTCCGCGGGCAGCATGTCCCTCGGCGGCTCGGCACGCGCACTGCGCGCGATCGTGCTGATGGCTCCGAGCGCCGCCAGGTATCGGCCGGCCGGGGCCTTGCGTACATACGCATGGCACGGCGCCCGCGCATAGTTTGCGAGCCTGGTAACAGAAGATTTTCCCCAGATCCGCGCGCACCACGCGCATGCCTCAGCCGTGCCCAGACCGCACGGCCGGCCCTCCGACTCGTCCGAACATGAACGCACCACAAGTTTTCGATCCGCATGGCGCGGCAGCCGCCGTCGCAGCCGACCTGACGCCGCGCCTGCGCGAAATCCCGTACAACTACACGTCGTTCTCCGACCGCGAGATCGTCATTCGCCTGCTCGGCGAGGATGCCTGGTCGGCGCTCGACGACCTGCGCGGCGAACGCCGCACCGGCCGCTCGGCGCGGATGCTGTACGAAGTGCTCGGCGACATCTGGGTGGTGCGCCGCAATCCGTACCTGCAGGACGACCTGCTCGACAACCCGAAGCGCCGCCAGATGCTGATCGATGCGCTCAGCCACCGGCTGGCCGAGATCGACAAGCGCCGTCAGGCCGATCTGTCCGAGCACGGCGACGAAGCGGCGCGCGAGCGCGCCTCGCGCGTCGCGATGCTGACGGTGGCCGCGCGCGGCGCGGTCGAATCGTTCGCGC
>NZ_JAAGPF010000396.1 GCF_017104645.1 Burkholderia sp. Ac-20379
AGGCGGCGGCGGCGGTGGCCGGGGCGGCGGCGGTCACGGCGGCGGCGGACGCCACTGATCGCGCCCCGGGGCGCCGCTCGCGCCCTCGATTGCAACCAGTTGTATCCGCGAATACCGCCAACACGCCATCGCATCGAACCGCATCAAACGACAACGCCCGCCCGGATAACCCGGGCGGGCGTTGTCGTTTGCAGGTTGCGAACGCCTGAACCGTTACCGGCCGGCGTCCCGCCGCGCTTACCAGCCCGGCTGCTGATAGTAGCCCGGCGCCGGCTGCGGACCGCAAGGCACGTAGGCGTTGCGATAGCCGTCGAAGCAGGTGCCCGGGGGCGGGCTCGCATAGGCCTGTTGATAGGTCGGCTGCGCATAGACCGGCTGCGCGTAGGCCGGGGCGGCGTACACCGGCGCCGGCGCAACCGCCGACGACACGATCGCGCCCAGCACGGCGCCCCCGATCAGCGCGCCGATCACGGCGCCGCCGCCGCCACCGCCGTGCCCGTGCCAACGTCCATGAGCCGAAGCCGGGCCTGCCACGGCAAGCGCACCGGCGGTCACCAGCACTGCGACGATTTTCTTGTTGATCATGTTGCTCTCCACTCAAGGTGGTACGTGATGGAACCCATTGTGGGACGACTCCCCCGTAACAGGTGCAGCAAGTGGTAACGCCCGATTACGGATGTAAAGCGTCGCGAGACGCAACCGTAAGCGGCCGAGCAAGCCGCATGCTAGGATTTTCCGAGAGATCAGAACGACAACTGCGAGACGCCCCCATGGATCCCGACATCGCGCACCGCTTCGACGCCGAGTTCGCGCCCCGCATCGCCGAGCGCATCGCCGCGCTGCTCGGCCCGCACATCCGCGCCGAAGTGCGCCCGTACGGCGGCCATGGCCATCCCACCCATATCGACGTCACCAGCACCACGCCCGAACACGTGCGCGGCTACCCGCATGCACTGCACCTGACGCTGACCTGGGATTCCGAGGAAATCGATCGGCTCGTGATCGACGACCACGACGGCACGCGCTTTGCACGCTATCTCGATGCGCTGACGCACAAGCTGCCGGGCTGGCAAAGCGCGCGCGGCCTCGACTTCGGATCGCGCACCCAGACCGAGCCGGCGGTACTGCTCGGCGGCCTCGATTTCGAGGCCTGAATCTCGAGGCCCGAACGGCGCGCGGCACGGCCTTGGCGTGCCGTCGCGCCCGCGGAGCCGGTGATACACTCGCCCAGTTCCCGTCGGCGCCGCCGTGCGAGCCACGCCCGTTGCGGCGACGACGCCCGTTTCCAAGCACTCACGAATCCTGGAGGCCTCAATGGCTGAATTCCGGCTGCGGACCGACGCATTTCCCGAAGGCGGCTTGATGCCGAAAGCGCAGGAGTACAACCACGCAGGCTTCGGCGTGGACGGCGGCAACGTCTCGCCGGCGCTGAGCTGGGAAGGCGTGCCGGCTGAGGCGAAAAGCCTCGCGATCACCGTCTACGATCCCGATGCACCCACCGGCAGCGGCTTCTGGCACTGGGTGGCCGTGAACCTGCCGGTCGGCACCACGGCGCTGCCGGAAGGCGCGGGCGCGGCGGGCAGCACGACGCTGCCGGCAGGCAGCGTGCAGGTGCGCAACGATTACGGCGACGAAGGCTTCGGCGGCGCGGCCCCGCCGCGCGGCGACGCGGCGCATCGCTACATCTTCACGGTGCACGCGCTGAAGGTGGACAGCCTGCCGATCACGCCCGACACCACCAACGCCGTCGCGCGCTTCATGATCCATCTGAACCAGGTCGCCTCGGCCAGCTACACGGGCCTGTACGCCCTGAAGTAAGCGCAACGCCCCCCGCGGTGGCGCGCGCCGCGCCGCCGCCTTCCCAACCGGTTGCGTCCGCAACCCGATCGAACGGCACGGCGCCTCGCGCCGCGCCGCTCGCACCATCGCCCGCCCATGAACGCCGACGATAACGGCCTCCCCCTTCCGCAACGCTACTGGGCGATCGTCTGCATCGCGCTCGGCATCACGCTGGCGGTGCTCGACGGCGCGATCGCCAACGTCGCGCTGCCCACCATCGCGCACGACCTGCGCGCCTCCGACGCCGCCTCGATCTGGATCGTCAACGCCTACCAGCTCGCGGTCACGATCTCGCTGCTGCCGCTGGCCGCGCTCGGCGACCGGATCGGCTACCGGCGCGTCTACCTCGCCGGCCTCGCGCTGTTCACCGTGTCGTCGCTGGGCTGCGCGCTGTCCGATTCGCTTGCCTCGCTCGCGGCGATGCGCGTGATCCAGGGCTTCGGCGCGGCCGGCATCATGAGCGTCAACACGGCGCTGGTGCGCATGACCTACCCGTCGCGGCTGCTCGGCCGCGGCATCGCGCTGAACGCGATGGTGGTGGCGCTGTCGTCGGCGGTCGGGCCCACGGTGGCGTCGGCTGTGCTCTCGGTGGCCGCGTGGCCCTGGCTGTTCGCGATCAACGTGCCGATCGGCATCGCGGCCGTCGCGGTCGGCCTGCGCGCGCTGCCGCCCGATCGCGGCCACGACGCCCCCTACGATTACCTCAGCGCGCTGCTCAACGCCTGCGTGTTCGGGCTCGTGATCATGACCGTCGACGGGCTCGGCCACAGCCAGAATCACGCGATGGTGATCGCGAGCGGCATCGGCGCGGTGGCGCTCGGCTACGTGTTCGTGCGGCGGCAGTTGAACCAGCCCGCGCCGCTGCTGCCGGTCGACCTGCTGCGCATCCCGATCTTCGCGCTGTCGATCGGCACCTCGGTGGCGTCGTTCACCTCGCAGATGCTGGCGTTCGTCGCGCTGCCGTTCTGGCTGCAGCACACGCTCGGGCTGTCGCAGGTGGAAACCGGCCTCTACATGACGCCGTGGCCGCTCGTGATCATGGTGGTCGCGCCGCTCGCGGGGGTGTTGTCCGACCGTTATTCGGCCGGCATGCTCGGCGGCGTCGGGCTCGCGCTGTTCGCGGCGGGGCTGCTCGCGCTCGCGATGCTCGGCACGCATCCGGCGCCGGTCGACATCGTCTGGCGCATGGCGCTGTGCGGTGCGGGCTTCGGCCTGTTCCAGGCGCCGAACAACCGCACGATTCTGTCGTCCGCGCCGCGCCATCGCAGCGGCGGCGCGAGCGGCATGCTCGGCACCGCGCGGCTCAGCGGGCAGACGCTCGGCGCGGCGATCGTCGCGCTGATCTTCGGCGTGGCGCCCGCGCACGGCCCGACGCTCGCGCTGTATGCGGCCGCCGCGTTCGCCGCCGTGGCGGCCTGCGTGAGCCTGCTGCGGCTCGGCGCAGAACCGCCCGCGCACGCGGGCTGAGCGGCCGGCGGTTGCCCGCGCCGCAACGAGAAACGGCGGCGCCGAAGCGCCGCCGTTTTTCATCGCACTTGCTGCCCGCGAGCGCCTCAGGCGTCCACGCGCCGCCCAACGCGGCGCGTGACCGATGCGGCCGTCGCCACACTGCGCAGGTCGGTCAGGAACGAATCGCGCCACACGCCGAGATCGTTGCGCTTGAGCGCGGCGAAATTGCTGCCGTGGCGCTCGCGGCGCTCGCCGAGCGGCATCGACAGCGCGCGCTCCAGCGCGTCCGACATCTGCGACAGATCCGACGGATTGACGATCAGCGCGCCCGGCAGCTCGGCCGCCGCACCGGCGAACTCCGACAGCACCAGCACACCCGGATCGTCCGGATTCTGCGACGCCACGTATTCCTTCGCGACCAGGTTCATGCCGTCGCGCAACGGCGTGACGTAGCCGACGTGCGCGTGACGGAACAGCGCCATCAGCAGATTGCGCTCGTACTTGCGGTTCAGATACTGGATCGGCGTCCAGTCGAGCTGGGCGAAGCGGCCGTTGATGCGGCCGGCCTCGCGTTCGAGCGTCTGGCGGATCCGCTGGTAGGTCTGCACGTCCGAGCGCGTGGGCGGCGCCACCTGCACGAACGACACGCGGCCCTGCCAGCCCGACGCGTTCGTCAGCATCCGCTCGAACGCCTGGAAGCGCTCCACCAGGCCCTTCGAATAATCGAGCCGATCCACGCTCATCACGAGCTTGCGGTCGCGGATCGCATCGCGCAGCGCGGCCACCGGCTTGCGTTGCGCATGCTGCACGGCGGCCTCGGCGATCGCGTCCGGATACACGCCGATCGGATAGGCGCCCACCTTCACGACGCGGTTGTGCACGTGGAGCATGCCGTCGTCGGCCGCGGTGCCGATGCCGCGCCGTTCGAGGTAATCGACGAACGACTGCTTGTCCGATTCGGTCTGGAAACCCACCACGTCGTAGGCGCTCATGAAGCGCACCAGCTCGTCGTGCGGCGGCACCGTGCGCAGCACCTCGGGCGCGGGGAACGGGATGTGCAGGAAGAAACCGATCGGGTTCTTCACGCCGAGCGCGCGCAGCGCATGCGCGAACGGCAGCAGGTGGTAGTCGTGCACCCAGATGATGTCGTCCGGCTCGATCAGCGCATGAAGCTGCTTGGCGAGCGTCTGGTTCACGCGCAGATACCCTTCGTATTCCTGCCGGTCGAAGCGCGCGAGATCCATGCGGTAATGGAACACGGGCCACAGCGTGGCGTTCGAGAAGCCGCGGTAGTACTGGTCGTAGTCGCGCCGCGACAGGCCCACCGTCGCATAGGTCACGTTCCCTTCGCGCTCGATCACCGGTTCGCCGGCTTCGCCCACGATCTCGCCGTTCCAGCCGAACCAGACGCCGCCCGACTGCCGGAGCGCGTCGAGCACGCCCACGGCGAGACCACCCGCCGACGGACGCGCATCCTGACCTGCTGCCACGCGATTCGAAACCACGATCAATCTGCTCATACGGCCTGACCTCCTGTGCTTGGATGAACCGGCGCACGGACGCGCCGGATCCTTCCGTCGCAGCACGCGGCATGCCTGGCGCGACGGGATGAATGTTCGAACGGAAAATGCGGTGCGCGACGCGCGCTCAGGCGTCCTGCTCGGCGCCCAGATCGCGCTGGTAGTCGAGCCCTTCGGGACGCGCCCCGCCCTGGTTGTGGTCGCCGTCCGCCGGCGCATCGGATGCCTGCGCGGCATCGGGCACCACAGCCGGCGGCGCGGATGAAGGCGGATCGGCCGGTGCCGCAGGGCGGCGCAAGCCGTCGTCGTGATCCGGGCGTGAATGGCGCCGTGTCCGGCGCATGGCAGGGTGTCTCATTGAGCTGTGCGGCGCGTCGCCGTTGAAACAGTCAGTGAAAACCCAGTGTAGGCTGGCCCGATCCATGCGAAGGTAACAATTACCTTCATTTTGTAACGATGCGACCCTCGCGCCGAGATTTGTAAGACACTAAGCGCCGACCGGCGCCGCGATTGCCTTTTTACGTTTTTTCAAGATCGCAAACGTTTGTCCATTTTTTGCAATTCGGGTCAAGAACTTGCAAGACAATGGCGGCCGGTGCCGCGCCACCAGTGGGCGCGGCGCACTCCAGACAGGATCGCATCCAGCATGAACTCTCGCATCGCCATGCCCGGGCATCCGGCCCGCCGCGTCGTGCACCTCGCGCGCTTCGCGCTCGCCGGCGCGACGCTGGCCGCCACGCTGCTTTCCGGCTGCAGTTCCCTGTATAGCGAAGGCGCCACCACCGGCGCCGGTATCGCCGGCGCCGCCGTCGCGGCCAAGGTCACGAACAACGCCGCCGTCGCCACCGGCATCGGCCTGGGCGCCGTGGCCGCCGCGCGCGCCGGCGTGCAATACACGCAACGCGTCGCCCACGCCTATTCGCAAAGCCAGATCGCCGACGCCGCCGGCCCGCTCGATGTGGGCGGCGTGGCGCGCTGGTCCACGAACCACTCGGTGCCGATCGAGGAAGACGAATTCGGGCGCGTGACCGTCAGCCGCCTGATCAGCGTCG
>NZ_JAAGPF010000397.1 GCF_017104645.1 Burkholderia sp. Ac-20379
TTTCGTTGCCGCGTTCGCCGCCGGCTCGGCCGGTTCGGGGAACGTCGCGCCGCCCTTGTCGGCCATGTAGACGACCGCGCGCGCGATCTCGAAATCGCTGACGTCGTCGGGGCTCGTGCCGCCGCGCGCGGGCATCGCGCCCTTGCCGGTCAGCGCCGCGTGCAGCAGCGTGTCGTAGCCCTGGGCGATGCGCGGCGCCCAGTCGCCCGCGTTGCCGAACTTCGGCGCGCCGGCGGCGCCCGCTGCGTGGCAGGCCGCGCAGACGGCCGTGTAGATGGCTTCGCCGGTCTTGTAGGTGCGCGGCGCGTTGGCGTCCTTGACGTCCACTTGGGCGATCGGCGCGATGCGCGCGGCCACGGCGGCGTCCGACAGGCCGTCGGTGCCGGCGCCCACGCGGAACGCGTGATCGGCGTAGGTGGCGAACAGGATGATGATCACGATCGGAATCGCGAACGACGCGACGATGACGGCGATCAGTTGCCCGGGCGTCTTGATGGGCGCTTCGTGATGGGGCGCTTCGCTCATGCTGGCCTCGTCTCCGTGAATAGGAATTAGGTCGGGTCCGGCTGCGGCAGAATGGCTGTTGACGGAAGCTCGAATGATTATAGACGCCTCTTTTTCGCCCGGAAGGGGGCTGCGCGGCGGGCGTTTACCCGCAAGCCGGAGGCCGCGCGGGAGGCGGCCGGCGCGCGGTGGACGCTGTCATGGAAACAAGGTATGCTCTCGCTCTTGCCGGCGTTGCACCCAGGTTTTACGGGGTCGTGACGCGGTTTCCCGAAGCGCCCGTAGCTCAATGGATAGAGTACTGCCCTCCGAAGGCAGGGGTTGCTGGTTCGATCCCAGCCGGGCGCGCCAAGCCTGATCAGGCATTCAGCGGTTTCCTCTCCTCGTCGTTCGCGCCTCGTGCAGCTGAATTGCAGCCGCACGGTTTCCGTTCGTGCGGCCATCCCGACCGATTCAATCCTCGCTCGCCTTGCTGCCCGATGTCGGCCCGGCGTCCGCCGTCAGCGGCGCGGCCCATTGCGCCAGATGGTCCGCCGACAGATGCGCGTAGCGCTGCACCATCTCCAGCGTTTCCCAGCCGCCGAGCTCCTTGAGCACCTGCAGCGGCGTGCCGCGCTGGACATGCCAACTGGCCCAGGTGTGGCGCAGGTCGTGCCAGCGGAAATCGGCGATGCCCGCGCGCTCGAGCGCCTTGTGCCAGGCCAGCGTCGAGGTCTGGTGCACCGGCCGGCCGCGGTAGACGAACACGCTGTCGCGGCAGCCCGGCGCGCGCGGCGCGGCCTGCTGGCGCAGCAGCACCGCCAGCGCGGTGTCCGACAGCGGCACCGTGATCGCCTTCTTCGCTTTCGCCTGATCGGGATGGATCCAGGCGACCCGGCGCGCCAGATCGACCTGCGACCACTGCAGGCCGGTCACGTTGGCGCGGCGCAGGCCCGTTTCCAGGCTGAAGCGCGCCATCTCCGCCAGATGCGGCGGCAGCTCGGCGAGCAGGCGCTCGGCCTGGGCCGGCGCGAGCCAGCGGATCCGCTTCTCGGGCAGCCGGGTGCGCCGCGTGACCGGCGCGCGATCCAGCCATTCCCATTCGACGGCCGCGTTCAGCACCGCCTTCAGCACGCCGATCACGCGCCGCACGGTGGCCGCGCTGGCGCCGCGCCCGATCGCCACCGGGCCGCTGCGAGTGCGCACCGTGAGCGGCTCGCGGCGCTTGGCCAGCGCGATCGCATCGATGCGATCGCGGTCGATCTCGTCCAGCGCCAGCCCCGACAGATGCCGGTCGAGCCAGCGCAGGTGGGTTTTCGAGGTTTCCAGGCTGGGCAGGCCGTCGCGTTCGGTCACGTAGCGGATCACCGCATCGTTCCAGCGATGGCGCGGTTTCACGCCGAGCCGCGCCTGATTCCACAGCTGCACCTTCAGCCGGTCGTGGAATTCCTGCGCCTGCTCCTTGTCGCGGGTGCCAGTGCTTCCCTGTAGCGGCGTTCCGCCGCCTGGGGGGTGGAGCTTGTATTGCCAGTTCGGGCTGGTTTTTCGTTTGTAGAGCGACATGTCGAGGCGGTGTCCTGGTGGTGAGGCGGCGGCGCGCCGTGCGGTTCGCGCGGGAGCCATTCGCCGGCGAGATAGCGTTGCAGCGCCGCGGCCGAGAAGATCCAGCGCTTGCCGACCTTGCGCCCCGGCAGTTCGCCGGCGCGGGCCTTGAGCCGGATCGTTTCCGGGTGCGCGCCGAGCAGCGCGGCCGCGCCGATCAGGTCGAGCGTGGCCAGCGGGTCGGCCGGCGGCAGCGCAACGCATGGACTCGCGGAATTCGCGGTATTCATCGGCAAGTCCTTGTTCCGAAAGGATTTCGGGTGCCGTCGCCCGCCACGCGCCAGGCATGGCGGCGGGCGGCGACTGATGGCGTGGGAAATCGGCGGTGTCTGTCACCGATGGCGAAACAGTCGCGACGCGTGGCGTTCGGCCCGGCTTCGTGCTGGCCCTCCGCGCCCCCTTCTTTTCCTTTTCCTTCAATGATTTGAAGAGAGAGAGACAAGACGGCGCGCCACGCTTCGTTCGGCCGACCGATGGCGAAAACGGCGTGACCGATGGCGCGGGCGGCTGGATTCGCGGCAGCCGTTGCCTTGCGAATCAAAGGCTTGGGCGAAACGGCCCCGGTTTGCCACGCGTCGTGCGCGCTGCCCGGGCACCCCGGCGGCGCGATGTCGAGCGGCCGGGCCTCGCGCTTCCAGGCTGGCGCCGTGGCCCGGCCGTGACGATCGGCAGGGCGCGCGGGGGGCGGGCGGCGCGGCGAGCCGGGTGGCAGGAGCGGGCGCGCGTTCATGCCGGGCTCCTGGCCAGCGCGTCCGAGGCGAGATCCTCGCGGATCGACACGTGCAGGCCGAAACCGGCCAGCCGCTCGAGCGAGACGGGCGTGAGGTACGGCACGCGGCGCGTGTAGATGCGGCGCTCGACCTCCTTCTCGCCCACCACCACGCCGGCCTGCTTCAACTGCGCCTTGAAGATGCGATCCGATTTCACCGGCAGCCCGTTCCACTTCTCGCGCAGCGCGCTGGTGTGGGCCAGGTGATCCATCACGTGGCCGGTGCGCAGCAGCAGGCAGAACTCGCCGTCGATGGTGTCGAACGTGAACGGGTGCTGATAGTTGCCGCCGTCGATCTCCGACAGCACGGTTTCCATGATCCAGACCCACGGTTCGCGATCGGCGCTGGTCTCGGCCACGTGGCCGTTCATCTCGGTGAGCAGGTCGCGCGCGAAATCGCCCTCGGCCGGATCCATGCCGGCGAACTCGCACAGGTAGCGCCAGGCCAGCGCGACGGCCGCGTAGTTGCCGGCCATGCGCCGCGCGCCGTCGTCCTCGCCGCTGGCGCGGCAGTTGGCCAGCGCCTTGTCGCGCAGCGCCGCGTAGTGCTCGAGCACGGCGTGCCGGTTCAGCCCGGCCAGGAACGCCAGCCACTGGCGCACCGGGAAGCGCGGCAGCGTGTCGGGCATCAGCGGGCCGCGCTTGCCGGTCAGCGTGGTGCGCACCAGCTTGCCGAGCAGGCTGCGCACCGGCACGTCCTCGCCGGCCAGCATCACCGGTGCGCAGAGCAGGTACTCGGTCATGTCGCTGCCGCGCCGCGTGACGGTGTACTGATAGTTCTCCTGCAGCAGGCCGACGGCCTTGTCGATCACGTCCTGGCGTCGCGCCGAAAGCTCTTCCCAGCCGACCGGATGGCTGGTGTGGCTGATGCTCGTGAGCAGGCGGAATTCGGTCTGCAGCGATTGGCCCGAAAACATCGTGAACGCGAGCGTGCGCTCGAGCCGTTTGATCAGCGTCGATTTGCCGGCGCCCTTGTTGGCCTGCACGGTCAGGTGCGGCCAGAAGCCGAGCAGCGCCTTCAGGTGGCCGCCGAGCGCCCACACCAGCGGGAGCGTCGCGGCGTTCTGCCGGAAGGTCTGCTGATAGGCGGCGATCACGCGGCGCGCGTCGGCCACCGGCCCGCTCGGAAACGTCAGGTTGTGATACGGACACTGCTTGTCGGCCTCGGTGAAGTAGCAATCGGGGCCTTCGTTGACGATCAGCCGGCCGTCGCGCCAGGCCAGGCCCACGAAGTTCGCGGCCTGGCGCGCGCCGAGATCCGCGCCGCGCTCGAGGATGTTGACCATCCGCTTGAACGGCGCCGGCGCCCAGATCGGGCCGAACTTGTTCCACTGGTCGACGTTGTGCAGCTGATCGTCGAGCATCACGCGGCGGATCAGTTGCGCGCCGTGGCGCGGCGCCTGCACCGACACGGCGAAGTAGACGGTGGGCGCCTGATCCTCGTCGCCGGTCATGGTGGCGGTGGCGCTGGCCACCGCCACGCGGCTGATGCCGGCGATCCGGAAGCCGCAGAGGTCGGCCAGCACCGGCGTCTCGGCGCCGCTGTCCTCGTTGCGCTCCATCTTGCTGACGTGGCTCGTGAAATCGGCGCGCACGCGAAACCGCCAGTACTGCGCGAAATCGTGCGACGGCAGGAAGATGCGCGGCCGGCCGCGGCGCGTCGCGTCGCCGGCGAGGCCCGCGATCAGCCAGGGCTCGGGCTGCTCGAGCGCGCGCGCGAGGTCGGCCGCGCCGCGCAGGCGCAGGTAGTCGTTGACGTCGTTGATCGGCTGCGGCGCGGCTTCGCCGTCGGCGAGATCGGCGAACCAGTGGCTCTGGTCGATCAGCATCGCGCCGACGTTCAGGCTCGTGAGCCGTTCGTAGAGCGCCCACGCGGCTTCGGGGCCGGGGCGGTGGCCGGCGCGCGGATGGCCCTCGGCGAACGGCGCGTCGTTGTCGAGGCAGATCAGCACCTGCTTGCCGCGCAGGCAGGCGAAACCGATGGCCTCGACGTTCGCCAGCCCGCGCAGCGCGAGCGCGGCCGTGCCGGGCAGCGCGCAGGTGTCGATCGACAGCGCGTTGATCGCGCTCTCGACGACGAACACGCGCCGCGCGCGCTCCAGGCGGCGCGCGTCGGCGGTCCAGCCGTAGCCGGTTTTCTCGCCCTGGGTCTGGGTCTTCACGCCGCCGTTCAGCGCCGGATCGAGATAGCGCATGTCGACCGCGACGACGTGCCCGTCGGCCGGCGCACGCACGACGAACGCCGCGGCCGGGCCGCCGAAGCCCGTCTCGCCGGCGGCGAGTTTCGCGCTGGTCCAGCCGTTGAAGCCGAGCGTGCGCGCGGCGAACGCGGCGTCGATCGCCGCCGCGCCGATGCCGCGCCCGGCCAGGTAGTCGCGAGCGCGTTCGCGTTCGGCGAGGCAGCGGTCGGCGATGTAGTCGACGGTCGATTTCGCGCGCCGCTCGGGCGCCGGGCGCTCGGCCGCCAGGCCGTAGCTGTCGTGCAGGTAGCGCAGCGCGTCGGCCAGGTTGCCGCCGCGCGCGTGCATCACGAGATCCACGCACGAGCCGCCGGCGTCGGCGCTGTGATCGCGCCAGCCGGTGCCGTGTTTCGGGTGATCCACGTAGATCGACAGCGACGGGCTGCGGTCGTCGTGATGCGGCGAGTGGTAGAGCGCGCGTTCGCCGCCGCGGCCGCGCTTCAGGCCCAGGCGCGCGGCCAGCTCGTGCAGGTCGATGCGTTGTTTCAGTTCTTCTATCGAGGCCATGGTCAGGGGCGGGGCTCCGTGGGTTGCGAGGCCGAAGCGAAGGCGAGCGCGCGCAGCGCGTTGGCCGAGGCGGGGAAGCCGAGCGCGAGGCGGGCCGTGAGCGCCGCGAGGAATTGCGCCGGCGTGCCGGCCGGGGT
>NZ_JAAGPF010000398.1 GCF_017104645.1 Burkholderia sp. Ac-20379
GCACGTCAACGATCTACTGTATTGATGTCAGTGTCATGTGTGCCGCTAGATACTTGGACGTTATAGGAGCAGTAGCGATACCTCTACACGGAGAGAATCTCGTACATCAGTGACACCAGTGAATTGCACTCGTGTACACTTCTCGTACGCTAATGTTATCAGTTAAATGCGTTCTCATCTTTTCTTTTTTCCCTTCAACTATATGTTGTTTATTCTATTTTTTTTTTTTTTTTAATGATCCGCCGACCCCCGAGATCTACACTGCCACC
>NZ_JAAGPF010000399.1 GCF_017104645.1 Burkholderia sp. Ac-20379
TTGGCTTTCCTGCGCGCGCAGCAGTTGCGACTGCGAAACGAGCACGTTCACGTAGTCGGTCAAGCCGCGCTTGAAGCCCTGATGCGACAGGTCGAAGCTGCGCCGCGTCAGCGCCACCGATTGCGCTGCGTCCTTGCGCTGCGTGTCGAGCGAGCGGATCCGCACCACGTTGTCGGCGATGTCCTTGAGCGCCGATACCAGCGTCTGGTTGTAGTGCTCGACGGCCTGGTCGTAGCCGGCCGCGGCCGCGCCCAGTTGCGCGCGCAGGCGGCCGCCCTCGAAGATCGGCAGCGTGATCGCCGGGCCGGCCGTCCAGCCGCCGTTCATCGAACGCAGGAAGCCGGTGAATGCCGAACCCACGCCGAAGCCGCCGAGCGAGGCCAGCAGATCGACGTTCGGGTAGAACTGCGCCTTGGCCACGTCGATGCCGCGCGCCTGCGCGTCGACCAGCCAGCGCGCGGCCACCACGTCGGGGCGGCGGCCGATCAGTTCGGCCGGCAGCGCCGAGGGCAGGCTGGCCGTCGTTTCCAGCGACAGCGTCGGGCGCTTGAGTCCCTCGGCCGCGCCGGGGCCCTTGCCGGCCAGCGCCGCGAGCTGATGGCGGCCGAGCTGCACCGCTTCCTCGTAGCTGTCGATCTGACGCGAATAGTCGGGCAGCGGCGATTCGGCTTGGCTCAGCTCGAGCTGCGTGCCGATGCCGGCGTGCAGCCGCTTCTGCGCCAGCGCGACGAGTTCGTGCTGACGGTCGTAGGCCTGATGGGCGATGTCGAGCAGCGCGAAGTTCTTCGCGAAGTCGATATAGGTGCGCACCACGTTGACTTCGAGCTCAAGGCGCGCGGCGCGCTCGTCTGCCGCTTGCGCGCGCGCCGCGTCGAGCGCACGCTCGGCGTTGTTCTTGTCCTTGCCCCACAGATCGAGGTGATAGGACAGGCTCAGCGTGCCGGTGTTGTTCCAGGTGTTGCTGTTCGAGAGCGTGCCGGGGCCGTAGAAGTAATCGTCGGGCCAGTGCTCGCGTTCGAGCGACAGCCGGCCGTCCACCTGCGGCAATTCGTCCGCATGGGCGACGCGCGCCGCGGCCTGCGCCTGGCGCACGCGCGCCTGGGCGGCCGCCAGCGACGGGTTGCCTGCCTGCGCGGCGGCGATCCAGCCGTCCAGTTGCGGATCGCCATAAGCGCGCCACCAATCGGCGCTGGGCCAGCCTGCATCGCGGTTCGCCGCCCGGATCGCCGATCCGGCATCGAGCGCGGACGGATCGACGCGCTTCGATTGCGGTGCAACATTGCCCATGCTCGCGCATCCGGCCATTGTTAATGAGATTGCAAGAACCGCGAGTGCAAGCGTCCCTCTTGTTGCCCGAGACTGCACGATTTTCTCCCGTTCTGATAAAGATGATTCGGAAGCGATTATATTTTTTCAGTTATTGGCGGATAAGCCCGTAAGGGTGTAAGGCATTTTTACGGATTCCGAGATAATATTGCCTGGGCTTTGTGCAACAATCTGCCCGCATTCAAGGGGGAATCAGTATGGATACGCTTCAGAACATGCGTGTGTTCGTCCGCGTGGTCGATGCGGGCAGTTTTACTGCGGCCGCCCAGCAGCTCAATTCGACGACCGCCTACGCGTCGCGCGCGGTGTCGGATCTGGAGTCGCATCTGCGCACGCGGCTGTTGAACCGCACCACGCGGCGGATCGCGCTGACCGAGGCCGGCGAGCGTTACCTGCAGCGTTGCGAGCAGATCCTGGCCTATGTCGATCAGGCCGAGGCCGAAGCCAGCGACGCGCATGCGCGGCCGTCCGGCAAGCTCAAGGTGCATTGCATGACGAGCCTCGGCCAGCATTACGCAGTGCCGATGGTGGCGCGCTACCGGCAGCGCTATCCCGAGGTGCAGGTCGATCTGACGCTCGCGCAGCGCCTGCCCGATCTGCTCGACGAAGGGTTCGACGTGTCGATCGTGATCGACCGCAACCTGCCCGATTCGGGCCTCGTGTCGCAGCGTCTCGGCGAAACCTTCAGCGTGGCCTGCGCATCGCCCGACTACCTCGAACGGCACGGCGTGCCGAAGCGGCCGCAGGATCTCGACGCGCATACCTGCCTCGGGATGGTCGCGCCGGGCTTCCAGTGGGACGAATGGACGCTGGTCGGGCCGGACGGCGAGAAAAGCCTGCCGGTGGCGTCGCCGCCGTTCCGGGTCAACGTGGCCGAGGCGCTGTCGGTGGCGATCCGCGAGGGGATGGGGATCGGCGTGCTGCCGCTGTATACGGCCATCACCGGCCTGCGCAATGGCGATTTCGTGCGCGTGATGCCCGAATACCGCTCGCACGTGATGAACATTTACGCGCTGTATCCGTCGCGCCAGTATCTCGACGCGAAGATCCGCACCTGGGTCGATTTCATGCGCGAATCGCTGCCGGCCACGCTCGAGGCCGACATCGACGCGCTCAAGCAATTCACGCGCGAAACCTGATTCGAGGGATCGCAAGCCCTGACATTCCTTTTCAGTCCCGCAACATTTTTTTACGCTTGAAACGCGTGCGGTTTGCTACTGTTGAGTCATTGGATGTCGGACTGACTGACGGAGAAAATCGATGAGCGCGCACTGGGTGATGTTGGGTCTCGCGGCCGTGACCGGCTGGATGGGTATCGTGGGTGCGCGCGACTTGCTGCGCGCGAAGCAGCGCCAGCTGGTGCCGGTGCGGGTTCGGCGCCCTGACGATACGCAAGCGCGGCGCGCTTCGCGGTATTGAGGCGTGGAAGAACCGGCGGCAGGCGCGCCGGTTTTTTTTCGCCGGCGGGCGGTGAACGGGCGGGAGCGGTTGTTACCGGTTGCTACCGGCGTGACGTGACGGCGGGTGGCGTGGCGATCGTTTCGTCATGATTGCAACACGGGCGTGCAGCGTGCACGCCCGTTGTCGTTTACGGGGCATTACAGCGCGGCTGCCGGATCGGGCTGCGCCAGCGTCACCACCTTGTCCCACGCGAACGCGGGGTTTTCGCGCTCTCCCGTCTTGCGTCGGATATAGCCGCGCGGATTGCAGACCACGCGCGTGCCGGTCGCCGTCTCGTAATCGAACGAGGTGTGCGTGTGGCCGTGAATCCACAGCGCCGCCGGCGGCGCGACCATTGGCGCCAGGTCGCTGATGAAGCCGGCCGAGACGATCTCGCTCGCATAGCGTTCGGCCAGGCTGGCGCGATGCGGGGCGTGGTGCGTCACGATGATCGTTTGCCCTGGCCACGGCCTGGCCAGTTCGGTTTCGAGCCAGGCGCGCGCGCCGCGATGCAGGGCCAGCGTGTCGGCGGGCGTCAGCGCCCGCGATTCGCCCGGGGCGGGCTCGCCGCCCGCTGCCCAATCCACCTGAATCACGCCATTGAAATCGAACATCGTGCGGGCGCAGGCCGTCATCGCGGCTTCGAGCGCGGGCTCGTCGGCGCCGAACAGCCCGAAATCGGTCCAGAGCGTCGTGCCGAGCACGCGAAAGCGGCCGTCCGGCGACGTGTAGACGTCGCCGTTCAGGTAATGAACGTTGTCGAGCGAGCGCGCCGTGTCGCGCATTGCGGCTTCGAGCGCGCCGAATGCGCCGTCGTAATACTCGTGATTGCCGGGCACGTAGATCACCGGCACGTCGGGATCGAAGTTTTCCGCCGCCCAGCGCAGGCCCTCGGCATGATTATGGATGTCGCCGGCCAGCACGACGAGATCGGCCGCCGCGCCGGGAATCGCTTCCGGCATGTTGCCTTCGAGATGCAGGTCGGACAGCACGCGTACGCGGATCGGCATGAAAGCTCCTGCTTGAGCGGACGATTGAGGCGAGAAGGGCGGCGCCGGTTAGCGCAGCACCTTGCCCGGATTCATCAACCCGAGCGGATCGAACGCCTGCTTCAGCGTCTTCATCAGCCCGATTTCCACCGCCGACTTGTAGCGCTGCGCATCGTCGATCTTCAGTTGCCCGATGCCGTGCTCGGCGCTGATGGTGCCGTGATGGCGGTGCACGTTGTCGTACACGACGCGGTTGATCGGCTCTTGGAACTCGGCGAGGAACGCGCGGGCGTCGCCGCCTTCGGGCGTCTGCACGTTGTAGTGCAGGTTGCCGTCGCCGAGATGGCCGAACGTCACCATGCGCGCGCCGGGCGCGACCTGCTGGATGGCGGCGTCGGTTTCCTCGATGAAGCGTGCGATCGACGAGATCGGCACGGCGATGTCGTGCTTGACGTTGAGGCCTTCGTCGGCCTGCGCGAGCGAGATGTGCTCGCGCAGATCCCAGAACGCGCGCGACTGCGCGAGGTTCTCGGCCACCACGGCGTCGACCACGAGGCCGGCGTCGAACGCCTCGGCCATCATGGCCTCGAACAGCGCGCGCGCGTGATCCTCGCTCTCGTTGTCGGACAGTTCGAGCAGCACGGTTTGCGCGTGCGGCGTGGCGAACGGATAGCGCAACTGCGGATAGTGCTTGCCGACCAGCCGCATGCAGAAATCGGACATCAGCTCGAAACCGGTCAGCAGCGGGCCGGCCGCGCGCTGCGCCAGCGAGAGAAAATCGAGCGCGGCATGCGGCGATTCGAGCGCGGCGAGCGCCGTGACCTGCGCCGCCGGGCGCGGATGCAGCTTCATGACGGCGGCCGTGATGATGCCGAGCGTGCCTTCGGCGCCGATGAACAGGTCGCGCAGGTCGTAGCCGGTGTTGTCCTTGCGCAGGCCGCGCAGGCCGTTCCAGATCTCGCCCTGCGGCGTGACGACCTCGAGGCCGAGGCACAGCTCGCGCGTGTTGCCGTAGCGCAGCACGGCGGTGCCGCCGGCATTGGTCGACAGGTTGCCGCCGATCGTGCAACTGCCCTCGGCGGCCAGGCTCAGCGCGAACAGGCGATCGGCTGCCTGTGCGCGCGCCTGCACGTCGGCCAGGATTACGCCGGCTTCGACGGTGATGGTGTTGTTGTGCGCGTCGAGTTCGCGCACGCGGTTCAGGCGCGCCACGCTCAGCACGGCCTGCGCGCCGCTGTCGTCGGGCGTTGCGCCGCCGGCCAGGCCGGTGTTGCCGCCTTGCGGCACGAGCGCGATGCGGTGTTCGACGGCCAGCTTCACCACGGCCGCGACTTCCGCCGTCGTGCCGGGGCGCAGCACCGCGCAGGCCGCGCCGCGATAGCGCTTGCGCCAGTCGGTGACGAACGGGGCGGTGTCCTGCGCGTCGGTCAGCACGTGATCGGCGCCGATCGCGGCGCGGCAGGCATCGAGGAAGGCGGGGGAGGTGGTCATCGCGAGTGTCTCGAATTCGGTCAGGAAGGGCGGCGCGGCGGGCGTTTCGACGGCTGCGGGCGTCGCGCGGCATGGCCGTCATTGTCCGCCGGTTTGGCGCGGGCTGCGCCGGACGCCTTGGCGGCTTGCCCGGCGGCCAGCTTGGCGGCGCGCTTGAACGGCGCCACATAGGCCAGCGCCGCCGCGAAGAAGCCGAGCGCGAGCACGCATTCGAGCCAGCCCAACCGTGCCGACAGCCCGCGATCGGTCATGCCGCGCACCACGCCCTCGGCCAGATACAGCAGGATCAGCATCGACGCCCACTGCAGCGTATAGACGCGCCGCCGCCAGACGCCCGGCAGCATCAACGCGAGCGGCACCGCCTTCAGCATCAGCGCCGAACCGCCGGGGCGCAGCGGCGCGAGCCAGACCTCCCACGCCACCGACAGCACGATCAGCGCCGCCAGACAGCCGGCCGCGGCGAGCGCGACGGCGGGG
>NZ_JAAGPF010000400.1 GCF_017104645.1 Burkholderia sp. Ac-20379
TCTGCAACGCCCGGTGCGCCACGGCGGCGACGATCTCGACGCGCTGGACGCGCGGCTCAAGCCGTTCGCGCCGGGCTGGCTCGTCTACGACATGCGCCTGATGATGCAGCGCTATCAGCAGGACGGCGCGGTGGCCACGGCAGGCGACGTGGATGCGTTGAGCGCCCTGCTGGGCCGCGCGCCGCGCAGCTATCGCGCGTTCGCCGAGGCCTGCGCCGCGCAGTGGCTGGCGAACTGAGCGTACCGGGCGACGGGCGCGGCACCCGTCGCGCCCGGGCGGGCCGCGCTCAGGCGCTAGCCCGCTCCCCCCCGGCCGGTTCCAGCGCCACGCCGGCCCGCTCCAGCAAGCGCTGATTGCGCAGCAGCACCGCGCTGAACATCAGCCGCTTGCCGGCCTTGCGATAGCGCGCCTGCAGGCTCTCGAACGCGGCGATCCCCGAATGATCCACCACGTGCAGGTGGTGGCAATCCACCACCACCGTGTCGGGGTCGTCGAGCGGCTTGAACAGTTCCTGGAAGTTAGCGGTCGAGGCGAAGAACAGCGTGCCGTGCAGCACGTAGGTCACCGAGCCGTCCGCGCCGCGCTCGATCTCGGCGCGGATCTCGCGCGCATGCTGCCAGGCGAAGTTCAGCGCCGCGATCACGATGCCGCACAGCACCGCGATGGCCAGATCCGTGAACACCGTGATCACCGTCACCAGCACGATCACCAGCGCATCGTTGCGCGGCACCTTGCCGAGCACGCGCAGCGATCCCCAGGCGAAGGTCTGCTGCGCGACCACGAACATCACGCCCACCAGCGCGGCCAGCGGAATCCGCTCGATCAGCGGCGACAGGAACAGGATGAACAGCAGGATCATCACGCCGCTGACGGCGCCCGACACGCGGCTGCGCCCGCCCGAGCTCAGGTTGATCATGGTCTGGCCGATCATCGCGCAGCCGCCCATGCCGCCGAACAGGCCCGACACGACGTTGGCCACGCCGAGCGCCAGACACTCGCGGTTCGGACGCCCGAGCGTTTCCGTGATCTCGTCGGTCAGATTGAAGGTCAGGAGGGTTTCGAGCAGGCCGACGATTGCCATCAGCAGCGCGTAGGGGAACACGATCCGGAGCGTGTCCAGATCGAACGGCACCGCCGGGAGATGAAAGCTCGGGAACGCGCCGGCAATGTGCGCCATGTCGCCGAGCGTGCGCGTGGGCAAATGCAGCAGCTGGGTTGCGGCCCCCACGCCCACGATCGCCACCAGCGCCGGCGGCACCGCCTTGGTCAGGCGCGGCAGCAGGTACACGATCAGCATCGTCGCGGCCACCAGCGCCGCCATCACAAGCAAGGGCGTGCCTTGCAGCCAGGCTTCGCCGTGCGGCGTGGCCTGCTTGAAGTGCTCGAGCTGGGCCATCGCGATGATGATCGCCAGCCCGTTGACGAAACCGATCATCACCGGGTGCGGCACCATCCGGATCAGCTTGCCCAGGCGCAGCAGCCCGAACAGCATCATCAGCACGCCGCTCAGCACCACCGTGGCCAGCAGATATTGCGCGCCGTGCTGCACCACCAGCGCGACGATCACCACCGCCATCGAACCGGCCGCGCCCGAAATCATGCCCGGCCGCCCGCCCAGGATCGCCGTCAGCGCGCAGATGATGAACGCGCCGTACAGGCCCATCAGCGGATTGAGCTGGGCGACCAGCGCGAACGCGATGCACTCGGGCACCAGCGCGAACGACGAGGTCAGGCCGGCCAGCACGTTGGCGGGAATGTTGGAGAGCCACTGCTCTCGCGGGGTTTGGATCTTCATCGAATCGATGCTCCGTTCGGAAAACGCGTCCGGCCTCGATGGCGGCCAGGCGCTGCATATCGGCGACGGCATGCGTCTCGCCAGGCGAGGCGCCGTTGCGGCAATAAAAAGGGAGCGGCTCGTCGAAACCGAACGAGCGCGCGCGTCCACACCCGAGAACCTCCCGGTGGAAAGGCCGTGGTGCACGGCAGGAGGTTCTCGATGGCTTACATGGGTGTGGAGCGGGAATGGGCTGGCGGGTTGCCGGAGCGCCGTTGGCAGGCGCGGCGCGATTGCGTACCAGGGTCGGGAGTTTACCCTAGGTCGGCGAATTTCGAGACAGGAAATGACATGGATTGACCCGGCCCCCAATCCTCGGCTTGCACATCGCAATAAACGGAGATAGCATCTCCATTTATTGCCCATGCGGCAGACTTCTCGTCTTTGGAGGCGACCATGGCGGATACGGTATTGGTGACCGGGGGAACCGGATTCGTGGCGCGCGAGTGCATCGCGACGCTGTTGGACAAGGGCTACGACGTACGCACCACGGTGCGCGACGCGAGCAAGCAGGAGGTGGTGCGCAAGGCCGTGGAAGGCCGCGCCGCGCCGGGCGCGACGCTGTCGTTCGCCGAAGCGAACCTGCTCGCCGACGCAGGCTGGGACGCCGCCATGCAGGGCTGCCGCTACGTATTGCACGTCGCGTCGCCGCTCGGCATGACCGAGGGCAGCGAGGAACAGATGATCGAGACGGCCCGAGGCGGCACGCTGCGGGTGCTGGCCGCGGCCGTGCGCAACGGCGTCGAGCGCGTGGTCATGACCTCGGCTGCGAACGCGGCCAGCCCGGTGTCTTACGAGCAAGAAGGCGAAACCGACGAGACGCTGTGGACCGACGCCAGCGCGCCCGGCCTGCTGCCCTATCGCCGCTCCAAGACGCTCGCCGAACAGGCCGCCTGGGACTTCATCGGCCGCGAAGGCGGCAGCACCACGCTGACGACGATCCTGCCCGGCGCCGTGTTCGGCCCGGTGCTGTCCGCCGAGAACCTGAAATCGGTGCAGGTGCTCGGCCGGATGCTGCGCGGCGAAATGCCCGGTATCCCGCGCATCGGCTTCGAGATCGTCGACGTGCGCGATCTGGCCGACGTCCACGTGCGCGCAATGGAAACGCCGGCCGCAGCCGGCGAGCGCTTCCTCGCCACCGGCGAATTCATGTGGATGCCGGACATCGCCGACACGCTGCGCGAAGCCTGCGGCGACGACGCGGCCAAGGTGCCCACCGCGGTGCTGCCCGACGACGTGGTGCGCCAGCTCGCGCAGGCCTCGCCGGAAATGCGCGAGATCGCCGTCGCGCTGGGGCGCAAGGCCGTGCACAGCATCGACAAGGCGCGCCGGCTGCTCGGCTGGACGCCGCGTCCGGCGCGCGAGACGGTGATCGACTGCGGCCGCAGCCTGGTTGCCTGGAAGCTCGTATGAGCGAGGCGCCACGCGGCCGCAAGGCGAAGGCCGACACCGCAGCCGAAATCGAGGCCGGCCAGGACGCCCCGCCGGCGCGCCGCCAACGCAGCGATGCGGCCAACAATCGCGACCGCCTGCTGGCGTCCGCGCACAGCGTGTTCGCCGAGCGCGGCCTGGCCGCCACGCTCGACGACGTCGCGCGCCACGCCGGCGTGGGTGTGGCCACGGCCTATCGGCATTTCCCGAACAAGATGGCGCTCGCTTCCGAGGTGCTCGAAGGCGCGATCGCGCAATTGGCCGCCGACGCCGAGGCCGCGCTCGCGCTGGCCGATCCATGGCAGAGCTTTTCAAGCTTCTTCGAGACGGTGGTGTCGGCGCAATCGCGCCATCGCGGGCTGCATCATCTGTCGGCCGCCGACGGCATCGTCGGCGCGGAGATCCAGCAACGCTTCGAGATGGCCGTGAAGGCGCTGTTCGAGCGCGCGCAACGCGAAGGCGTGGTGCGCGCCGACGCGCGCCCGACCGACATCGGCCCGCTGCTCGTGATGCTGCGCACCGTGATCGACCTGAGCCCGCCCGGCAAGCCCGAGCTGTGGCGACGTTATCTGGCGTTCCTGCTCGACGGCCTGCGCGCCGCCGGCCAACCGCCCGCCCCCGTGGACGGCCTCACGCCCGCCGAGCTCGACGCGTTCATCGCGATGAAGGCGCGCGCCTGAATCACCCACCCGCCCGCGCCTGCATGAAATCGATGAACGCGCGCAGCTTGCGCGGCACATGGATGCGGCTCGAATAGTACAGATGGAAGCCGGGGAAACTCGGCCACCACGGTTCGAGCAGCGCCACCAGCCGGCCGGCGCGGATGTCGTCGGCCACCACCGCCTCGAGCGTGCAGCCGATGCCCGCGCCGCCGCGAATCGCCGAGAGCAGCAGATCGCCGTCGTTGGTCAGGAACGGGCCGGGCGTCTCCACCGTGAACGTGCGCACGTCGTCCTGAAATTCCCAGCGGAAGATGCCGCTCTCCAGCCGCACGTTCAGGCAGCGGTGCGCCGCCAGATCGGCCGGCTCGCGCGGTATCGCGCGGCCGTCGAGATACTGCGGCGCGGCCACCGTCGCGAGCCGCTGCGCGCCGCCCAGCGGCACCGACACCACGTCCTGCGCCAGGTTTTCCAGCAAACGGATGCCGCCGTCGAAACCGCCGGCCACGCTGTCCAGCAGCGCGTTGTCGCAATGCAGCTCGACGGTGATGTCGGGATAGGCCGCCAGGAACGGCGTCAGGTGCGGCATCACGAGAATCTGCGCGGCGATGCGCGACACGTTCAGCCGCAACAGCCCGGCCGGGCGGTCGCGGCGGTCGTGCACGTCGTTGACGGCGCCATGCAGCGCGTCGAGCGCCGGCTGCGCGCTGTCGAGAAAGCGCCGGCCGATTTCGGTCAGGCCCACCTTGCGCGTCGAGCGTTCGAGCAGGCGCACGCCGAGCCGCGCCTCCAGCGCGCGCAGCGTCTGCGACAGCGCCGAGGTCGACACCCCCATCTCGTTGGCCGCGCGCGTGAAGCTGCGGTGATGCGCCACCCGCGCGAACGCCGCGATGCCCGGCAGCATCTCCGGCGAGATCATTCGATTGTGAAGCCCGTCTTCATGGTTCATCCCGTTCCACCGCTTTATCTGGGCCAAGGCGCCGCCTAGCATACAGGCTCACTTCACAATCGGGAGCAGGCATGAAGCGACTCGCAGGCAAGGCGGCCATCGTCACGGGATCGTCGAAGGGCATCGGCGCGGGCATCGCGCTGCGGCTGGCGGCGGACGGCGCGAAGGTGGTCGTCAACTACACGCGCGACGCCGCGCCGGCGCACGCGCTCGTGGAACGGATCGCGGCGGCGGGCGGCGAGGCAGTGGCCGTGCAGGCCGACGTGGCCGTGGCAGGCGGCCCGCAAACGCTCGTCGAGGCCACGCTCGCCGCGTTCGGGCGGCTCGACATCCTCGTCAACAACGCTGGCGTCTACGCCATCGATTCGATCGACACGTTCAGCGCCGAAACCATCGACCGGCACTTCGGCGTGAACGTGCGCGGCCTGCTGCTGATGACGCAGGCCGCCGCGCGCGTGCTGCCCGACGGCGCGGTGATCGTCAACGTCAGCTCGGGCGTGGCGAAAAGCCCGACCGGCATGGGCCATGTCTACTGCGCGACCAAGGGCGCGGTGGACACGCTGACGCGCTCGCTCGCGCTCGAACTCGCCCGGCGGGCGATCCGCGTGGTCGGCATCGCGCCCGGCTTCACCGACACCGAAGGCAACAGCCACATCCCGCGCGACCTGATCCAGCCGCTCATCGACAAGACGCCGCTCGGCCGCTCCGGCAAGCCGGCCGACATCGCGGCGGCGGTGTCGTTCGCCGTGTCGGACGACGCGGGCTGGGTAACCGGCTCGACGATCGACGTGGCGGGCGGGCTGGTGTTCTGAGGCCGGGCCGCGCCGCGAGAAGGCAGGCCAGGCCGCTCAGCCGCGCGCGCCGGCCCACACCGCCTACCCCACGCCCGCCCACAGCCCCGCCCATTCTCGCTGCCGCGCGAGCCGCACACGACTGACGCCTGTCGCC
>NZ_JAAGPF010000401.1 GCF_017104645.1 Burkholderia sp. Ac-20379
CGGCGACACGCCGGGGCTGGAGGCGGTCGTCGCCGATTTCACGAACCTGCTGCTGGTAGCCGTGGCGTGCGCCGCGCCGGCCCCGTTCGCCGAGCGGGCGCGCGCGTTCCAGGCGCAATGCCATGCCGATGTCGCGCACAGCGCCTGGTCGGGCGTGCGCGTGCAGCGCGAGCTGGCGCTGCGCGCCGACGGCGAGCGCAGCTTTGCGCCCGTGGTGTTCGCCTGCAACCTCGGCACGCCGCTCGTGGACGCCGCGACGCGCGCCGTGTTCGGCCCGCTCGGCTACATGATTTCGCAGACGCCGCAGGTGTGGCTCGACCATCAGGTGTACGAGGACGACGAGGACGGCAGCCTGCTGCTGGCCTGGGACGTCGTCGATGCGTTGTTTCCGGACGGCCTCGCCGACGCGATGTTCGCGGCGTATATCGCGCTCGTCGAACGGCTGGCCGGCGAACCGGGCGCCTGGGAACGCCCGGCCGGGGTCGCGCTGCCGGATGCGCAGCGCGCCGTGCGCGAGCACGTCAATGCGACGGGCAAGCCGATCGCGCCGCGTACGCTGCATCTGCCGGTGTTCGAGCAGGCTGCGCAAGCGCCCGAGCGAGTGGCGCTGATCGAGGTGGACGGCCGCGCGATCGGGTATGGCGAGTTGGCCAGTCGCGCGTTGCGCGTGGCGGCGCTGCTGCGCGAACGCGGCATGCGCGAAGGCGACGCGGTCGCCGTCACGCTGCCGCGCGGCGCCGATCAGATCGCGGCCGTGCTCGGCGTGCTGGCGGCCGGCGGATGCTACGTGCCGGTCGGCGTCGCGCAGCCGGTGGCGCGGCAGGCCCGCATTCATCGGCGTGCAGGCATCCGTCATGTCCTCTGCGATGGCGACCATGCGCCGTCGCTGGCGTCGCTCGATGCCGACGCAATCGACATCGCGTCGGCATCCGCCTGCGAACCGCTGGCCGGCCCCTGCCCCGTGCCGCCCGATTCGGTCGCCTATGTGATCTTCACGTCGGGCTCGACGGGCGAACCCAAGGGTGTCGAGATCGGTCATCGCGCCGCCGCCAACACGATCGACGATCTGAACCAACGCTTCGGCGTTGGCTGCGACGATCGTGCGCTCGCCGTGTCGGCGCTCGATTTCGATCTGTCCGTCTACGACATCTTCGGTTTGCTCGGTGCTGGCGGTGCGCTGGTGCTGGTTGGCGAGGACGATCGTCGGGAGCCGGCCGTGTGGCGCGATCTCGTGCTGAAGCACGGCGTCACGCTCTGGAACACCGTGCCCGTGCTGCTCGACATGCTGCTGGTCGCGGCGGCGGATAGGCTGTTGCCGTTGCGACTCGCGTTCGCCTCGGGCGACTGGATCGGGATGGATCTGCCGAAACGGCTCGCCCGCGTCGCGCCCGCCGCGCGCTTCATCGCGATGGGCGGCGCGACCGAGGCGGCGATCTGGTCGAACCTCTGCGAGGTGCCGGCTGAAGTGCCTGCACATTGGCGTTCGATCCCCTATGGCACGCCGCTCGCGAATCAGCAGTATCGCGTCGTGAGTGCGCTCGGCAACGACTGCCCCGACTGGGTGCCGGGCGAGCTGTGGATCGGCGGTGCGGGCGTCGCGCTCGGCTATCGCGGCGACGCGCAGCGTACCGCCGCATCGTTCGTTTCCCATGCGGGCCAGCGCTGGTATCGCACGGGCGACCTCGGCCGCTACTGGCCCGACGGCACGCTCGAATTCCTCGGCCGCCGCGATCATCAGATCAAGCTGCGCGGCCACCGCATCGAGCTGGGCGAAATCGAAACGGCCTTGCTCGCGCAACCCGGCGTTCGGCATGCCGTCGCGCTGGTCACGGGCCAGCCGCCCGCGCTGTGCGCCGCGTTCGTCGCCGACGGCCAGCCCGACGACGCCACCCTCGCCACGGCCCTGCGTGCGCTGCTGCCCGACTACATGGTGCCCACGCACTGGCTCGCGCTCGACGCCCTGCCGTTGAGCGCCAACGGCAAGATCGACCGCCGCTCGCTGGCCGAACGCTTCGCGGGCGCGCTGGCCGCCGCGCCGATCGATGCCGCGCCGCCCGAAGGCGCGGCCGAGCAGCATATCGCCGGCCTCTGGCGCGGCCTGCTCGCGCTGCCGGCCGTGTCGCGCCACGATCATTTCTTCCGGCTCGGCGGCGACAGCCTGCTCGCCACGCGGCTCGTCGCGCAATTGCAGCAGGACGGCTGGCAGGCCGACGCGCCGCTGCGCCGCCTGTTCGCGCGGCCGGTGCTGGCCGATTTCGCATCCATCTGGCATGCCGCCGGCGACGCGCCCGCGCAAGCGGCCGCCCCCGCATTGCAGCCCGATCCCGCGCAGCGTCACGCGCCGTTCCCGCTCACCGAGATTCAGCGCGCCTACTGGATGGGGCAATCCGAGGGGCTGCCGCTGCACGGCGGCACCACCTATTTGCTCGAACTGGACGGCGCGGGCGTGGATCTCGCGCGCTTCGATGCCGCGTGGCGCGCGCTCTGGACGCGCCACGACATGCTGCGCGCCAGCGTCGACGAGGACGGCCGCCAGTCGGTGGCCGCAACGCTGCCCGACGCGCGGCTGCGGATCGAGCCGCCCGCTGCCGACGCCGGCGCCGCACGCGAGGCCATCGCCGTGCTGTGGCGTGTACGCGATCGCTCGCGCGCGCGCCATCCGCTGCACACGGCGCACGCGGTGCCGTATGCGGGCGGCCGCTGCCGGATCGGCCTGTTCTTCGATTACCTGACGCTCGACGGCTACAGCGTCAAGCTGCTGCTCGGCGAGCTGGCCGAGCTGTACCGCGCGCCGTCCAGCTTGCCGCCGGCCCCGGCGCTCGGCTTTCGCGACTACGTGGTGCAGACGCTCGACGCCGTCGCGCCGCCCGAGGCCGCGCTGCGCTACTGGCGTGCGCGCCTCGACACGCTGCCGCCCGCCCCGGCGCTGCCGGTGGCGCGCGATCCGGCCAGCCTCGGCGCGGCGGCGTTCGTGCGGCGCCGCGCGCGCCTGCCCGCCGCGCGCTGGCGGCGCTTGCGCGAACAGGCGCAGCGTCGCGGCATCACGCCGTCGGTGGCGCTGCTGACCGCCTATGCGCACGTGCTGGCCGCCTGGAGCGGCGGCGCGGCGCTGACGCTCAACCTCACGCTGTTCGACCGGCGCGCGCTGCATCCCGACGTGCCGCGCATCGTCGGCGACTTCACGGCGCTCGCGCCGGTCGGCTTCGACGCGCCGGGCCGCGAAAGCTGGACGCAGCGCGCCGCCGCCGTCCAGCAGCAAGTGGCCGAGGTGCTGGAGCACCGCGCCGTGTCGTCGGTGTGGATCCAGCGCGAACGCGCGCGCAGCGTGGGCCTGCAAGCCGCCGCGCTGCCCGTGGTGTTCACCAGCACGCTCGGCCTGGCCGACGATTTCTTCGACCGCCTGCCCGACGGGTTCCCCGATCTCGCGGATGGCGGCCTGTCCGAAACGCCGCAGGTCTGGCTCGATCATCAGGTGTTCGAGCATCGCGGCGAACTGGTGCTGTCCTGGGATTACGTGCGCGGCCTGTTCCCGGACAGGCTGGTGGACGCGATGTTCGATGCCTATGTCGGATGCCTTGAACGGCTCGCGGACGAGGCCGACGGCTGGGACGAGACGGCCGCCGCCGCCGGGGTCGCGCTGCCGGATGCGCAGCGCGCCGTGCGCGAGCGCGTCAATGCGACGAGCAGGCCGATCGCGCCGCGTACGCTGCATCTGCCGGTGTTCGAACGGGCTTTGCAAGAGCCCGGACGCGTTGCGTTGATCGACATCGACGGCCGCGCGATCGGGTATGGCGAGTTGGCCAGTCGCGCGCTGCGCGTGGCGGCCCTGCTGCGCGAACGCGGCGTGCGCGAAGGCGACGCCGTCGCCGTCACGCTGCCGCGCGGCGCGGATCAGATCGTGGCCGTGCTCGGTGTGCTGGCGGCCGGCGGATGCTACGTGCCGGTGGGCGTCGCGCAGCCGGTGGTGCGGCAGGCCCGTATTCATCAGCGCGCCGGAATCCGCCATGTCCTCAGCGATGGCGGGCATGCGCCGCTGCTGGCGCCGCTCGAAGCCGATGCGATCGACATCGCCGCCGCGTCGGCCTGCGAATCGCTGCCCGCGCCCTGCCCGGTGTCGCCCGATGCCGTGGCTTACGTGATCTTCACGTCCGGCTCCACCGGAGAACCCAAGGGCGTCGAGATCAGTCATCGCGCCGCCGCCAACACGATCGACGATCTCAACCAACGCTTCGGCGTTGGCTGCGGCGATCGCGCGCTCGCCGTGTCGGCGCTCGACTTCGATCTGTCCGTCTACGACGTCTTCGGTTTGCTCGGTGCTGGCGGTGCGCTGGTGCTGGTTGGCGAAGACGACCGGCGGGAGCCGGCCGTGTGGCGCGATCTCGTGCTGAAGCACGACGTCACGCTCTGGAACACCGTGCCCGTGCTGCTCGACATGCTGCTGGTTGCGGCGGCGGACAAGCCGTTGCCGTTGCGCCTCGCGTTCGCGTCGGGCGACTGGATCGGGATGGATCTGCCGAAACGGCTCGCCCGCGCCGCGCCCGCCGCGCGCTTCATCGCGATGGGCGGCGCGACCGAGGCGGCGATCTGGTCGAACCTCTGCGACGTGCCGGCCGACGTGCCCGAACACTGGCGTTCGATCCCCTACGGCACGCCGCTCGCGAATCAGCAGTATCGCGTCGCGGATGCGCAAGGCAACGACTGCCCCGATTGGGTGCCGGGCGAACTGTGGATCGGCGGTGCTGGCGTTGCGCTCGGCTATCGCGGCGATACGGAGCGCACGGCGGCGTCGTTCGTTACCCACGCGGGCCAGCGCTGGTATCGCACCGGTGATCTCGGCCGCTACTGGCCCAACGGCACGCTCGAATTCCTGGGCCGCCGCGATCACCAGATCAAGCTGCGCGGCCACCGCATCGAGCTGGGCGAAATCGAAACGGCGGTGCTCGCGCAGCCCGGCATCCGGCACGCCGTCGCGCTGGTCACGGGCCAACCGCCCGCGCTGTGCGCGGCCGTCGTGGCCGACCGCCAGCCCGACGAGGCCGCCCTCGCCACGGCCCTGCGCGCGTTGCTGCCCGACTACATGGTGCCGTCGCACTGGCTCGCGCTCGACGCCCTGCCGCTGAGCGCCAACGGCAAGGTCGACCGCCGCGCGCTGGCCGAACGCTTCGCGGGCAGCGCGCTTCAGGGCGCGCCGCGCGAAGCCCCCGCCGATCCGCTCGAACGGCGCGTGGCCGCGCTCTGGTCCCAGGTCCTGGGCCACGCGGACATCGCCCGTCACGACGATTTCTTCCGGCTCGGCGGCGACAGCCTGCGCGCCGCGCGGCTCATCGAGGCGATGCGCCTCGACGGGCTCGACGCCGGCCGCCTGAGCCTGCGGCAGGTGTTCGCGATGCCGAGCATCGCCACCCAGGCCGCCTGGCTGCGCTCTCTGCAGGCCGCCCCCACCGACATCATCGAATCCACTTACGAGGAAGGCTCCTTATGAATCCCGTGTCGCTGATCGCCGAACTCGACGCCCTCGGCGTCCTGCTCTGGACCGAAGCCGGCGAGCTGCGCTTTCGCGCGCCGGCCGGCGCCCTGACCGAGGCCCGCAAGGCCGCGCTGCGCGAACACAAGGCGGCGCTGGTCGCGCATCTGGCGCAGGCCGAAACCCAACCGGCGGCGGCCGATCCGGCCGCCCGCCACGAACCGTTTCCGCTGACCGACGTGCAGGCCGCCTATCTGGTCGGCCGCGGCGAAGCGTACGACTACGGCGGCGTGGGCTGCCACGGCTATGTCGAGCTCGATCTCGCCGGCGATCTCGATCCGCACCGCGTGGAGCGCGCCTGGCATCGCGTGATCGGCCGCCACGACATGCTGCGCGCGATCGTCTCGCCGGCCGGCTGGCAGCGCGTGCTCGACGACGCGGCCCCGCCGCCGCTGGTGGTGGACGACCTGCGCGGCCGCGCCGCCGACGAGGTGGA
>NZ_JAAGPF010000402.1 GCF_017104645.1 Burkholderia sp. Ac-20379
TCCGACGCCGGCGAACGGCGCCCCGGCGTTGGCCGTGCGCGCCGACAGCGCCGACCCGGCGCAGGTGGACGCGCTGTTCGCCGCGATCGACCGCACGTTCGGCCACCTCGACGTGCTGGTCAACAACGCCGCGATCATCGCGCGGCAAGCGCCGCTGGTCGAACTGGGTTTCGAGCGGATGCAGCGGATCTTCGCCGTCAATGCGATCGGGCCGATGCTCTGCGCGCAGCACGCGATCCGCCGCATGTCGCAGCGCCACGGCGGCCGGGGCGGCGCCGTGATCAACGTGTCGTCGGCGTCGGCGCGTCTGGGCAGCCCGAACGAATACGTCGATTACGCCGCCTCGAAGGGCGCGCTCGAAACGTTCACGACGGGGTTTGCGAAGGAAGTGGCGCGCGACGGGATCCGCGTGAACTGCGTGCGGCCGGGGCATATCTACACGGAGATGCACGCCAGCGGCGGGGAGCCGGGGCGCGTGGACCGCGTCAAGGATTCGATTCCGATGGGACGCGGCGGTCAGGCCGAGGAAGTGGCCCGCGCGATTCTGTGGCTGGCGGGCGGCGAGGCGTCGTTCATCACGGGCACGTTCCTCGACGTGACGGGCGGCAAGTAGGCGGGCCGGGCCGCGCGCGTCAGGCCATCTCGACGCGGTTGCGGCCCGATTGCTTCGCGCGGTACAGCGCGCGATCGGCGCGGCGCATCAGCGCCTCGACGTCGTCCTCGCCCGTCTCGCGCGCCACCACGCCGATGCTGACCGTGAAGGGAATGGGCTGGAGCCGCCACGGATGCTCGAAATCCTGGCGCTCGAAGCACTGGCGCAACTGATCGGCCACCTGGTGCGCGCGATCGGCGTCCGCGCCCGGCAGCGCCGCCACGAACTCCTCGCCGCCCCAGCGCGCGAACACGTTCGGCTCGTGCGTCATCGACGCGCCCACTTGCGCCAGCACGCGCAGCACCTCGTCGCCGGCGTCGTGACCGTGGCTGTCGTTGATATCCTTGAAGAAATCGATGTCGAGGATGAATACCGACAGCGCTTCGTCGCTGCCCAGCACGCTCTCCACGAACTCCATGAAGCCACGCCGGTTCGGCAGGCCCGTCAGCGCATCGGTGGTGGCCTGCTGTTTCAGCAATTCCATCTGCAGCGCGCGATCGGTAATGTCGCGCACCACGGCGGTGAATTCGGTCGCGCCGTTGACGTCGATGCGCGACAACGCGATTTCCACCGGAATAATCGAGCCGTTGCGGTGCTGGCCGAATACGCTATTGCTGCCATCCATGCGCGGCGGCGTATTGTGGCGCACGGCCGGCTGATAACTGTCGGCGAATCGCTGCACGCGCGCCGGATGCTCGGCGCGATATTTTTCGGGTAATAACGTTTCGATCGGGCGGCCGATTATCTCGGCGGCCGAATAACCGAACATGTTTTCCGCGGCGCGATTGAACAGCGTGATATTGCGCTCGTGATCGATCGTCACGATGGCGTCGTAGGCGGAATTGACCACCGCGCGATAACGCGCGGTCTTGACGTCGGTTTCCTGATTCGGCGGCAATTTGGTGGCGACGTCGAAACCCGTCACCATCACTTCGCGCACGATGGCCTTGCCGCCCTGCAGATGCCGCACCGGCTCCAGCGACAGGCGCCAGACCTCGGTATCGGCGCGGAAATCGTGGCTCCAGGCCATTTGCGGCGATTCGCCGGCGCCGAAACACACGAGCAATTGCTCGCGAAAATCGCGCAGCGCGAAATCGGCGGCCAGCACGTCGAGCGGAATCGGAAAGGCGGGCATATCCTCGCCCGTCACGCCCATCATTTCGAAGAAATGGTGATTGGCAGCCGTCACCACGAGCGCGCGATGCATATCGCGTCCGATCGTGGCCACACAGATGGCAATGCCGTCCATGAACGGGACCGGCGTATTGGGCCAATCGGACATGATCTAACCTTACAAAATCCCTATTTCACATCGACTTCGGCCGTGCTTTGAAACCCGCCGTGCCGTGCCCACCCCGCATCGTATCGATTGTCCGGTGGGACGGCTGATTATAAACACAGCAAGTGAATTTTCCCGGCAACTCGAATTAATCTGGTTCGCACTGTTGCGGCGCGGCACATCGGGAAAACGCGAGGAAACGAAACGCCGCCGCCCGGCCGGGGCGCGGCGCGGGCGGCGGGCGCGGTGGGCGGCCGGGATCGGCGAAACCGATATCCGGCGTCGCCCAGGCGGGAGGCTTACTGCGCCGGCGCGGCGGCCGGGGTGGCGAGCGGCTGGCCCTTGGCCACCACATGCACGGTCACGAGCTCGACCGGCGCGGCGCCGTCGTTTCGCGCGCTGTGCACGCGGCCGGTTTCGACGATGAAGCCCTTGCCGGCCGGCACCTGCTCGGTGGGCTTGCCGTCGACGAGCAGCGTCAGCACGCCCGATTCCACATAGCTGATTTCGTCGCCCGGATGGGTGTGCCAGCCGAGCTTGCCGCCCGGCACGATCGTCACGTGCGAGATCACGGCTTCGCGCCCCGGCACCGATACATCGCCCTTCAGCACCTCGGTGCGCGTCACGCCCGCGGTTTGCGCCAGACACGCCGACGCGATCCCCGCCAGCATCGCGCCGGCCATCCATTTCCGCATTGCTTTCATGTTTTCACCTTTTGATTCGAATGGGTCGACACGCGTGTTTCAATCGGCCAGCAGTTTGGCCACATAGGATTTCCAGGCTTCCGGATGCGTTTGCGTCAGGTGCCCATAGCCATGATTCGATTCCGGCACCTCGACGTAACTGCCGTGCGGCACGAGCGGCACGTAGCGCTGCATCACGCCGAGATCGGTGGCGTTCAGCAGGTCGTCGTCGAAGTTCACGGCGAGCAGGCGCGCGCGGATCTTGCCGAGATCGGGCGTGGGGTCGTAATCGCGCGACGATTCGAACCAGTACAGCACGTCGTTCGCGTCGCTCTTTCGCGCGCGCTCGACCTGCGCGTCGTAGAGCGCCGTGGCGGCCTGCCGGTCGGGCGCTTCTTCCTGCATGCGCGCCGGGTTCACCGTCATCAGCGCGAAGATCGGCATCATGCGCAGCCATTGCGTCGGCTCCGTCCGGTAAGCGCCGCCCTGCCAGCCCGGATCGTTGCGGATCGCGCCGATCACCATCTGCCGCCACAGCCAGTTGCGCCCGGCGATCGGGATCGGCTGGCTGACCACCGGCATCAGCGCGTCGGCCATCTCCGGATAGCGCTCGCCCCACATCCAGGTCTGCATGCCGCCCATCGACACGCCGAGCACCAGCCGCAGATGCGTCACGTGCAGCCCGTCCACCAGCATCCGGTGATTGGCCTCCACCACGTCGGCGTAGCCGTAATGCGGGAACGCCGCGCCCATGCCGTCGCTCGGCTTGCTGGAGCCGCCGCGGCCCAGGCCGTCGGGAATCACCACGAAATAGCGGCGCGCGTCGAGCGGCTGGCCCGGCGCGTACAGTTCGCGGCGCATCGACGGCGTCAGGAATTCCTGGCTGGTGGCCGTGGTGCCGTGCATCAGCAGCACGGCGTTGTCGATGCGGCCCGACGCGTCGCGGTGCGGCGTGCCGATCGTCACGTAGTGGATCTTCACGTCCGGCAGGACGGTGCCGTCGGAGAACGCGAAATCGCGCGCGACGAAATCGCCGGCCTGTTCGGGGATGGCCGGCGCGGCCGCATGGGCTGGGTTGGCCGGATCGTCTGGATTGGCGGCATCGGCCGCCTGCGCCGTGCCGAGGAAGCCTGCACCGGCGGCCAGCGCGCCGAGCGCGAGGCCGCAGAGTCTCGTTTTGAACATTTTTTATCCGTGTGAACTGTCGATCCGATAGCAACGGGATGACGAATGGTTGAACCCGGCCCGGCGCGCATCGGATCATGCCGAAGCGGCCGCGCCGGGTTCAACGATAGGCGTGCGGATTCCGCCCGAATGGGAGGGAAATGCTCTGGAACAGGACAATCCTGCGCAGATGGGAGGCGGCGGATTCCATGAGGAATCCGCACGAAAGGCGGATGAAAGACGGGCGACGGGTGCCGCCCCGGCGGCGCATGCGCCCGAATCAGCGCCCGGCTTTCAAATGACTCAGAATCGTTTCGCGCTCGGCCTTCAGCACGTGATCGTCGTCGTCGGCGCCGCGCGCGTAGCGGCGCTGGGTACGATACGAAAACACTTTCCGGTATTGATGGATCGCCGGATCGAACGTCCAGCCATCCACGCCGAACACATGCCGGCCGAAGTGATCCTCGCCGTCGCCCCAGATGAAATCGGCACGGACGAACACCGGATACGGCGAGACATCCGGCACGTTCCACATCGCGCGGTCGGCGACGTCGGTGGCGGTCACCTCGGGCATCAGGTTCTCGATCTTGCCGTCGGCGGTGTAGCGCAGCACCGCCACGCGTTCGAGCATGCCGCTGCCGCCGCCCGAGAACATGCCCGAGAAGAACACCCACGAGCCGCCGCCGGCCAGCGGCAGGCGCTCCGAGCGCGGCTCGAGCGCGAACTGGTAGCGATCCTTCGCGTCGCCCGGAATCGGGCTCGACGGCATCTCGAAGCAGCGGGTTTTCTCGGGAAGCACGCACAGCGTCGCGCCCGAAAGCGGCATGTCGTTGGCGTCGGTCCGGCCTTCCTTCTGGGCGAAACGCGGGAACGCGGTTTCGGCCGACCAGGCGGGCGCACTCGCGATCGCAACGGAAATGGCCGCAAGGCTCAGGCATGCGCCGAATAGGCGGGAAAGCAATGTCATAGTGATATCGATAATCGAATGTCGAAAGCCGTTTCGGCTCATTTCAATTCGCTGTCCTTGCAGTTCGATTCCAGATCGCCGTCGAAATATTCGTAGAGATGCACGAGCAGTTTATTGTCGCCGGCGCGGCGCCCGAGATAATGCACGCCCTCGGCGGAGGCGCAGGTCGAGAAATTCAGGTGCGAGCCGTCGGCCAGCACGGCTTGCGGATGTGCGCCCTGCTTGACCATCTTCACGTTGCCGGCAATGCCGAACCCGGAGCTGTCGGCCGACAGCGCGCCGCTCGTCGTCAGCGCATAGGCCGTGACCGGGCGGTCGCGCAGGCTGTCGAGCACTTGGCGGCCCGCATGCTTGGCCGGGCCGGCGATCTCGCCGCAACACTGAACGTTGCCCGAATCGTCGTCGCTCAGCACCTGAACGCGCGTGCCTTTCGGCAAGGCGGGATTGACGGAGTAATACACGCCGCTTTCCACCACGCCGACTTGCTGCGCTTCGGCAATGCCGGAAAACAGGAGAATCGCAATCGAAAACCAGGCTCGTTGAATGGACATGAATGGCGGCTCGTCGAGATTATTCGGGAGAATCATGTTTTACGCGGCGCGATTATCGACGATTCATCTGCCGATGTCGATTCAACCGGATGGTTCGATCGGATTCGACCTGAGTTGCAACCCGCCGTGCGTCGCGGAAAATCCGTGCACAATACGCCCCATGCAAACGCCCGACCTCGAACGCCTCGTCACGCTGACCATGCCCTTCGGCAAATACAAAGGCCGGCTGCTCGCCGACCTGCCCGGGCATTACCTGAACTGGTTCGCCCGCGAGGGCTTTCCGCCCGGCGAGATCGGCCGGCTGCTCGCGCTGATGCAGGAAATCGATCACAACGGGTTGAAAAGCCTGCTCGATCCGTTGCGCAAGCCGCCGGGTTAAGCGGCCCCCCCAAGCCGCCACATCAAGCCGCGGCCAACATCCCCGCCGCCGCCCCCGCCACCACCTCGCGCAACCACGCATGCGCCCGGTCCCCCTCGTAGCGCCCGTGCCATGACGCCACCACCGGCAACCTCGACACCGGCACCGGCATCGGCCGCGTCACCAGCCCGAGCGAGCCGGCCAGCGCGGCGCAGCCGTGCGCCGGCACCGCCACCAGCAGATCCGACGCCGCGGCCATGCACAGCGCCGCGGCCGCCGTGGGCGCCGACGCCACCACCT
>NZ_JAAGPF010000403.1 GCF_017104645.1 Burkholderia sp. Ac-20379
TCTCGGGCGTGGTGGTGCGGCCGATCGTCTGCAGCCCGGCCGCGCGAAACCGCGACATCAGCCAGGAATCGTCCTCGGCCACGAGGCCCGCCGCGAGCCGGCTGCCCAGCTCGACGCGCTTGCCGCGCATCGACACCGCGAGATCCTTGATCAGGAACGGCACGCCCGAGAGCGGGCCGGCGGCCGGCGGCGCGGCGTCGATGTCGGCGTGGGCGGCGTCGGCGGGCCAGTGCTCGATCACGGCGTTGATCTCGGGGTTGACGGCGTCGATCGCCCGGCGCGCCAGCGCGGCCAGTTCCGCCGCGCTGACGTCGCCGGCCGCGACACGTTGGGCCAGGCCGATGGCGTCGTGGCTCGCGTATTCGTTGAGGTTCATGGTTGCCTTCCCGGTGGAAGCGATGAGGAAGGCCACACGATAGGGGCTGGCGGGGCGCGTGATTAGCCACGCAAAGCGGCAAGGATTGCGCCGTACACGGCACAATCGCCGTGCTAGTCTGCCGCCATGACCGCCCGCCCTTTCCTGTCCGTACGCCCATGAGCCGCGACCTCAACGACACGCTCGTGTTCCTGCAAGTCGTGCAGTGGGGCAGCTTCACCGCCGCCGCGGCCGCCTTGCAGACGCCGAAAACCACCGTCAGCCGGCGCGTGCGCGAGCTCGAGGCGCATCTCGGCGCGCGGCTGCTGCACCGGACCACGCGCAAGCTGCGCCTGACCGAGGCCGGCACCGCCTATTTCGAGCATTGCCGCGCGATCGGCGGGCAGCTCGACGCGGCCGAGCACGCCGTGCAGCGCATTCGCGGCACGCCCGGCGGCTGGCTGCGCGTGACGCTGCCCTATTCGTTCGGCGCGACCTGGATCGCGCCGCTGATCGCCGGCTTCTGCACGCGCTATCCCGACGTGCGGCTCGACATCGTCGCCTCGCACATCCCGGTCGACCTGTTCGGCGAGGACGTGGACGTGGCGCTGCGGCTCGGCGCGCTGCCCGATTCGAGCCTCGTGGCGCGGCGGCTCGGCACGTTCTCGACCGCCGTCTACGCCAGCCCCGGTTATCTCGAACGGCACGGCGCGCCGGCCACGCCGGACGCGCTGCCGCAACACCGCGTGCTCGCCCTGCATCAGGCGCGCAGCGAGAGCGGCTACGTCTGGCCGCTGCGCACCACCGGCCGCAAGCCGGTGCGCTACGCCGTGGAGCCGGTGATCGTGGCGAGCGATCCGGCGCTCGTGCTCGACGCCGCGCGCGCCGGCCTGGGCCTGCTGCTGGCGCTGGACGCCAGCATGGCGCCCGAGGTCGAAGCCGGGCGGCTCGTTCGGGTGCTGCCCGAGTGGATCGGGCCGCCGCAGGATTTCAACGCGCTGTTTCCGCGCGAGCGCGCGCCGTCGCCGAAACTGCAGGCGTTCTTGCAGTATCTGAAGGCGCAGTTGCGGGTTGGCAAATGAACGGATACGCGCGGCCGAAATATCGGTAAATCGGCTTCGCGGATTTTCGAGTCATGAGCGTTCACTTTATTCGACAGCGACCGAATCAGCTTTCAAAAACATATCAATCGATTTGCACGGTCATTCCGTTAAATATCGCCGTATCATGGCGCCGCCGCTCCTGCGGGACAGAACGTCATATCAAAATCAAATCGACAGGACCATTCCGAATGAAAAAGCTGCTCGTGTTGTCGGGCACATGCCTGATCCTTTCTCAAAACAGCTTCGCCGACACGTCGGCCGAATACGCCGCCTGCCGCGACCGCGCGGCCGGCAATGCGGTGCAACTCGACCTGTGCGTCGAAAAGGAACTGGCGGTTCAGGACACGCGCCTGAACAAGGTCTACGGGAAACTCGCCCGCAAGTACGCCGGCGATCCGGCCCGGCGCAAGGCGCTGAAGGCCGACGAGCTGGCCTGGCTGAAAAACCGCGATGCGGAATGCCAGAGCGGCAACGGTGGCTCGACGCTGCCCGATTGCGAATTGCGCAAAACCGATGCGCGCGCGGACGAACTGGAATCGCGGTTGGCAAACTGATTATCGGTAACACGCGGGAGCGACGGCAAATACGCATGAACACGGCGATGTCATATCGGCCGCGCCATTCCCGAACTCCCGCGAACGATTAACCCGCCCAAACTCATGACACCGAATGCCGATTCGCCACCGATCGCGATCGATCGGATTTCAACACGCCCGTTCGCCCTCTGGCTCGGGCTCGCCGTAATCTACGTGACGGTTTGGGAGCTCTACAAGGGCGTGATCACGCTGCTGCTGGTATCGGCGTTCTTGCTGCTGCCGCTAGCAATCGGCTGGCTGGTCGGCAGTCTCGCGAATGCCGTGCGCGGCCGCTGGCGCTCCGCGGCCTCGACGTTCTTGGCACCGCTGCTGGTGGGCGTGCTGATGATGGCGCTGCCCGCGATCGGGCTCGATTCCCAGCGCGTGCATTTCCTGCTGGTCAAGTATCCGCATGAAATCGCGCTGCATCTCGAGCCGCACGGCACGGAAACGTTCCACATGTGGAGCTGGGGATTGAACGCCGCCCCGCTGTCGCCGGGCGTGGCCTACACGCTCGAATACGATCCGACGGACGCGATCCTGCGTGCGCCGAAGGTGCTCTCGAAGTCGGTCAGGCCGATGGGCGATCACTTCTATGTCGTGATCGAATCGGAAGACGGCACGCCGGTTTGACAGCGTCAACATCTGCCCAAAAACAAAAGCCGCGCGACCGACATCGCGCGGCTTTTTCATTGCGTCATCTCGACTGACTTACCGCCCCGCCCGAAGCTCGCCCCCGCCGGCGCATCGGGCCGCGTGCCCGGATACGCGCGGCGCAGCTTCGCCACCTGCGCGGCCGTCACCGGCGAACCGCTGTTGCCCCAGCTCGTGCGCACGAACGTCGCGACATCCGCCACCTCCCGATCCGACAGACGCCAGCCGAAGCGCGCGCCGTCGCCGAAGCTGCAGGCGTTCTTGCAGTATCTGAAGGCGCAGTTGCGGGTGGACAAATGAACGGATACGCGCGGTCGAAATATCGGTAAATCGGCTTCGCGATCCCGGCCATCAGCACGAACACACGCCGCGAAGCGTGTCCCGGACGTCGGGCACACACCTTCATGAAGCCTCACCCGGACCGTTCGCTATTTCGGACGGGCCTTCGCCAGCAAAAACTTCAGGGTGCCCTTTTGTCGTAGCGTCAGAAGGTTTGCGCGTCCATTGCACGCGGCATCAGGAGCATTTCGAAATGTCAGGTCGACGCATCGGCAACAACTACCCCAGCGGATTGAGCTACGGGCAACCGGAACCGGGCTCCGCCAACGGCGATGGCAACACCACGCGCGGCGCCTCTGCGACGGGGGAAGCATCGCAACCATCGATGCGAGGCGGCATGTATCTCGCCGACCTCCAAACCTTGTCGAGGCCTCGCCGCCCGCCATCGATACAGTCCCCGTCAACTTCCCGCCTGGCTCGCAGCGGCCCGGCCGGTACCGATGAGCCCGGAACGACCCGCCACGCCGGTGTGACCAGCCCGCCTGCGGCACCGACTATCTTTCAGCTTCTCCATGCCGGAGGGATTCCCACCCATACACGAGCGGAAGCAACGCTGGAGGGGTTTTCCAGCGCCGAAACGGCCGAATTGACAGCGCTGACAGGCAAGATTCTCGATGCCCTCGGGCCGATTTTCCCGCCTGGGCATAACGATCTTCTGATCACCAAGGCATCCCTTCCGCGGGATTTCGCGCGAACCGTCTTTTACGGCAAGGCGGCGGATATCGAGCTGAATCTGGACGCGCATCTCGGCCGCGGAAAAACAGCGTTGGACACGTCGGCGCTCGCCCGAATCGCACAGACGTTGACACACGAGATCGTCCTTCACACGCGCAAGGAATTTCAGGAGTATTTTTCGGCAAAGAAAATTTCGCGAACAGGCGGCGGCATGGAAGGCCACCGGGAGGCATGCACGCCTCAGGCCCGTGAAGAGTATTTCGAGGCCAGCTATCTCGTGTCGAGGCAATTGCCCGCGCACTCCAGGCCGGTGTTCGCCCGGGAGTGGCACGATGAAATCGACTCGCTCGCGCGTGATCCGGAAACCAACCTGTCGCTGTCACGTGAGGAGCGGGCAGAGCTTCAGCAATGGATTGCCGCGCGTTACCGCCAGTTGGCGGAATAGCCAGTCGACGTCCTGCGGCCCGTCAGGTTCCGGTGCCTCGGTACGCATCGGCGCATCGAGAACGGAGACGTAGGGCTCGAAGCCGCTGCATCCTTCGATCTCGACTTCCGCATGCCTGAACAGATCCTCCGCCGCCCAATCGGCGAGCGCGAGCGAGGGCAAGCCTTTTACTCGGCGGCTCGGCGGGACGGGTAGACCGATCCGTCAGGCCGCTGGCCCACCGGGATCGTGAGCATCGTCTCCCCCGGTCGCCGGGCATCGAGGACGCCCGATATCTCAGCGTCCCGCCCACGGGCACGTCACCCCAAAGGCCGAGCCGGAACAACGCCCTTCAACAGTGCGGTGACCCGCCCTACCGCCCCGCCCGCCCGAAGCTCGCCCCCGCCGGCGCATCGGGCCGCGTGCCCGGATACGCGCGGCGCAGCTTCGCCACCTGCGCGGCCGTCACCGGCGAACCGCTGTTGCCCCAGCTCGTGCGCACGAACGTGGCGACATCCGCCACCTCCTGATCCGACAGACGCCAGCCGAACGGCGGCATCGTGAACGTCGACGGCGCGGTGTGCGTGCCGTTCAGCGCCGCGCCTTCCAGCACCACGTGAATCAGCGAGGTCGGATCCGCGCCCTGCACCACCGGGTTGCCGCCGAGCGCCGGGAACACGCGCGTGTAGCCGCGGCCGTCGCTGCGGTGGCAGGCCATGCAGTTGTCGACGTAGACGGATGCGCCGGCCCGGTTCGCGTCGCCCGAGCGCAGCGCCTTGGCGGCCGCGTCGTCGTACGCGTACGGCGTCTCGCCTGCCGCGCGCGGCGGCAAGGTCTTCAGGTAGCGCGCCATCGCGTTCAGATCGGCATCGTCGAGGTACTGCATGCTGTGATCGACCACGTCGGTCATGCCGCCGAACGCTGCGGTGTGGGCGTTGCGCCCCGTCTTCAGGAACTGCACGAGCTGCGCCTCGGACCACGTGCCGAGGCCGGTGCGCGGCTCGCCGCGCAGGCTGGTGGGCACCCAGCCATCGATGGCCGCGCCGCCGGCCAGGAAATCGAGGCCGTCGGCGTCGCTCAGCGCGCGCTCCTGCATGGTTGCGGCGCGCGGCGTGTGGCACGCGCCGCAATGGCCGAGGCCCTGCACGAGATAGGCGCCGCGCGCGAGCACGGCGTCGGGGTAGCGCGCGGCGTCGAACGGCTGCGGCGCGGGCGCGTAGAGCTTGCGCCAGATGCCGAGCGGCCAGCGCATCGACAGCGGCCAGACGATGTCGACGGGCCGGTTGGCCTGCTCGACCGGCGTCACGCCGTGCATGAAGTACGCGTACATCGCGCGCACGTCCTCGCCGGACAGCCGCGCGTAGGACGGATACGGCATCGCCGGATACAGCGTGTCGCCGTTCTTGCGCACGCCGGAACGCACGGCGCGATCGAAATCGGCCAGGCTCCAGCCGCCGATGCCGCTCGCGCGGTCGGGCGTGATGTTGGTCGAGTAGATCGCGCCGATCGGCGTGTCGAATTTCAGGCCGCCCGCGAACGGCTTGCCGCCCGATGCGGTGTGGCAGGCGATGCAATCGCCGGCCCGCGCCAGGTATTCGCCGCGCTTGAGCAGCTCGGCGGAGGCGGCGGACGCCGCCGAAGCCGAAGCCGA